>JBIKLJ010000260.1:0-6202 GCA_044359895.1 Pirellula sp.
CCTGGGAACGCATTGGTGTGGAGGCTCCTGCCTCCCGAGTTCACAATCTAACGATGCATTTCGGCGAGGCGGAGCCTCGCTTGCACTCTAGTTACCAGGCAGAGCCGGGTAACTAGAGTGCTCAGTGCAACAGAACTTGCAATCCGTGCCACTAGGAGTTAGATCTCGACCGGCTCGCCTTGGGTGATCCCATTGCGGGTCCAGTCGCATTTCCAACCGGGGAAGGAGATTTGAGGGTACGGGTCGGGTGCGATCCAGTCTGCGGATTCGTGTACGATCTCGAATTGTCGATCTTCGCGTATTCTGCCTAATCGAAAACGCTTAAACATATGCTGCGTCTTCGGATCCATTTTAACCTTGCCGCTGGGAGCTTCGAAATCGGGAATGCCTCCCAGCGCCTTGCGAACCTTGTCCACATCAAAGCTGCCAGCTTTCTCAGCGGCCAGCTTCCACAGATAGACCTGGGTGTATGCGGCCTCAATCGGGTCATCGGTCACACGATCCCTTCCAAACTCTCTCTTCCAAAGCTCGACGAATCGCTTGTTCTGGGGATTATCCAGACTCTGGAAATAGGTCCAGGCCGAAAAATGCCCTTGAACCTGAGACGGGAGGAGGCTCCGAAGTTCATCCTCACCGACGCTGGTCGCTACGACCGGAATTTTATCGGCTGTGATCCCCTGGGATGCTAACGCACTGTAAAAACCGACGTTACTGTCACCGGTAATCGTGCTGAAAATGATGTCCGCATCTGACTTCTTGATGGCCTCGACAACATCCTTGAAGTCTCGCTGACCTATTAAGGCATCCTTCACGCCAACCACGGAAGCGCCGAGTGACTCCAAGTACTTCTTGATGATGAAGTTCGCCGTTCTGGAGTAGAGGTAGTCCGTATCGGAGCCAACTAAATAAAAACGCTTATGCGCTCCGCCTGCCCCGCTGGTAAACCAGTCGAGTGCTGGCAGGATTTGTTGGTTCGGCGTCGCTCCGGTGTAGATGATGTTTTTCGAAGATTCGTTTCCTTCGTACTGCACCGGATAAAAAAGTAACCCGTTCAACTTTTCGAACAACGGTAAGACAGCCTTGCGACTCGCTGAAGTCCAGCAACCGAAGACCGCGACGACCTTGTCTTCGGAAAGCAGTTTACGAGCTTTCCTGGGAAACTCGTCTAGGAACCGAGAGCGTCCATCTTCCACCATGGCCTCAATGGGATAGCCCAACACACCGCCCGCCGCATTAATCTCCTCGATCGCTAACAGCCCCGCATCGCGCAGCGACGTTTCACTAATGGCCATCGCACCGGTCTGCGAGTGGAGCAAACCAACCTTCACCACACTTTGACCAGCGGGAACTAGCCGCTTACAACCTGGCAGCGAGGCCAAGGCTACAGCCTTCGCGCCTTGTTTCAACCAGTCGCGACGCGTTTGTCTAACGCTTTGAATTTTCTTCAACGTCTTGTTCCTAGTAGGCATCGTCCAACATGCCCTTGTAAACGAGTTCAAAGGCCGCGGGCGACACACTCACCTCACCTCGCAAAGGGTTGTCCATAGCAGCAATGAGAAACATCATCGTACCTAGAAAAAGCGAAAGTAGCCCTCCAAGCGTGAATTGGGTCATAAGCCTCATGTCGAACATCCAAACCATCACTAAATTGATGAAGGCCCCCACAATTACGACATACCACATGACAGGCGGGATGGATGTGGTAACGGCCTGAAGTCGCATCCGCCTGCATTCAAAGAAATGATTGAATTGACGGAGAGTCTCGGCATGAATGATCTCTTCCCGACTGGTCTGCGGCTCAAAGGACAGCAGCTTCTCATGGAACGCAGTGACCCTAACTCTCCCACCCTCCGGTATAATTCCCTTTTGCTGTAGAGGCCAAGCGTACTTGATGACATATCGGCAGTAATCACGGAGCAACCAGCGGAGGTTTTGACCGAGTGGTTCCGGATAGGCTTTGGAATCCTGATTCAGTGCCGACAAGGCGATAGCCTCTCTCGCCACGGCTTCTTCGACATTCGTATAGTTTTGATGAGCGCCAATTGCGATCAGACCGAGCAATAGGCCGTAGAAGACGCCAAAGCTCGAGAGAATGTAACCGACAACGTCGTTGCTACCAGCAGCCGATCGCACTAAACGACGCAGGACGGGACTTATCAAGATAGCCCCAAACCAATAGAGGAGAACAAACCCACCCGAGATCATGACGGCCAATTGCCAAGTCGGAATATCGTAGATCCAGTAAAACATATCGAGCTAATAAACTTCCGATTTCACGGCAGAGTGGGAACGATGAACTTTGTACTGGTCTATCGTAAGTCTCTCGGTGGTTTTTTGCAATCGATTTTCGGCCTCCAAGCCAACTTAGTCATGAGGCAAAAACACTTAACCCTTCTCTATGACTTTCGTATCAGACTCGGCTGTTCAGGAAACTGAAGAACGAATCGGGACATCCCTTGATCGGCAGGCGGAAAGGCCTTCATGTTGTCTTCCGCATCACCCGTCTTCGACAGAACATAACGAAAGCAACGAAACACAAAGACCTTTTTGCATAGAACTATCTGCATCCTACCTTGGAACCCAACGACCCGTGAACACTTTTCGAGGTCTTGACACAGCCAAAAAAAACAGGCACGGTCCACCGTGCCTGTTCGCAGGCAATCATTTTACCAGTGTTCTAGGTAGGAGGCACATAGAATGCACCCTGTACCTTGAGTTTTGTCGGCCTTAAATCATTCCCAATACCATTGGTTGAACATTAGCTGCCCATTGCAGTCAGCGTATTCAGAATCGGATCGGTGAATGGTTTCACAAGGTCACCCACACCTGGGATACTCGCCACCTTGGCGATCAAGTCCTTGATACTTCCAAGGTTCGATGTGATGATGGACACAATGGAAGATTTGCCAACAGCCGGAAGGCTGTCAAACACGGATTTTGCAGAATCCAATTGGCTGACTGCATCCTTGAGTTGCGGTAAGGCCGCTTCCGCAGTTGCCGCATCCGTGATTCCGCTCAGAGAGCCTGTTAATGAAGTGAACCAACCGGACAAATCGCTGCCGAGTTTCACAGCTTCTGCCGGAACTTTAGGAATCGCTGGCATGGCGACTTCTGGTAGTTTGGGAGCCGCTACGGCTGGTACATTTACGGCTGGTGCCTGATTAAAGAACCACCATAAACCACCACCCAGTGCGGCAGCAATCCCCAACAAGGGAAGCAAAAATTTTAGCGGTGACGCAGCGTCGCTAGCCGATTCGGCTGCACGCCCAACCGTTCGGCCCGCTGTCTCAGCAGCCGATCGAACTGCTTCGCTCGCATTGTTCAATCCTGGAATATTCGCCAGCGACAGTCCGGATGGAATTGCACTAGCAATAGCACTCTTGTTGTCTGCGAACAGGCTTAATAGACCTGCAGCATCGGGTGCTTTTCCCTTGAACGAGCTCATGACGCCCCCAAGAACCATGGGCATCAAATAACCAAGAAGCTTATTGGTTGTTTCCTCACCCAAGCCTGAGAACTTTGACAGCAACGAAACAATTCCAGAGAGCGTGCTTCCCCCCAACAAGGAACCAAGCAACCCGGACCCTTTCTCCAAGGAAGCGCCAGACAACATATCGCTCATTGAACCGAGGCCACTCAATGCAGACAGCATCTTTTGTACGCCACCTGCTTGTGAAGCGGAGCCGGCAAGAGCCGATAAAAGCGTTGGGATCGAAGCGCCAACCATAGACTTGGCTTGGGACTCGCTTGCGCCGATTTGTCCTGCCAGCTTTCCCAACATGTCGGGCGTTATCTGACTCTTAATTAGATCTACTAAATTCATTTGCTGTTTCCGCTAACAAAGGTTCTTGAAGTAATTCCGTATGGAAAATTCCTACGCTGCGCTAACTATGACAAAGAGGTCGAAAAATGTCCAGTAATGGCAAAAAGACATTTTGGCAAATGTTGTTTTGAATCGCCTCAGGACGCTGCGTTAAAATTTCTTCAAAATAGGTTTTGCGGGAGCTTCATTCGTCCCTTGTGCGTCTCCCAGCCGGCTGGTTCGCGGATCGCTCCACCGAAATTTGGTGCTACAGACCGCAAGGACTCCGTCGTGCTATCGCCGAGTGTGCGGGCGCGAACGAGTTGAAAAACATACTGCTTATTTCCAGTTATCTCCAGGATGAATCCGATGGAAAGGTTCCGCTTATCCTGCAGTTGTAGCAACTTGCTGATGCTAGTGAAGCGGAGAACAACTAAGCGATATGTCCACAATTCGGACAGTCGCCATACCCCTGCGGATAGTACTCACCACCGCATCTGTTGGGGCATGATTTTTTTTCACCCTGAGGTTTGTAAGATGGCCATCCCATGAGCATGTAGTGTTGCATCATGGCCTGTTCGCCAGTTGCTGCTGTGACGGTATGTCGTAACTCTGCTTGATCGTTCAATATTCCAGCCTTACGAAGTTGTGGAATCCGTTCGGCAGGCACGAACGTTATACCGCCATCAGTATCTCCCCATGCCTGCCATGTTCGAAGTGTTTTCACGGGAGAAAACTCGCCAAGAATGTGCCGCGAGAGTTCTTGATACTCTTTAAATTCGCCAATGGTTTCATTGTCGATCCACCTAAGCTTGCCACCGACCAGCGGAAACACGGCGAGTTCTCTTAGTGGAAATGCAGGTGGGTCGGAACTGACGTCGAGTATTCGAATTTCGTAAGGACAAGCCCAATGGCAACCGTCGATGGCCAGTCGCTTTTCATCTGGCGACAAAACACAATCGGTCCAGATAAAATGATGCCCATCCGTTTCGTCTACATGCACAAGCGAATGCGTACCGAAGTTGACGATCTCGTAACCGCATTCATAGGTGGAAGCCCAAATGAGGATCTCGCCACTTTGCCGCTGAAGCCATGCAAATTGAGGCTTCGTATGATTTTCTCTCGTCAACTTCGCAACTAACTTACCACGCTTCTGATCCACTATCTCGCAGCAACCGATTTCGTCATCGTAAGCGGATTTTATCAGACGGACTTGGTACGACATGGAGTACCGTCCAGTCGGTGAAAGCCATCGCTCGACTCTTAATGGGACCGCGGACTCCCACATTTCGCGATGATGATCAAGTTCAAAGACGAGTGGCAATTCACGATTGTACATAGTCGCTCAATAGGGTTGTGCCATTAAAATTGCTCTGTACGCCACATACTGGTTTGCTATCGCCTACTGGCGTAGCACATGCCCGGGGACTACCAACCGCGGTAGCTCCTGAAGCAGTTGATCATCGCAGGTTGCTATGGGGCCCTCGAAGGGACACAGCATTTGGGCCCTCGAAGAAGGACCTTAAAGGACCTTAAAGGGACACAGGACCTCAAAGGGACACAAGCGACATCAAAGGGACACAGCATTTGAGGACCTCAAAGGGACACAGCATTTGTTTGGGTGGGTAGTTGCAATTTGAATTTGGATTCCTTATTCTGAATCGATAATTCTTGTTTCGGTTCTTTCGACGGAGTGAATCATCATGAGATTGGCGCGGGCGGAAATTTTTGATCCCTCGGAGATTGTTGCGGTCCATGCCATGGCCAGGACCAACAGACGGTGCTTCCTGCTTGGACACGATCCCCTCTCCGGAAAGAACTTCGACCACCGAAAACGTTGGATCGAAGAAAAATTGCAGATCCTTGCATCCGCGTTCGGTATCGATTTGCTAGCCTTCACATGCCTATCCAATCACGTCCATTTGGTTCTGCGGTCCAGGCCCGACGTCGTCCAAACCTGGGACGATACCGAAGTCGCTCGGCGGTGGTGGACGCTCTGCCCAAAACGAAAAGTCCGGCGAGAAGTGGACGGACAAAAGCTGTGGTTTCCCGCCGAACCCAACGAATTTGACCTTAATGCGATTCGAAATGACCCTGTGAAATTGGCTGAGATTCGCAGGCGATTGAGCGACATATCTTGGTGGATGCGCTTGCTGTGTCAATATATCGCAATGCGAGCTAATGGTGAAGAAGGTGAGGGGCTCGGCAGGTTCTGGCAAAGCAGATTCAAAGCGGTCCGGATTCTGGACGAGGAAACTCTGTTGGCATGCGCAGCCTACGTCGATTTGAATCCGATTCGCGCTGCATTAGCAGAGACGCTAGAAACCAGCGACTACACATCCGTTCAGCGGCGAATCGCATCTCTGGCTTCCGATGCGAAAGAGGATGCAAATACCGAAG
>JBIKLJ010000261.1:0-6196 GCA_044359895.1 Pirellula sp.
CAAGCGCTAGCGCAGTTACGGCAGCCCCGCTCAAAGCGAATTGCCCCCGTCGAACAAATCAAATCCTACCTAACACTCCATGCCGTAACTGCGCCCAAAGCGGCTTGTTGCGGCCTACAATAGACTTGTTACGGCCTACAATCGAGCTCTTGCCGAAGCACATCCGGTTGCATTTTGCTAAAATCGTGTCCGGTAGGTTTAGGTTGTGGATTTGGAAAAATGAACGGTGAGTGCAATGTCAATGAAGATTGGGATTCGTGCCTGGATTGATTTTGCGTTTCGCAAGATCTACGGCAAACCCGGAAATGAAATCTGCCTGATTAGCTTGCTCAATGCGGTTTTGCGGTTTGTGGACCCTGTTGTATCGGTCGAGTACCTCAATCCATTCGGAATCAAGGACTTCGAGACTGACAAGCTTGTTTGTGTGGATGTGAAGGCGACCGATCAACGTGGCCGTGTTTTCATTGTTGAAATCCAAATCGTGGTCCAATCGAGTTTCGCGAAGCGTGCCGTCTTTTACGCCTGCGAAGCCTACACGGATCAGCTCCGAGCTGGCCAAGGATACGGCGCTCTTAAAGCGACCTATTCCATCTGTTTATTGATGCGAAATTTATGGGACGACGAACAGCTTCATCACCAGTTTCGATTGGTTGACAGTGAAAGTGGGCGAGTCTTGGAGGAATCGATCGAGATTCACACGGTCGAACTTGCGAAGTACAATGGAAATGCAAACGAAGTGCGCAATGCAAGCGTTTTGGAGCAATGGGCCTATTGGATTAAGAATTCTAGCGAGCATACCGTCGAAGAGCTTCAAGAACTCCTCCCCGGCTTGGAGTTTCTGCGAGCGACGGGTGAATTGAATGCAATTCGGGAGATAACGGAGGAAAAGCAAATGTACGATGCAAGAGAGAAAGCCAGTCTGGACATCCAGTCCAATTTAATCGACGCGAGACAAGAAGGACGACAAGAGGGGCGACAAGAGGGCATTAAGATAGGCGAGCAACGGGGGGAGCAACGGGGTGAGCAGCGTGGCGAACAACGTGGTAAGCTCAAGGCAAGCATCCAGATTTATGAAGGACTGCTCGGAGAATCGCCCACTTCCGAGAGCGACCTGAAAGATCTATCCATGGAGGAGCTAGAATCCAGGGTAACGCACTTACAAAAACGTCTTCGCGACCGCACAGCATAAATACACCGAAGCTTTGGCCGCTTCCGCTACGCGACGCCCCGGCGATTCTAATGTGTAGTAGCCAGTATTTGATCTGATGGACATTACCCATTTTTGAGTACTGGATTGTACAAGTTGGTCACGCATTTCTTGCTCGACTAACCAAAACAATACCAACTATCCAGCATGGGACGGATTTTGAGACCACGGAACACACGGAATACACGGAATACACGGAATACACGGAATACACGGAATACACGGAATCGAGGACAGAAAGAAGCTAGGCTCCTTTTCCGTGTGTTCCTTGTATTCTGTGGTTGTTAACAACTAATTCTGAAGCTTGCAAAGATCCTCGATTTTACAATCTTGCTTGGGATCAAGAAACGCTCGATTGAAGATTCGAAAGCACATCGGAAGCGTTGCGTTTCGGTTGTCTTTTCTTGATGGAAACGTGTTTGGCAGTTCCAAGCAGTTGAGGACAACTGCTCGACATTGACGTTGCGGACTGTGCCTTGCACTGTTTGTTCTTTTTGCTTGATTGAAACTAGGACTGAATCCCTTGATTAGCCTCGATGGCTCAACTTCCGATCAAACGGTCGCTACACATCTCCTGATTCGTGAACTCCATCACTTTTTATTCAAATACAGCATCGCATCGCGAATGGTACGAAGGTCAAGCTTTTCCACCGACACCGCTTCATTACTCGACTGAAGGAATAGCATCGCCGAACGCGGCAGCATAGTTGCTGTTCTCAATTGCCGATCTATTCCAACGGAAAACGTACAATTCCTGGTAAGCAGCTCAGTCTTGATCGCTTCCGCTTCCGTGCCATTTGGTCCGATGATATAGACAATGTCCAATTCCTCGTCTGAATAGATCGATCGAAGAAGGTGCAGTTGACCTACAGAATGGTATTGCCCTTCCGTCAAAATGAGCAATGGACGGTCTGGAGTTGATTTTGGGACAAAAGGAGTTCCATGGATCCATTCGTCGACGTGAAAAGAAGGACTAACCTTGTTGTATCTAAATTCGTCGACGATTATCTCCCCTAGGTCAACCGCCTCATCATCAACGTCGAACTCTCCTATTACCGTGCCAACAAAATTAGGAGCAAGTTGAAAAGTGTTTTGCTTTGGAAGGCCACTGAAAACAAATCGCCCCTGCGAAGTTGTGGGAAATTTTCTGTATATCAAACGGTCGCCGATATTCTTCGATGAGGATTTTACAGACGCTTCGGACCAAGCCGCTGGTTCTCCGGAATTGAAACGCAATCGGCCAATTGCAAATACTTCTTGATCCATCGAAATTGACTTTTGCCCTTGAATCACGTTGCCTGCCATTGGACGCTTCATGGAAAATGCACTTCCGCTCGTAAAATCCCGGCCGTTGGAATCGAATTCAAACCATCCGTCCCGAGCAATTGCATATCGTGTTTCTGTCTGGAAAACGATGAAGTCGTTTTCAGCCTCGGAGGCGGATACATTGATTCGGCAGGATTCTGGACTGCTGGCTTCAATGATGATAGGCTTCGAAAAATCATTTCCGGGAATTATCAAAGTAGTTTCATCTTTCCCGCCATCGCAACTCAAAACACGGACCTTTAACTCCCTAAGAATCTTCGGAACAGGCGTTTCAAAGTATCCGTCGTGCTGCGTGTAAACAGGCGTCCCATTGGAGAAATTGTAATCAACTGTCGAAACAGCCACCCCTCGGCCGTGCAACGGTCGGCCAGTCATTCGGTCGCGTACGAAGCCTCTCAATGTGCCGGTATTGCAAATACTAATCTCAAGGTTTGTGTGCGATGGTCTTAAAACAAAAGGGATTCTTCTCGAGAAGTCGAGGCAAAAATTGGAGTCGGCGTTTTTGAGCAACCAGCTGGATTCTTCGTCAATGTTTCGCCAGTCCAGATGAACAATTGTAGGAGTGTTGGGTTGCAGTGCGTGAGACCGATCATGCAACCTGATCCTGATTTCGCTTTCCTTATCTTCAATTCGGTAGTCGTTGGCAAGGACTTCCAGAGGGACACCTTTCTTGAGAGTGACTTCGCCAATGCGGCTCGTTTCATTATTACTTTGTTTGCCGCACAAGAATCGATGCATAGCGAAGTCGGGATGCGAAACGCTAATAGCAGTATTTTCAGATAGGATGAAGGTATCGATATCAATGCGACCTTGCTGATTCGACGCAGGAATAGAAAGCTCGGGAATCGCGTCGAGATACCTAGACGACCATCCTCCTAGCACGGCTACCTTTGCGCCTTCAATTGGATTACCGGTCTCGTCTTGAATCGCAAGAGATATTGAACTTCGCTTGTGTACCTGGAAAAAATAGCGATCGTTAGGCTTAAGAATTACACCCAACTCACGAAAGCCGATGTCTAGTTCTTCTTTTATCGCTGCAAAATTCTGGTGCGGTAATTGAACCACCACTGGAGTTCCGGTCCGCCAATCGGTGTTGAGTGGAATCTTGAAATCGAAGTGTCCTAATGCATCGGAACGAGATCTATCCAGGATTTTAACTGGTGCATCGAGCGGCAACCATGGAAATGGTTCCACGACAAGGAGCAATTCGACATCGGGAACAGGCTTGAGTGATTTGTCGACGCATTTCCCTTCGTAGATATAGTCCTGAGCTTCTGTGCATGAAACACCACAAATGGCCAACGCCATCACTAGGTGAACCTTGCAGGCCCATCGAATGAGACACTGCGAATGCAAAGCTGCCAAAATCAGTGATGCTAGTTTGTACGGGAGTGCCAATTGATAAGAATCCTTTTCTTCCACAGTCAGACAAGTCAAATCAAATCAGACATGGCAATTCATGCCGTAACTGCGTCCAAAGCGACTTGTTACGGCCTACGCAAGGATGCCAATGCAATCTTTCTTTTACCCTGCACTCGAAATAGTTGGATACACCACCACTATTCGCAAAACAATTGAGCGTTTAACAAGATCATCAATGCTCGAACTGCGTCTCGATTCGATACCTCGAAAACCTTAAGAGCGATCTCTCGTTCGTCCGAACGTGGGAAACGAGCCGATGTTGCTAAAAACGCATGATCCACCATCTTAGAAAACGTCATGCTGCTCTTACCGATTCGCTCTGCGAACAAAGCAACTTGATCGTACGGACGTTTGCTTTCCATCAGGAACCGAATCTGCGAATCGCTATAAATCAGCTTGCCCAGTTTGGACGACTCTTGCTTGGTTGCGGTGATCGATGCAGATGGTTGAGCTAAAGTGAGATTGTTCGAATCATCCATGCGGTTGGAGTCGATCCAGCCAGCAATCAATGAAGGGGTGGTAGACGCTTTCTGCGTTGATTCACTGGTCTCCAAATTCATCAAAGACGAGGCTGCAAACAGCTTCAGCTGGTACTGAACGTCTGCAACTTGAGAATCGGTAGCCTTCAAGTACCAAGGGGTGTCTACCTTCGGCGATTCCACTCCAAAAGCCGACGACATCACAAGCCAACGAACCACGGTGCCAAGGTCCGTTTGGCGCTGCTGCATTTGCTTGGCCAAAAGGTCCCGGAGCTGCACGCGTTCATGAAGCCCTTCTTGGTCCGTCAATCCCAGTACCGGCACTAACGGCTGACCGAAAATCTCGTCCCAGACAGAATTGACAAGAGACCTTCTGGCCTCCTCGGAAGTCAATAACCAATCCCCCAAAACGTGAGCCGATTCCGTACCAGAATTGCTTCGCGCCGCCATGGGCTTCAGGACTTTCATCCGACCTTGCGAATCCTCCACAAAGAGATCCTTTGCCTTACCCACTTTCAGCACATTTCGGTCCTTGGTCCGCTCCATGGAGAACGGAGTGAGATTCGCTGAAACGTTCCAGAACGACTCGGTTCCCCGATTGGAAACGGTCGATGCCAAAAAGGACTCGATCCCCGTCGAATGGGAATCGCCTTCGTGGCACTGCGAGCAAACCAAGGCACTGCTGCCAGTAATACGCATCCATTGTCGCGATGCGGAAACAAAAGCGGCTTGGCTTTGCTCTTTGGAGACATTACCGGTCGAAGCTTGCAAATCCTCTGTTTCCGAATCGGTTGGAGTCAACCACTCGGAAAGCAAGTAGGAAGCAGGATCCGTTCGAAGCAAGCCGTCTTCCAATTCGGAATCCACTTTGTTCGCAATCCCATCGCGTGGGCCCGCGATCATTTCTTGTTCTAGCTCGCCTGCGAAGGTTTGTCTCGAAAGTGCTTGCGACAGCCAAGAAACAAACGCTTTTTCAGACTCCTTGGGTTGCTTTCGGTTGCTGATCGTGCCTGACCTGCCAAGGTAATGGTTCGCAAGAACAAACGACCACTTCCGAGAAAACTCTTCGCTCGCGATCAATCGATCCACGAAATCAAGCTTCTTGTTTCCGCTCTTGTTGGAGCGAAAAGCTTCCTTTTCAGCAGCGGTGGGTAACCGTCCGACGATTGCTTGTGTCGATCGATCCAACCATGCATCGGTTTTGATCTCGCTGTTAGGTTGTACACCGACTCGTTCCCATAGATGCTGAAGTTGCCCATCGATGATGGCAACCATTTCCTTGTCTGGAAGCGTCCCTTGAAGAACCGTGGACGGTATCTGCTTTTCATTGAGGGCAATGGAATCACTTGTTCCCACAAGGTCATTCGCGATTTTGTCTCGCATCGACTCGGCCGACTGACCGTTCTTAGTTTTTGTTACGTCTTTCTCTTTCGGGAAATCTCGGTTAGCCAATCGCGAGGATGAAGCCGGATTCTCGGGGCTTTCGTTTTGCGGCCTAGTCTCTAGGACAGGTAGCGTTCCCGTTGCTGCCTGGGTAGGCTTTAGACCGGAACCATGCTGCGGTTCGTTTGCGACTTTTGTGGGTGAAAGAACGGGATACAGCAGAACACCGACGACAGAGGCTGCTAATGCCACCACTACGAACGAAGCTCGTCGAATCCATAGGGACAGATCAGGCTCGATGTCCTCTTGGCGATAAGTCACAGCTGCAACCGCAGGCGGGACCACATACTCTTCGCTCGGTAGACCGTTCCCTTCATGC
>JBIKLJ010000262.1:0-6191 GCA_044359895.1 Pirellula sp.
AGCAATCGAGGATTATTGGGGTATCTTTGGCATGGTCGCAACCTGGGTAGGATCGAGATTAAGAAACCCAGAATCGACATCGCGTTATTGGAAAATGGCACCAATCTTGAGCGTCTGATCCATTCGGTCCAGGGGACACCCTCGCCCAAGGAGCCAGTCACCAAGAAACCTCTTGCGAAACTGGACCTCAACGTTGCGATCCAAGGGTTATCGGTTTACGTGGCTCCACGGGCGGACCAAGCAGAAATGGAAGTTGTGCCCCCTTTTGATATTGAGTTCCTGTATTCTGCAATCAGCGATGAGCCGAAGGTGATCGTCCAACCCGCCACGATTTTGAACGAGGTGAAAATCACTCAGGAACTGATTGGCCTTGGTCTGGATAAAGCCATTCCACTCTTAGCGAAGTCCGCTTGGTTCGATGGGAGGCTATCGTTGACAAGCCAGGAGATTTCTATCCCTCTGGAGCGACCTCATCAAAGCCGTGGTCAAGCAACCCTGACGCTTCATGAAGTACGAAGCGGTCCTTCGGAACCGCTGATTGTTGGTGCATTGGATGCAATTGCGCGTCTTCGAGAAAAAGAAGCCAATCACGAAATCGTATTTGTTGACGGTTCTCAGATATTGATCCAAGTTCAAGACGAGCGTGTTTTTCATTCGGGGCTGGAAGCGGGACTGCCTAGGCTGGATTCAAGGCTGCAACTAGCGAGTGAGGGGTATGTCGGGCTTCTCGATCAATCGCTCGATTTGAGAATCGAAATCCCGGTCCCGATCGAGCAACTTGCGCGACGTGAATCGGTGAAAAAGCTTGGTGTCCCCAAAGTCGTTTTACCTATTGGTGGTACTTTGGAACAGCCGGAAGTGAAATGGGAGACCATGCGCGGCGATTCCGCTGCGGTGCTCGCATTGATCGCAGGCCAGCTGCAGGGCGAGGCACCTGTCGTGAGTTCCGTGGTCGATGCCTTGAGCGGCGTTACCGAGGGGCAAGCGGACCAAGCGATCTCGGCGGCTGTTGATCTTGTGAAACAGATAAGAGAACGCCGTGCCAAGAATCGGGAATCGTCCCAGTCGGCTCCAGATGCGACGAAAGACCCAGATGCTGCGAAAGATTCGGGAACCAAGCCCGAATCCTCTCCCAGACGACCCTTTCGCGATGCTCTTAAGAAGGCGTTCCAAGGCAATTCGCCCGATCAAGGCAAATAAGCTGGCGGGTCTCGATTACTTGAGTCCACTTGGCTCAAAGATTCCGCATTCCTCATCGAGCGGTCGTATCCAAACACTGCGGTATCGAACGGGACTTTGGTGGTCCTGAAGATACAATGGGCCACGATCCGTCCTCTTGAGACTTTCGAGAATCTGAAGGGTGTAGGGAGTCTCGCGATAGATATAGGGAGTATACGGCGATCGAGGCTCTTTGAACGCGATGTGATTTTGGACAAGGACCCCGTTCAAAAATGCAGTGATGTTTCCTTCTTCCTGGATCTTTCCGGCCTTGTAACGCGGGGCCCGATAAACAATGTCATAGGACTGCCATTCGTCGACCGCTCGTCCAGCATTCACCAAGGGCGCTTCAAATCGATAGAGCGAGCCAATCATTTCCTTGCTCGCTTGAGTTTGCCCGGCTGTATTGGAGATCTGCATCTCGTAGTGGCCGTGAATGTAAAGACCGCTGTTGCCCGCCTCTTTGGTGGGAACGGCAAATTCTGCATGAATCTGAGCGTCGCGAAAATGGAACTTCGAAACCACAAATCCACTCCCGACCGTTAAAACGCCATCTTCAACCTTCCAGTCGCACGGCTTCCCGTCGACCCGCACCAATGCTTCAGTCGATTTCCCATCAAACAAAACCACCGCGTCCGAGGGTGGTTTCCCAGGTGGCGTTTCGATGACTCGAATTGCTTTCGGCGTTTCGGCGGGATCCTGAGCCCATACGCACCCCCAATCGCCGATCGACGAAAACAACAGAGACATGAACGCGATCAGAAAAGAAGAGCGGATGTCAAAACGCATAGATGGTTGGCTTTCGATAGGGACTGCTTTCCGTCAGATTATCAGTCTAATCGAATTTGGGTTCAATCCAATTTGGAACCCATGCGATCGGCTCGGCATAATGAAAATTACTCCTGAGGTCGTTTTAGCCGACATTAGGAAATTCAAGGTCTAACTCAAAACGCAAATAGTCGCTACTCTGTGCAAAAATGCTGGAGTTTATTGTTGGATCTACGAGCTACCCTTGTTGGACTCGAAGGGAATTGGTTACACTGATGGTATGGGATGTGCGAGAGACGCACAGGCGGTCCCATAATTCGTTGGTATGTTTGCTAGGATTCTGGCAAACCCTGCATCCCTGGAGTTTCGCGATGAAGAAGATTGAAGCCGTTGTTCGTCACTTTAAGTTGGAAGACGTCAAGAATGCCCTCACAGAACAAGGCATCCATGGCATGACGGTTACCGAAGTGCGCGGGTACGGGCGTCAAAAGGGGCACACCGAGATCTATCGCGGTACCGAATACGCTGTCGACTTTGTACCAAAAGTCAAAATCGAAGTGGTTTGTTCCGACGCGAACTTGCCGACTGTAATTGACACCATCGTGAAGACAGCTCAAACGGGCCAAATTGGCGATGGAAAGATTTTTGTTTCCGATCTCCAAACAGCAGTTCGTATTCGTACCGGCGAAAACGGCGAAGACGCACTGTAGGACTCAGTTAGTCAAACTTGTCTACATTACATCCGAAGGTAGTTGAAGCGCGTTCGTCTTTGATCAACGCGCGGTCCAAAGCAGCAAGTCTGCACCAATCCGGAGCGACCGGCCCGCAAGTTTGTTTTGCCTGGGCCGATGATGTGGACGAGGTCATCAATTCCCTGATCGCAGCGGCGGTGGACGGACTTCAAATTCCCATCGATGGGAATTCGTACGCGTTTATCGCCCTCGGGGGATATGGGCGACGTGATTTAGCACCCTATTCCGACATCGATCTGATGTTGTTGTATCGTGGGCTTCGCGAGTCACAGATCGCTCCGCTAGCGCGCGCCGTCGCGCAAATGGTGGTCGATGCCGGTTTGCAACTTGGCTTTTCCATTCGAACACCTTTTCAAGCAAGGCAAATCGCTTGGTCCGATGCGACCGTGGTTACCTCCTTGGCGGAAATGCGTTTGGTGAATGGCAGCCAATCACTTTTCGACCACTTCGATAATTCATTCCGAGTCGGATGCCGCCGCAGATCAGGTAGACTCGCAGCCATCATCGAAAAGGAGCGGTTTCTCGAACGCCAGAAATTTGGCGAAACTGTCTACCTGCTGCATCCTAATGTGAAACGCTCTCGAGGTTGTTTACGCGACGTTCAAATCGTTCGTTGGATCGGATATGTTTGCTTTGCTGAACGAAATCCTGAGCAACTGGTCGAAATGGGGCTCCTCGCCCAAGAAGACTTTCAAGCGATCCGAGACGGATACCTTTATCTCCTGCGACTTCGCAACGAATTGCACTTCTCGGCACAACGAGCTCAAGATTCGTTGGATCGGTCCAAGCAAGTGGAACTCGCCAAGCTCATGAAGTTCGAGGGAACGGACGGCGTGCTTCCCGTCGAAGAGTTCATGCAAGAGTTCTTTGAGTTCACCAGCGAAGTTCGCTACAGCTCTGCCAACTTCGTCGGTATGGCGCGTTCACGGCTCAATGTATTCGGTTTCTTTGCAAGGTTTCTATGTTGGCCCATCGGGAAGGGACTTCGACTTGGCTTCCAGGAAATCTGGGCTACCCAATCCGGCCTGAAGCAACTGAAGTCCGACCCCGCTAAAGTTCTGGAACTGATGCAAGTTTCGAACCGATACCGGCGTCGGATCGAGCATCGCACATGGCGAACCATCCGGCAAGCCATGTTAAGGCGTCAAAGCTCCAACGTTGGCCATGAAGCGATCGAACGTTTCCTGCAATTGCTTAGCGAACCCGGGCGGCTCGGGGAGATTCTGCGAAGGCTCCATGAATTGCGGGTCTTAGAGCAAATCATACCTGCGATGCGACACGCGCGGTGCCTTCTGCAATTCAATGAATATCATAAATACACCGTCGACGCTCACTGTATCCGCTCCGTGGAATGCGCTGTCGAATTTGCTAGATCGGACGACGTACTTGGCCGAGTCTATCGCGGTCGCAAGAACAAAATGATCTTGCATCTGGCACTGCTATTGCACGATCTTGGAAAAGGCTTCGTGGAAGACCATAGCGAAGTGGGAAAAGTGATTGCGGAAGATACCGCAAAGTTACTGAACCTGTCCGATTCCGATCGCGATCTGCTGGTGTTCTTGGTCCATCAGCATTTATTGATGGCGCATACCGCCTTCCGTTTCGATTTATCCCAGAAAGATCCCATCGTACACTTTGCCACGCAGGTGGGATCGCTGGAACGATTGCAGATGCTGCTGATCGTGACCTGTGCCGATCTCGCAGCAGTCGGACCGGGGGCATTGACCGACTGGAAACTTCGGTTAATTCTTCAGCTGTATGACGCTACGGAATCGCAATTTCGAAGCGACAGTCCCGGCCAGCGATTCTTGGATATCGTTGCAACCCAACGCACCGAAGTCATGACCTTCCGAAACGCAAAGGAACGCGAAGATCCTTGGTGGGAAGAACAAATCAATGCAGTTCCCCCGGGCTACCTGCTGTCCTTGAAATCGAACGAGGTGATTGCCGAGTTGCGTCGCCTTCGGCAACTGACACCCAGCGCACCGGTCCAAGCATGGGGCACGTTCATCGCAAAGCAAAATGCGACCGAGTACGTGACGGCGGCCTTGCAACAGCAACCCACAGGTCTTTTTCATTTGATCGTGGGAGCCCTATCGAGCCAAGGCCTGAGCATTCTTTCCGCAGAAATTCACACACAGCCGGGACGACTTGCCTGGGATCGTTTTGTGGTGGAAGACTTAGATTACGAAGGTGCACCACCACCAGAACGCATCGAGCGTGTTTGCAAGCAACTGGTCCAATCCATCGATCCTTTGAATTCCAAGCCACCCGTGTTCCGTCGGGTATGGAAGGCCCAGTCGGCGGTTGACGCTGCTACCGCACGGAATCAACCCACCCAGATTCGATTCGATAACAGCACCTCCGAAAACCACACCATCATCTCGGTGTTTGCGTACGACCGCACCGGTCTGCTATACGACATTTCCAAAGCCTTGTTTGATCTGAAACTGGATCTTCAAGTTGCTAAAGTCAGCACCCACTTGGATCAGGTCGTGGATGTGTTTTACGTCACCGATATCCAAGGAAAAAAGATCACGGAACCAACGCTGCTGTACACTCTGCGTCAAAGGCTGCTTCGATCGATCGAATCGGAGTATGCCAAGCGGGACGAAGACTGATCTGGCGCATGAAGCACGCTTCGTTCGGTGCAAAACTATGTCCGCCTGCCTTACAGTACCGTCTCTTTGCACTGGCAATGGTGTGTCGCTTGCACCATCGTGGCTTAGCTTACAGAACCAAAAGATCTCGGCAAACCTGAGGAATAGTCTCCTCGTTAGGAAGTGAAAAGACGGGAACATGGTAAGCCAATAGCCGACCAGCCGATTGCTCGAACCCATCTTGCAGGTGTTGATTCACGATTGTCGTGACGGAATACCCCTGCCTTCGTAGCAATCCCAGAGCCAAAGCCATCGCATCGTCAACTTCCTGCACTAAGATCAAGACCGACAACTGTCGCGATAGCCGGCTTTGCGTCTCTGTCAGCAGGTCACCGACCCGTAGCCCATCTGTTCGCTCCAAGCGTGCTAAGGTTCGGTGTAGTTCCGCGAAATGCTCGGGGCCGCGATTTGCACCCAAGACAACTGGCCGAATTCGATCGCTTTGGGCCTTCATCTCCACATTGGACCTGGCGGATTCGCGATCGGAAAAGGCATCGTTCCCCCGCATCGCTCGAACGCGATCGGCTGCATCTCGTCCATTGCTGATCAAGCCAAAAGGCTGGTTCATCAAGTACAAGGTATGCGCAATCGAAGCTGCTGCCGTGATTGCCAGGTCCGTACGATACGGTTCGTTTCTCTCCGGATTCGACTGTTGGTGCATATCGACCACCAGCATCGCGCCTTGGATGCAAGTTGGCTGAAAAACGCGAGTGTGCAGTTTTCCAGTTCGAGCGGTCGCGCGCCAGTGAATGCGATTCAAGCCATCGCCAGCTCGATACTCTCGAATCCCAAC
>JBIKLJ010000263.1:0-6158 GCA_044359895.1 Pirellula sp.
CGTTGCTCTAAATCGATCAGCAGTTGCGGGAGCGCCTGATCGACCTGAGGCATACGATGCGTCTTGATGCCATTGAAGCAATCCGTGTGGTGATCCCATCCAGGGTCGCTAACCGTTACGAATCGGACTCCTGATTCAACAAGCCTTCGAGCGAGCAGCAAGCGTTGGCCGAATGGAGTGCGGCCATATTGGTCACGCAGCGAAGCCTCTTCGCTTCCAATGTCGAAGGCGCGTTTTGTTTCGGGAGCGGTGATCATGCTGAAGGCGGTTTTATAATGCTCGTCCAGCGCATCAAAGGCGATCGGCTGAACATCCGCTCGCTTTTGCAAGCGATCGATTTTTGCCAGGAAATCTCGTCGTCGATCAATTCGACCTAAGTCGATGTTCAGCGGTGGTGTGATGTCGCGAACGGAAAACTTATCGACATTGGCCTCGGCGTGAATTTCGAAAGGCCCATGCTCCAGCCCCAAGATGCCTGGTGTCCCCCCTTGAAACGTACGATCGACGTAATTGCCGAGCTGGACGAAGGGTGGCAACGGCGATTTGAACCCCTTTTCATGACTGATCACGGATCCAACGCACGGATACGCAACGGTCGGCGTATGAGCTCGACCGGACATGCACCACTGATCCGCTGCACCGTGCCCAGCATTCTTGGGATTCCAGCTCCGCATCAACGAAAATCGCCCAAGCTCTTTCGCAAGCTTCGGACAGGTCTCCGCAAATTGAACGCCAGGGACCGCGGTGCTAATGCAGCTCAGCGGGCCACGCACCCCTTCGGACGCGCGAGGCTTCGGGTCCAAGGTATCGTGGTGGCTGGTGCCACCCTGCGTCCAAATGAAAATGCAATTCACGTCTCGTTTGGCTTGCCCCGAGTTTGCCATGGCCTGGGTACGCCAAAGGAACTGCGGAACCGTCAAACCCAATAAACCAAGACCAGCTTGATTCAAGAACTGACGTCGCAACGTGTGGGTTTTCGAATTGGACGAAAAAACGCCTAGATCAGAAGTCATGGACAACTCCTAGTGGCAATGGGGTGGGGAAGGAAGGGTAGGAAAAAATCTTGGGCGGGACCGACAAAAACTCGGATCGGAAAATCTAATTATATCAGCTCGGCATCAGATCAAGAGTCAGATCAGCCCATTTGCCTGATTTATTGCAGCAATCCATAAATCATGCGGAATAGTTCGTTCCTTCGCATTTTTCTCTGGAACGATCGACTTGCCAGGGTTTGCATCGACGTGCAACTAAGCCTGCAAAACATTCGTCACGATCTCCCCATGGATATCGGTTAAGCGGAAGTCGCGCCCTTGGTACCGATAAGTTAGCCGCGTGTGATCGATACCCAACAAATGCATGATGGTTGCATTGAGATCGTGAACATGAACACCATCTCGAACGACGTTGTAACAGTATTCATCCGTCTCACCATACGTGAACCCCGTTTTGATTCCTGCGCCTGCCAACAACATCGTAAAGCAACGTGGATGATGGTCTCGACCGTAATCGTTGGCTGTGATCGCCCCCTGCGAGTAAATCGTCCGCCCGAATTCGCCCCCCCAAACGATCAGAGTGTCTTCCAACAATCCTCGCTGTTTCAAATCCTTGATCAAGCCTGCGGTCGCTTGATCCGTATCCTTGCACTGCCCGCGAATGGCATTCGGCAAACCACCATGATGATCCCAACCCATGTGAAACAGCTGAATGAATCGTACATCGCGTTCCGCCAATCGTCTTGCAAGCAAACAATTAGCCGCATACGAACCTGGCCGCTTCACATCTGGCCCGTACATCTCCAGAGCCTGAGCCGATTCCGAACTCACATCTAGTAAATCAGGAACACTTGTCTGCATTCGAAACGCCATTTCATACTGAGCGATCCTTGCTTGAATTTCAGAATCGCCCAACGCTTCCATTCGAATTTCATTGAGCTTCTTCAGTCGATCCAGCGTACTTCGTCGGCTTTTTGGATCGACTCCCGGTGGATTCGACAAATACAAGACCGCATCCCCTTGATTTCTAAACTTGACACCTTGATGCTCGGTCGGCAGAAAACCAGCTCCCCACAAGCGATCGTACAGCGGTTGGTCATCAGGTCGCCCGGAACCAAAAGAAGTTAACACCACATAGGCAGGTAGATCTTGGTTCTCGCTTCCCAGCCCATAACTTAACCACGAACCAATGCTGGGGCGCCCTGCGAGCTGCGATCCGGTTTGGCAAAAAGTGATCGCAGGATCATGATTGATCGCCTCGGTGTGAACCGAACGGATCATGCATAGATCATCGACCACGGTCGACAAATGCGGCATCAGCTCGCTCATCCACATTCCGCTCTGACCGTGCTGATTGAACTTAAAGATCGAGGGCGCGACCGGAAAAGTCGCTTGCCCCGAAGTCATCGTGGTCAATCGCTGCCCTTGTCGAATGGAAGCAGGTAAGTCTTCCCCTTGCCGATTGACCATAGCAGGCTTGGGGTCGAACAAGTCCATTTGCGACGGAGCCCCAGACTGAAACAAATAGATGATCCGTTTTGCTTTGGGTGCGAAGTGCGGAAGATCCGGCAACCCTTGTTCCGATGCCATCGCGTTTGAGCGTGCTGGATGGAGCAAGGTCGCCAAGGCGGCACTTCCAAGTCCTGCACCGGTCGATCGAAAAAACAGCCTGCGATTTGCAACGTCTTCACTGCGTGTACGTAACATGATGCGTTCCTGAAGATCTGGCATTCTGGAGTGGATAAGGTTCGATGGTCGGTTTGAAATTCAAGGCATTCAAGGTAAAACGAAAACCAATCACTCGCGAGTGATGGCCTCGTCCAAATTGAGCAACACATTTGCGGTCATCGTGTACGCAGCTAACTCCATCGGATCGATGCTGGAATCGGCAGCTGATTCTCCGAACCGGGTTAGCTGGCTGGCTGCTTTCGGGTCGCTAACAAATCGATTTCTGTCCTCTTGAAAGCCTGCCAGCAATAGCTGTAGTTCTTCATGCGTGGGCTGCCGAGCTGTTACCAGCAAGAAACCGTAGGCTATTCGAGTCTGCAGATCCAAACCACCTTGCTGAATCATACGCTCCGCGAGCTTTCGGGCTGCTTCTACATACGTAACTTCATTTAACAGAATGAGCGCCTGCAAAGGCGTGTTTGTTCTCGATCGTTTCACGGTGCATACTTCGCGACTGGGAGCGTCAAACAGCATCATGGATGGTGGAGCCGCAGTCCGCTTCCAAAAGGTATAAAGCGTTCGACGGTACAATCTGTCATCCGTGTCATTCTTGTATCCACGCAAGTCTCCGTAGCGGCTGGTTTCATCCCACACCCCTTCCGGCATATAAGGGCGAACGCTAGGTCCACCGATTTTAGGCGACAACAAACCGCTCACAGCCAGAGCTTGATCCCGAGCGGCCTCTGCGGAAAGCCGGAAACGCGGGCCTCGTGCTAGCAGCCGATTCTCGGGATCGCTCGAGGATGTGACTTTTGCAGATTGCCGATAAGTAGCACTCATCACGATCATCTTCTGCAACGCTTTCATATCCCAGGGAATGGTCTTGGACGGACTGCCATCGGGAGAATAGGTTGGCTCCATCCATTCCGACGCAAGCCAATCCAACAATTCGGGATGGCTTGGCCATTCCGACTGCGACCCAAGATTCTCGGTTGTTTTCACCAAACCAACACCGAAAAAATGTTCCCAAATACGATTGACCCAAACGCGGGATGTCAGCGGATGGTCACGCGACACAAGCCATTTCGCAAGCCCCAATCGGTCCATCGACGCCCCTTCCGGCAATGACGGAAAGACGGCCGGAAGACCTCGTTCGACACGTGCCCCAGGCCGATCGTATTCGCCACGATTGAAGATAAAGGCCTGGCGTGGCGTAGCTTGTTCCTTCATGACCATCACGATGGGAACCTGCTTCGCAAACTCGCGGTCTGCCGCCTGCGCCTTCACCACTTCCTGCCGAGCTTCCAACAATGCCGTATCGCCATGATCACGGAAGTAAGCCGCCAGTGCATCGATTTGTTCAGGAGTTCGCTTGGCCCTATCAGCAGCAAGTGAACTTCTTACAAGATCTGGTATCTTGATACCATCCAATTGAAGCGATTCTGCAGGGGCGGATGCAGTGGATAATCGAAATCGGCCGATGCTGTGCCGATCGATGGCGTCATGACGCAAAGTGATCGTGATTTGGCTGTTTTCAGGTACAGTGATTGGGGAACTGCATGCAAAAATTGCCTGCCTGGGCTCGCGCTTGGTAGGACCATCGACGGCCCACCCCGTTCGATTCTTCCCCTTGCGATCCGCTTGTGAAACCAGGACAGCCGCAACCGGCCAACCGGGCTGTTCGTAATCCGCGGCTGCGCGTCCAAAATTCGCAACAATCGGTGCTGCCAAGGAAGGGCTGGTGATCGTTGCTTCTATGCCACTGAGTACAAAGTTGCCGTTGGGGTATCTACCTAGACTCTGATTCGGCAACGAGGGATCAGGAAACGCTTCCAGCAAAATCCCCGTAAACGGCCCAGCTGCCAGCGGAGCCTCCATCGTGTAAGTATCGAAATCAGGGTTCGCCCCGCTTGCTAGCCAAGTGGAATCGGCTTGCTTGGTAAAAGTAGTTCCCCCATCGCTACGGACCGACGTCGCTTCTACCAAAGTCCATGGCTTGGACATCGATGCGATTTGAGAAGCAAAGTTGGGCTCCCATACTTCCTGGCGGCTTGCCGCCGTTTTAGCGACCTCTTCGACATGCCTCTGAGCTTGAGATATCGCCAGCTTCAATGCATTCCATTGCTTCTGCTGTTCCTCCTTGGGAATCGGCAGAACGGGCGCACTGTTACCCCTGCCTTCGCTGCCTCCTTCGCTATCTAACACTCCACTCTCTTCGACCGAATTAAAAATCGCGAACAATTGATAGAATTCTTGCTGGGTAATTGGATCAAACTTGTGATCGTGACATCGACAGCAATTGAAAGTCATCGCCATCCAAGTGAGCCCTACCGTCTCGACGCGATCGATCACCGTCTCTGCAAACCACTCTTCGGCAATGCGACCTCCTTCGCCATTCAATCGCGTGTTTCGATTGAACCCAGTAGCCACGATTTGATCCTGAGTTGCGTTGGGCAGCATGTCGCCGGCGATTTGTTCGATCGTGAATTGATCAAAAGGAAGATTGCGATTGAACGCATCGATCACCCAGTCGCGCCATCCCCACATCTCGCGCGACGAATCCACTTGAAATCCGTTGCTGTCAGCGTATCTTGCAAAGTCAAGCCATTGCTGTGCCATACGTTCGCCATAATGTGGCGATGTAAGCAACCGATCCACTACCTTTTCGTAGGCATCAGCAGATTCGTCCGCTAGAAACGCGGCGACATCTTGGGGCTCTGGCGGTAACCCAATCAAATCCAACGTGACTCGACGGATTAACGTTTCACGAGACGCCTGGGGCGACCATGCCATTCCCATCGCCTTCAATCGGGAACGAACAAAAGCATCGATGGGGTGCACGCGTTGCGTCCCTGGGTGAACATTCTGGTTCGGTTCAACATTTTGATTTTCGGCCGCCGGTATCTCCGGCCGCTGGACCTTCTTGAACGCCCAGTGGCCCTCGTACTCTGCCCCTTCATGGATCCATTTCTTTAGAATACCAACCTGAGCCTGGGTCAATGACTTTACGGACGATGGAGGTGGCATTTGAATCGCGGGGTCTTTGGATGTGATCCGCTTCCATAATTCGCTTGCTTCGGCGTTTCCTGGGACAATCGATGGCCCCGAATCACCTCCCTTTAATGCAGCACCGGCCAAATCCAGTCGCAGGCCACCATGTCGCTGCCCTTCATCCGGGCCATGGCATTGGAAACAAGCGTCGGACAAAATGGGCCTTACGTCGCGGTTGAATTGAACCGGATCGTTGTCCGCCGCCCTACCTGTTTTGACGCCGTGCAAGAAAACCAAGATGAAGGCAAAAAAGAGCCGTACCACGGTTGCCCGTTCGGCGATGCGAAAATTCGTGCTCCCATGAATTTCAGTAGCGTTCTTGGAAGGCTCTCGCTTGGTAGTCATAATGCGACCGCGACAAAAGGAGTGGAAGGATGACGGCAGAGTGTGGCAGGAAACAGCTATCATACTCTTGTACGGTCCTAAATGCAGGACATGTCGCACCGC
>JBIKLJ010000083.1:0-20625 GCA_044359895.1 Pirellula sp.
GAGGATTGAAGCCGAAGTCGTTCCGCATTCGCATTTCGATGGAACCAAGGACGCTCATTCCCGATCAGCCGGATCTTCGTGCTACCGTGAGTGATGATCTTGTCCATACGACCAAGATCCACCCAAGCAAGACTTTCCATACGTTCGCAAACCAACGTCGGCGTTTCGAGCCTTCGATCATGGTTGCCAATGACGAAGAACTTGCCCATCGGCGCTTCCAGCTTTTCGAAGACGGAATCAATCATGGGCAAGGCATGTGCATAATCGACGATGTCCCCAGCAATCACGATCAGATCCGGTTTTTCCGCCATGACCCAATCCATGACCAAACGGTAATAGGAGGTTGCCATTTTTCCTGTTAGATGAATATCGGAAAGATGTGCAATTCGAAGACCTTCCAAATCAGTGGGCAAGCCGGCTAGCGCAAGTCGTTTGACGTTTCTTTCAAGCGAGGCGACTTCGTTTCTTGGCAAACGTGCCATCTTGCGAAAAGAGGGGCTAACAATGTAGTCCTCAAGAGTCGTCGCGTTTTCGCTGGGATGGTTGACAATCTGTCGCTGCGTAACGCGAAAGCGTTTACCTGCGGTTGCAAAGAAGGGGCGATCCAGGATCCAGTCGGGTGTCATGACAATGGCCCCTAGGATCACCAAGCAGCAATAGATCTGCGTGCACAAGCTCCATTGCGACCAGTCTGTGGGGAACAGAGATTTCAGCAAGCCTTCGCTTCCAAGACGGTAAAGCTCGAGCCCAATCAGGGCCAAAGGAATCCAAACGCAGGTCACTACGATCAGTATTTCGATTCGCTTGATTGCAATTCGATTGAACCCGGTCGCGTTGATTCGGTTGTAGGCGGCAACCCAGACACCAAGATGCCCAATCGCGATTAGCAGGAGAATGGCGATGGACTGGCAAAGAGCGACGAACACTATACCGACAAACTATTGGGAAGGATCTGGTCTGTAATCGATGAGAGTTTCGGTGACGCTCAGCAATTGATCCAGACGAAAGGGCTTGTAGAGAATGGCTTTTGGATGCAGGCCAGATTGGCGGGCCTTTACGATGGAATGTCCGGGGTCGTAGCCAAAACCGGTCATCAGTGCCATCGGAACATGAGTCATCAGTTTCTGCAATCGCAGCATCAATTGGTAGCCTGAATAGTCAGGCAGCTTGATATCGGTGATGATCACATGGTACGGTTCCTCCAGGCAGTTCCGCACCATGGATACGGCTTGATCCCCTTCATGAGCTGTTTCCACCGTGCAGCCATAACGTTCCAGCAGCGAATGGGCATCATTGCGGACCGTTTCGTCGGCGTCGACCACAAGGATTCGTTTGCCGATCAATTTCGAATAGTGTTCGCCTTGGCAGCCGACCAGACTGACATCCGCGGGAGCGAGCGTTTGTCCGATTTGCTGGATCGATTTCTTGATGCTTCTGGCCTTGGCCAAGACGCTTCGAAGCTTGGCAACGGTTTCCGTATCGTGACCGATATACTTCTCCATCAAGTGAACGGCGTCCAGAAGGAGATCGTCGATTGGTAATGCGACTGCGGCGTGGATCGCTTCACAGCTTTGCTGTGCAGCATTGGTGCGTTGCGCCACAAGCAGCTCCAGAGTATTCAAGGCTACCGCGACGTCGCGGGCGAAAATCTCCAAGAACATTTGATCGCTATTGGAAAACGCATCCAACGTGGGGCTTTCGACATTGATCGTTCCAATCACGCTGTCGTGAAGCATCACGGGAACCGTCAGCGAGCTGCGTGCGCCCTTAAAAGCCTCCAGGTACTTGCTGTCTTTCGTTGCATCGCGGCATAGGTAACTTTTTCCGCTGGCTGCCACATACCCTGTCACTCCATACCCCTGGGGACTAGCCATCAATCGCCTGTCCGCTGCAACTTGGTCAATACCGACCGATAGAAGAGGAATAAGATTCCCGGTCGATTGCTCCAGCAACCGAATTTCAATGACCTCTACATTCAGAAGATCGCGTGTGTAATGACGAATGTTGTCCTTGAGCAACTCGATCCGTTGCTCAACATCCATCGCAAAGATCTCATCCGGCTTTAGGTCCGTTAGTTTGGCCCCTGCTTGATGGATCGCGGCCAGCTTTTGCTCTTGGAGAATCTCCTCGGTCACATCGCTGAGCGTTACCACGATGCGGTCCAGTTGGCCTGCAGCCTTGACGCTCGAGGAAAAGCTAGCAAGTGGCGCTGCGTGAATATGGTAGTACTTCCCTTTTTGGGTTTGCAGGGTAGTGCTAGCGTTGCGGTCACTTGAAAAGCAAGTTTGGAGCGGACACAAGCCAGCACCGACGATTTCGGGGTTGGCGAGCGCAGAGTAAAAGTTCTCACCCGTGCGATCGACTCCACCGCACCAGTCTTGAAGGCACTGATTGGCCCAAAGAATGGCCAAGTCGGGTCCGAGCAAAGCCACACCGTCCGGCAGACAATTGAGGACATCTTCGGCTGCAATACCCGCTACGCTGATTTTCGCCACCCTAGCCTCCAGAATTTCATTTCGGTCGACTTTCCCAATTCCTGCGCGAGGAACCGAACTCGTTCGGCTCCCGAAACACTCCACCATTGGTAACTATATGCAAGTAGTACATCGTAGCAACGTCGCAAAAAGGCCGCGACAGTTACTTAACAATAAATACTAGATCTTTTTTCCTGCGACATTTTGTCGACGGCATCGAGCCCGCCAAAGAGGTGAATCCATCGAGCCCTATAAATATTGCTGATGCCCAAGCTCGGCCAGTTGCTTTACCACTTCTCGCACCCGCTCTTCTTCCGTCTTAGGAGCAACGAGTGTTGCATCAGGTGTGTGAACCACAATGGTATCTGACATTCCTATCGTCACGACCAAGTGTTCGGATTCACTTCGAATGATCATGTTGGATGAGTCGATAGGAAGATACGGGCCATCCACGGCATTGCCCATTGCATCCGGTTCGATCAAGCGAGCGATTGCTTGCCAGCTTCCGACATCATCCCACTGAAAAGGGGCTTCGATCACCACGACGTTTTCGTGTCGTTCCATGACTGCAAAATCGATCGACTTACTTTTGATCTTGGCAAAGTGTTCTTCGAAGCTGGATTGAAATTCGCTGGTACCGATCCCCTGCGCGATGTTCTGGATGTGGTCGTACATCTCGGGTTCGAACTTTTGCAAGGCTTCAAGGATGGTCTTTGCTTTCCAAAGGAAGATTCCGCTGTTCCAGTAAAAGGTGCCAGCCCCAACGTATTCTTCTGCGGTTGCTCTGTCAGGTTTTTCTCGAAACCGATCCACTTTGAAGGTGGAAGTTCCGGGGACACATTCGATCGCTTGGCCGCGTTGGATGTATCCAAACGATTCCGCTGGGTAGGTGGGGCGAATTCCGAAGGTAACGATCCGCGTCGGGTCTTCTTCTACCAGTCGAACGCCAGCTTTGATTGCACGATGGAATTCCGATCTCGGCTCGATCACGTGGTCGGAAGGCATGACGACCATGATTCCATCCGCGTCGGCAGCTTGCACCAGCGAAGCCGCGACACCGATGCAGGGTGCCGTATCTCGCTTGCATGGTTCACCAACGATATGCTCCAGAGGCAGGTCGGGAAGTTGTGCGACGACGGCGTCGGTCAATTGGTTGTTGGTCAATATCAGCACATGCTCGCTAGAAACCAAACCTTGCATGCGATCGAATGTGGTTTGCAACATGGTTCGCTGCCCGCCCATTTTCAACAATTGCTTGGGTTTGATTTGGCGGCTGGCGGGCCAAAAGCGGGTGCCGGAGCCACCGGCCATGATTACTGCATGGAGCATGGGATTTACCTTCATTCGGGGTTTGAAGAGCTATGCAAAGTAGGTATCGACTAGGATCTCACCAGGCTTTTGAATTTTCTGTTGGACTTCGTTTGCGTCTAGGGCCCAATACGGGTTAATCTCCACTTTCGCAAACTCGCTTACGGACACGCCAGCTTTTTCAAGCCAACGTTTGTGCTGTGCGATCAGAGCCATACGGCATTCGGTAGGAGTATCCGTTGCGGCACCATCTGCGTTCTTTACTGGAGCGAAAACTTCCTTAGCATCCCCCTCAACGACGATCGTTCGGTCCGCAAGAGGCAGAAGATCGAAAACAAAACGTTCGAACTTGATGGCGTTAGGAGCTGATGGCTTGACCAACGATCCCGCTGTATCCACAAACGGAACCGATTTGAGGGCGCGATGGAACGGCAGGCCATTATTTTGAGTCGCAGCGGACTCTAAGAAATTTAAGTCGAGGACATGGATCGCGATGTTGCCCGCCCAAAGCTTCAAGTTGCCGTTGGCTTGCAGTTGATTAGCGATAGCCTCTGGCAGGTCGCTGTATTCGATAATGTGTGAACGTCCGTCGATTGCGACAACATTCCCTACTTTTTCCGTCGCGAACCGCTTGGACACGACTTGGGTGGTCATTTGCGATTTCGCAAGCAAGTGGTAGCCAATCAACAGGGGGTCGCAGGCTCGCACCAGTGGGTTATCGACTTGGGCATAGAAGAAATGTTCGACACCTCGCTGACGTGCAGCTTCCAAAACCTTTTGCTGATGCAACGCAGCTACAATCCCTCCGTGTCCGTCAGGGCTTAGAGCCAGGGAGCTAGGCGAATCCATCAAGATATCGCCAGTGGTTGCATCGACAGCTGGCATGGTTCCTTGGCAGAAAACATCTAGTTCGTCGTTTTCCAGCCCTAGATTGCGATGTTCCTGAAAGTACTCTCGCGTGGCAAAGTCTGTAGCAGGGCTAGTCATCACATACATCGGAATGGAGACGCCATAACGGCGGCTCGTTCCACGAACGGAATCTGCGTGCATCGCAAATAAACTTCGGTTGGAGACAGGACCGATCCGAAAAATTCCCTTAGGTTGATCAAACCCAAGCCTCGTTCCTTGTCCGCCAGCCACCAAAATCATGGCTACTTTGCCCTCACGAATAGCTTGTTCCCCGCATTCCATCGCCGCCTGAGCAGTAAAAGGGGGCGCAGCGTCCGACAATCGGATTGCCTGGGGCGGCTCTGCTCGCAGAGCGAGTGAATGCCAATCGACTTCGTCTGTGGCTTTATGGAACAGTCGATGAATCTGCTCAAAATCGATCGTAGCAATTTGTGCGAGCAAGTTGTCCCGCTCGCCAACAGACAAACGATTCCAAAATTGGAACAACTGTTCTTGCCCGTAATGCCGAGCTTTCTCCATCCAAGGTTCTGAGGCGTTTAGCATGGAAGCCGCTTACTTTTTGATGACATCCAGAAGTTCTATTTCGAAAATCAGAACCTCATTGGGGCCGATATCCGGGTCTGCTCCGCCTTCCCCATATGCAAGGTTAGGCGGAAGGGTCACGACCCACTTGTCACCGACCTTCATGCGCTGAAATGCCTCGGACAGGCCCGGCAAATCCCCTTTGACGTCGATGGTTTCCGGCTTGTTTCTCTTGATGGACGAGTCAAACAGGAAACCGTCGATTAGCTTTCCTTCGTAGTGCGCGAGCACGGAATCCGTAATCGAAGGGGACTTGCCACTGCCAGATTTCAGGACTTGATATTGAAGCCCTGTCTTAGTGACTTGGATCCCATCCTTCTTTTTGTTCTCTTCCAGATAAACATTGGATTTCTCGAGGTTCCGCTTAGCGATCTCAAGAATCTTTTTTTGCATACGCATCTGAAACGAAGTCATCGCAGCTTGAAACTGCTTCTCGGAAAGCTTGGGCTCTCGTTTTTCCAACGCATCGATAAACCCCAGCATGAAATCCTTAATTTCAATATCTTGAGACGATATGCGGCCCTTGGCGACATTCGCTCCAATGTTAAGCCCAAGAGCATAACTTGACGGATCCTTGATTGCCTCTACTGCAAGCACAATAGGTGCCGGGGTGCCGGGGCTAACTGGTTCTTGAGAACCGACCGGTTCTTGAGTGTAAGCAAAAGAGTGAAAGACACCCGACGCTAAAAAAAACGGAACTAAGACGCGGGTCAACATGGGAAGCGATATCCTTTAAAATCATATTTAAAATTCAACCCTTCCTGCTGCGCCGAAGCTCTGACCAGAAAAGGCTATAATTTCCGAACGGACAGACTAACCAAGTTTTTAAGTCGGTTACAGGTCATTTGGTACCGATTTTCCATTCCTCCACCATTTATTTGCTGGCAAGCTGAGTCATCGCATTTGGCTTGGCATTTCCCATGCGCGCTTTTGTTCAACAAGTGAAGCAAGACTCTGCTATTTATCTGGCTTCGATCGAGGCTGCGCATTGGTTTTGGGAACGTGGCTACGAAGTGGTTTGGTTTCGATTTCCCGAAATTGCTGCGGGCGCTCTGGACGATTGGCTGCTGAATCATCCGGAAGAAATGGTCGTTCGAGGTTCCGTCGAAAGCATTCGCTCGCTGCTCGCAAGGGCCAATAGGCCTGAACCCCCAGTCTTCGACCTGCCCAGTTCACTTTCACCCTGGATAGGTCGCTTCACCTGGGAAACAACCATGGGAGAAGTCAGAAACCAAGTGGATTCCGAGGTTTCCTTCAACCCCTTTCATATCAAACCGCTCAAGCACCAAAAGCTGTTTAAGGGAACCGTGGTCTACGGCCTTCGCGATTTGATTGCATCGGCCAGCATTCCCGACAACACCCCTGTCCTGGCTCAGCAAAAGATTGAGTTTGCATCCGAATGGCGAGCCTACATTCTTCGCGACAAGATCTTAGGGGTCTGCAATTACAAAGGGGACCCTTTGATTTTCCCCGTCGCAGAAATGATGAAGGACGCACTAGAGGCTTTTTCCGAGCGACCGATCGCGTTCGCGATGGACTGGGGGATTACGGTTGCAGGCCACATGCTTCTTGTGGAGGTCAACGACGGTTACTCGCTTGGCAATTACGGCCTTGCAGGTATGCCCTTCACTGCAATGATCGAAGCACGATGGAGACAATTGATGGGGCTGGAAGATAACGGTGTCGGAAACTGCTTTACGTTGGGCTAGCCCCCTATGCCATTGGCCGACCGCCTCCCAGCGAATCAAGCACCTTAGGCAATCAAGCCCGATTTGATTCGATGCACAATCCATAGCATCACCCCAAGGGCAAACAGCATCGCCCCCAGGAACGGCAGAATGAAGATGGGGGGCAGAAAGTAAATCTGAAACCAATCCCAGAGCCGAACCCAGTCGAGCATCGCATACAAAGTTCCAGCGCAAAGATAGGGACCAAAAGGCGTTGAGTTGTCGCGTGTGATAATCCAAGAAATGATCACAAAGGCGAGCCCGCAGAACGGGGCGATGAAGAATGCCATCCAGACGATTTGCCACCCAAAAAACGCCCCGATCATCGCCATCAACGTCACGTCGCCAAACCCCAGTGCTTCCTGCTTCAAGGCGAGGCAGGCCACCAAACGAAAACCCCATACCAGAACCCCGCCTAACCCAATCCCAAACAAAGAAGAGAGCAACGACGCCCATCTGGTTGCGTCCAACTTGGCATGCGCTACAAAGATTCCGATAAAGCCGATGACCCAAAGCGCAACCAGAAGCTTGGTGCTGGGACTGCGCTGAAGTCTCGCAAAAAAGTACTCGATCGCTTTTTTACTGCCACGTCTCGAGATCCATCGACGGTCCGCAAGGCCAAAACACCAGCCGCTCCAAAAGAACAACCCCAGAAAAAGTCCGGTCGAATCATGATAGGACATGTCCCAATCAAAGGGCGAGTTTGCTTGCATGGGAATTACGGGCCCAAGAAGTGCCGGGAACACCGGCGGGATCGATTCGTGCAATCGCCAATCCGGAATCACCACAGCCCCAACCAAACCGATCAGCGTTCCCGGAACGGTCACCATGTCCGGAATCGTGCGTTCATCGAAATCAATAAACGTTGCAACCGTCATCAAGGAAATAAGTGCTGCAAAGGCAATGAACTGATGCTGCAACGTGGATGTCGGTATTGCAGGAAGGCCGGTCGGCATGAACGCACCGTCGGTACAGTAACGATAAAGCAGCACCAAACAGAAAGGAGTTCCCAGCTCAATCAAGAATGGACGAACCCAATAAAAGCGTCCGAAAATCTCAGCTTCCTGGCGACTGCTTTTGAACCATCCAAAAACAGGCATGCGGCTCCAAAGATTCCTCTTGGGAATGCCTTCGGATGGTGTCTGCCAAGGGCTAATGGCTCTTGGGAAGTACGCGAAGGAATAGATTGCGAAATTGAGAAACGGCCCCAGAAGGAGCAAGCCGAAGACAAACAAGCCGATTTCTATTCCGTTCATTTTTACCTAGCGGCTCAACTTGGAAAGAGCTTTCACGATTCGCTTCGCACCCATGACACGATCGTAGCGGCGATCTGATCTGCCTTCAATCCGTCGGTCTCAATCGAAAAGGATGCGACTTCGCGGTACCATTGCAGCCGAAGGTCCAGTACCTTTCGGATCTCATCCAGGTCTCCGAGTGCGCTCAGCTTGGGACGTCGCGATTGCGAAGCCGTGTCCCCTGCAATCCGCTCGAAAATGGTTTCAGGTGATGCGCGTAACCAGACTGTGCAGCCACTCCGCTTAATTATATTCCGATTCGTCTCTCGGAGAACGGTGCCACCGCCCAGCGAAATGACTGTTGCGGACGAGGACGAAACCACTTTTTCGAGCTGTTGGCTCTCTAGATCTCGAAAAGCTTGCTCGCCTTGAGCGGAAAAGATATCTGCGATGGAGCAGCCAGCTTCGGACTCGATTTCGTCGTCCGTATCGCGAAAGGGTAGCCCAAGACTCTGGGCCACAATCCGACCGACCGAGGATTTACCGCACCCTCGATAACCTGTTAAGAAAAAATGCTTGGTTGCCAACGTCGTTACCTTAGTACCCGTAAGAACCAAATTGTAAAACGGGTTTTAGATCGAAGGGCATCCAGCAAAGATTTAGCTGTGGATCGAATCGATCTTGATGCGGGTGTACTTTTGACGATGTCCTGTACGAACTTCGTAATTTTTGCGGCGGCGGAACTTTTGGATGTAAAGCTTTTCGCCTTGCTCGAGACCGATCACCGAAGCACTGACCTTTGCACCGGAAACGGTAGGTTGACCTAGGGTCAAGCCAGACTCGCCACCGATTGCCAAGACGCGATCAAATTCAACCTTATCACCGGTTACTGCGGTGTCACGGTAATCGATGTCGAGCAATTGGCCTTCTTCTACCTTGAATTGGCGGCCACCGTCACAAATAATCGCGTACATAATTGAATTCGAAACCAACGAAATGCTTCACGGATCAACGAAAATCCCCGGAAATTCCAGAGAAACCAGGGTAGGAGGATAACCGCTTTCCAGCACTTCGTCGAGGGCAAAGGAACACATTTTCTTTCTCGGGCTCCGGATTGCTGATTCTGAGCCATAGGGCATGCTTAGCTTACGGCTTTACCGCCCCAGATTCTGACTGGAAAGGGCTTTCTACTTGAAAGGGCTTTCTTGTACCTCAATGTTCATTACATTGTCCGACATGCCCGATCTCAATCCTCCTCAACAAGCTGCAGTCGATACCCTAACCGGTCCTCTTTTAGTACTGGCGGGGGCTGGGACTGGAAAAACACGGGTGGTTACGTTCCGGGTGGCCAACCTGATTCGGCACGGAATCAAGGCCGACCGGATTCTGGCCGTGACGTTTACCAACAAAGCCTCGCTGGAAATGCAGGAGCGGATCAGCCATCAGCTGAAGCTTCCCAAACGCGTCCGACGGGGGCAACCCGCTCCCGCTCGACCATCCATCGGAACCTTCCATTCTCATTGCGTTCAGATCCTGAAACGCCACTCCAAAGTGCTGGGGTACCCCGAAAAATTCACCATCTATGACCGGAGCGACGCGGAAAGTGTGGCTCGGACGATTCTACGAGAAATCCGGGTCCACGACGACATGCTGAAACCGGGAGACTTCCTGGGGATCATTAGTCACTGGAAAAATCTGGGGGTAAAGCCAGATCAGGCCGACCACGCAGCCACCTCCGATCGGGAACATATCGCGGCCAGCGGCTTCAAACGCTATCAACGCGCGCTCAAGAACCAAGCCGCGTTCGACTTCGACGACTTGCTGGTTTGCGCCGAACAACTGCTGACCGAACATGAAGAGGTAAGAAAACTGGAATCAGGACGTTACGACCACGTCTTGGTGGACGAGTACCAAGACACGAACGGGACTCAGTATCGAATTATTCGAGCTCTTGCCATCGATCACCGCAATCTTTGCGTTGTGGGTGATGACGACCAGTCGATCTATGGTTGGCGTGGTGCGGAAGTGAAGCACATTCTCAACTTCAAGACCGACTGGAAAGAAGCTCGAGTCGTTCGGCTCGAAGACAACTACCGTTCCACCGATGCGATCTTGCAAATGGCGAACCGGCTGATTGCATTCAATACCCAACGCCATGACAAAGTTCTGCGAGCGGCTCGACCCAACGGTGCTCAACCCAGGATCCTTCAGTTTCCCGGCGAAGTGGAAGAGGCCAAAGGGGTGGTTGAAGAGATTGCAGAACGCTTGCGTCAGGATCCGTCGACTCAGCCCGGTGATTTTGCCATTCTGTTCCGCACGAATGAACAGCCGCGACCGTTTGAAATGGAGCTTCGGCGTTGTAAGCTCCCGTACGTCATCACGGGAAGCCAGTCCTTTTTCGATCGCAAAGAAGTTCGCGACATCTTGGCTTACCTCAAATGGATCGATACGCCAGACGACGAACTCTCCTTGCTTCGTGTGATCAACGTTCCGCCGAGGGGCATGGGGGCATCCAGCGTCGACAAGTTGTTAAACAAAGCTGTTTCCACAGGAACCAGCGTCTGGAAAGTGATGCAAGACGCTAGCTTCGTCCGAGCCCTTCCGTCCGCCGCGCAGCAAGGGGTCGCCAAACTTCGAACATTGTTTCACGAATTTTCTGCCATGTTTCAAGGGGCAAAACCCAGTCCAACCGAAGAAGAATCGACAGGCTCGCTCTTTGAACAAGCATCTGAACCGGAGGAGGCATTCTCGGAATCGAACGAGAATGAATCGACCGAGAACGAATCCTATTCGCTCGGTAGGGCTGGAAGCTTGATGCAAGTGACTCGTCAGCTGATCGAAACGCTGAAATATCGAGCCGAGATTCAACGTTTGTATCCTGACGCAGAAGAAGCCGAAAACCGAATTGGTACGCTGGAGGAAATCATCAATGCTGTTGCGGAATACGAGCAGGAAACGGAGATTCCCGAGCTTGGGGATTTTCTTTCCAAAGTCACCTTGGCAGGCCGCGAATTTGGCTCGCCCAAGGAAAAGCAAATGCAACGCAGCTCTATTTCTTTGATGACCTATCACAGCGCCAAAGGCTTGGAATTCCCCTTCGTCTACATGGTTGGTATGGAAGAAGGAGTGCTGCCCCATCGTCGCTCACTTGCAGACAGCTCGGAAGGTGTCGATGAAGAACGACGACTGTGTTATGTGGGAGTGACACGGGCTCAAGATGAACTTTCGATGACGCTTCCCATGTCCCGGTTCAAATGGGGCAAGCCACGTCCGACCTATCCCAGTCGATTTCTCTACGAAGTCACTGGCCAAGCGGATAATCCGAACTGCCGCAAAGCCATCGAAGCAGCCACCAAAGAAGCTCGAAAGTCGGCACGCTAGCCCACCAATTGGATCTGGAAACGAAAACAGCCCGCAAAGTGAGTTGCGGGCTGTTTGATCTGTGATGCAATCAGAATCCCAACGGCACTAAGGCAGTTGAGGCTCTGGCGTCGCTGGCGATACTTCGCTGTCCGGTTGTTGCGCTGGGGCTGGCTGACCATCTTGTCCAAGAAGGACAAAGCCACCGCCGCCACCGCCGAAGCTGCTTGGCATGTTGTAAACGTAGATCGCATCAACGGCCTTCGAAATGCGTTGTTGGGCTTCGCCTAAGTGAGCCAACGAATACGAATCCAAAGCGTTGCGTCCCTCAAGAGTCGCATCGATTTTTCTCTTCAATTCCTTCAATTGCATCAATGCAAGGGAAGTAACCGGCTTGGTGACCGCGTTCGAATCGGTTGGCATCGCTAGATCGATCAATCGCTCTAGGTGTTCCCGCTGAAGATTGCGTCGCCACGAGCTGATCCGCGGTTTGCGGGCTGTGACTTCCCCTTCAGGCTTCACATCCAGCTCCGACCAAATCTCCGCAAAGATCTTGTCCATCACTTCTGGCAACGTGACCGCGTCTTGATCTTGTGGAACAAGTTGCTCGTTGTCAAACACACGACGCAAAGTCGACGGGTTCATCAACATGGTAAGTGCCGAAGCTTGGACGCCCAAGATTCGATCATGGATTGGGAACGTGGATTCGCCTGTGGAACGCATTCCTTCGTCGATCCATTTGTCGTTGGTGAGCCGTTCCAAAATCTGAGGAGTGACACCGAACGAATCATCTCGGAAAGCGTTTCTGAATACGAAGTCCATCGCCTTGCGTTGACGTTCCGCGGCGACTGGAGTCAGAGATTGGCGGTTACCCGGATCCCCCTTCTTGTCGCGATTCACGTTCGCACCACCGATCCAGTTGGCCATCATGCTTACCGCCTTCATTTGCTCACCCAAGGTAAGCTCGTATCCGCGGCGGGCTTTGCCCCAGCTGTCGCCATCCTTCACAAACTTGTCGAGCAATTGCGAACGATAGAGCTTGACCAATCGGATTTGGTTTTCAGCGTAATCCAATGGCTCCTTGCTGTAATCGTATCGGCGAGCTAGCGGATCCGGTCCGCCCGTATCCTCGTCCGTTGCGTATTGCAATTCGGGTTCGCTGACTCGCTTTAGGACTTCAGGAAGCTTCGCTTCATCGGTCGTATAGCCGTACTCGATCGCCCAGTAATCGTAAGGTCCGATGCCAGTCATGGTCCAATCACCACGGGTAGAACCCTCTAGCTTGTAAGGCATGTTGATTGGAATGTAATCCATTACGGACGAAGCAAGGGTCTTCTTGCCCTTCACGTCTGGCGAGTTGATCTCGTTGAACGTGTAGACACTGGAGGCCTTGAAATTGTGACGGAGACCAAGCGTGTGGCCGGCTTCGTGTGCAACCAGTTCGGCGAGCAATGGGCCGATGAACGACTCAGGCATTCCATCCAATTGGTCTTCCTTAGGCTTTTTGTCCTCAGGCTTAACCTCTTTCTTCGGTTCTTCCTTTTTAGGCTCTTCCGGCTTTGGGTCTTCCTTCTTTGGTTCTTCAGCAGGTTTCGGATCGGTTGGCTTTGGATCTTCTTCGAAGAAAGCTGCGTCATTTTCCATCAAGGCCAGAGCAAGTCGAGCCATGCCCATGTCCATTTGCTTGCCAACGGCTGCATTGCAGAATCCGTTGACTTGGCTTGTTCGGCCAACGAGACCATCGTATTGCTGATCGCCGATCAATTTAGTATCCACTTTCGTCAGCGCATGGCCAGCGAAGGGCAACTTGGATTGGTTGGCGTAATAGCCTTTCAAGAAATCGCGGTTTGCATTGGGTGCCAAGCGTAGACGCGGGTCCCAGTTGGGATGCGAGCCGAGCCATGCGACTGTTTCAGGGCTCATGCCTTCCATTGCCAGATCAGGCATCATGTCATGAAATTGGAAGTTGAAGTGCCGAATCCACCCGTCGGTCAGCACGATGTCCGCATCGAGGATTTCTCCGGTAAGCGGATGAACACGGCTAGGTCCGATCGCAGTGCCGATATCGTTGTTCAGCCATCGAACGAAGTTGTACTGGACATCTTCTGGATCCAGGTCCATAAAATCGCCGGTCTTAGCGTCTTGGTAATAGACTTGAACAGCGTCCGAGAACCCGATCGCTTCGAAAGCTTTGTTCCAGTATTCGATACCTTGCTTCACGAAGCGGCGGTAGCGAACCGGAGTGGTGTGTTCGATGTAGAATCGGATAGGCGTTACCGGCGGGCTAACCTTCAAGCTTGGGTCTCGCTTTTCAAGTCTCCATCGAGTCACGTAGCGAACCAGTTTCTTGTCGTCCAAGTAACTACCCAAGTCGGTGTAGTTCGTGACGAAGTAACCAACGCGTTGATCTGCTTTACGAGGCCGATAGCCAGTATCTTCAGGCACTTCGCTGAACGAATAGTGCAGCGTTTGCAGCTTGCCGCCCGCTCCAACCACTTCAAATGCAAGCTCGACGTTCTTGGTGAACGTTTTGGCTTTGGTTACTTTGGTGAGTTGAGGATCTTGAACTCGGATGCTAGGTCCAAAAAACTTGGAAGCGTTTCCGACAAACAATGCGTCCGCATCGACCAGGGGACCGCCGCGCGGAACCATCGCAACGATTGGCACGTCCAGCAAGACGGTATCGGTAAACAAACGCTTTACGGACGACTTCGATTCGGGTTCTCCGTTGGAACGAATATCTACGTTGGGCAGAATCAAAGCCAGACGCTTGTTGTATTGACGCCAGTAAACGTAGTAGTCTGCGGACTGGAGGCCGGCAAACTTGTCGCCACTGCTAATGGTGGTGGCAATAAAGTACTTCTTGGTTGCGAAATCTTTTGGCAGCTCGAGAAGCATCTGCCCATCTTTTTCGCGGGTCCAGACTCCGCAAAGGGCTCCCTTGTCGGGCGACTTCGATTCGGATTTGGTGAACCCTTCCGTTACTTTTTCGAAGGGTGGGTAATCTTGCGCGGGATCTTGAGCACTTGCGCTCGACCCCTGCACCATGCCTAAACCAACCGCGGCCACCAAAGCCAACGATCTGGACATGAATTGTCGAACTCGTTTCATGCGATTCTTCCAAAAGAGACTAAGAAACATCATCACTGTTACGCCGATATCTGCATGTTCTTGCTGGCAAAACGCTTAGCAAGTCCGGAACTTGAGATGTGGGAAGAGTACGTCACCCAAGTTTCCGGCGATGGACAGACATTTGATTCTTTACCGCGAATCACCTCGCAAGCAATCTGCAAAATCCACCTCTTAGGAATAACCTTCCCAATCCGCAGAACCCCACAAGAACTGGAATTATGAACAAGGCTTAACACCAGGTCTAGGCTTTGCCAGGGGTTCCAACGAGAAATAAAGCAAGATTGCTTCGTCCGTTGAGGCGATGATTTCATATTTTGGGCAACGTCGGGTGGGCGATCGCGTCGTCGGTGGCGCCGGGGTAAATGCTGCGCCCTCCATCCACAGGCAGGCAAACTCCGGTAATGAATTCATGAGTCGCCAGGAAGTAGGCTGCCTGAGCCACGTGTTTGGCTTCCCCTTGTCGCTTCAATAAAGACTGGTTTCGAATGGATTCGGCTTTCGATTCGGAGATAGTTGGGTCGAGCAAAACAGGGCCTGGCAAAACTGCGTTGACTCGGATTGCGGGATTTCGAGACGCCAATTCGATGGCGAAAGAACGGGTCATCGTCTCAATAGCCCCTTTTCCTGTAAAATAGGCAGCGAAATCTCGATAGGGCCGGTGCACTGCCCAGTCGCCGATCAAAACAATCGAACCCCCGGTGGCCTGTTTCACCATCTGCAGTCCGGCCGCTTGCGAGCAAAGGAAGGTGCCGAGCGAGTTGACTTCGAATTGACGCTGCACATCTGCTTTGGTCGTTTCTTCCAACGGACGCCAGTTCCAAATGGCTGCGGAATTCACGAGAACGTCCAACCGACCGAAGGTTTCCAGGATGGTGGTGACGCCTGATTTCGCAAAATCTTCCTCTTCTACAGCCCCGCGAATAACGAGGGATTCAATACCACGATCATTCAGGCTGGCGGCAAATTTTTCTGCTTCGCTGACGGAATTGCAGGTGTGGATGACGACTCGGTACCCTCGAACCCCGAAGTATTCAGCAACGCATTGCCCAACTCGGGGCGCACCGCTTCCGGTTACCCATACGACAGGTTTCGAATCAATCTCATTCGTTGTGGCAGGCATTGGCAAAAAATCTCTAGGAATCAGGTTTCAGTCACCACAGAGTGATCTATCCCTGCAAAATCCATCGTGAGATCGCAATCGTCAGGGGATCAATCTTCGGGACCAGTGTACCTAGGCGGAAAGCTATCAACCATTCTGCCTGGCGAAACTAAAGCAACAAGCAACGGACAAACTGCTCTTTTCGAATGGCTCAAATCACCGGAAACGGAGTCCCTGAAAATAACGGTGTTTGGGAGAGATCAAAGGGGTCAGGCCTCTTTGATTCAAAGTACAAGTTTGATTACAACGGTTTTGTGCCTCGAAAATAATGTTCAGGATCGATCACTACAAGCCGGATGTCTCGACGACATGCCTCCCTAGAGGAACCTCCACGCTAACATCAAAGAGGCCTGACCCCTTTGATTTGTTCCTGACCCCTTTGATTTGTTCCGCTATCGTAGGTCTTGCCCTACAGTTGAATCTGTGCGTTCTTTGGCTTCGCGTTTGTGGATGGCAAACTTGGAAGGCGGACATGAAACAAAAAGATGAACGAGTGCAGGCAATTGAATCAGATTTCCTAGCAATCCGCCCAACATACTAATTGCCGCCGTCGTACCAAAAGCCACGGTTGGCAAAAAATCGCTTGTTGCTAACGAACCGAACCCAACGACCAACGCACCCGTGGACAACCCCAAGGCAACGCCGATCTCCGACTGAGCCGCTACCAACGCATCGCGGACCGAAGCCCCCGCCAACCGCGCGGTCTGAAATCGCATCAGATAATGCAACGACGAATCCACACTCAGCCCCATCGAGACAGCTGCGATCATTGCCGCACCTAAGTTCACTCGAATCTCCATCCAGCCCATAAAACCCAAGATACACAAACTGGGCAATGCGTTAGGCAGTACCGCCAAGGTCGCCAGCAGAGGGCTTCTCAAAGCATAAGCCATCGCCAACCAAATCCCAAGCGAGGCAACCGCGAAGCATCGCCATTGATCTGCAACAACGCTCCGTACCAATTCTGACAACAGGACATAGTAGCCCGAAACACTCTTGGCAGACCGATCGGAATCTCGTCCGTCCCTTGCAAATTGCCAATCTTCCGACCGAAGCGTCTGTGCCACCAATTCACGAACCTTCTGAATCAATTGCTCCTTTTGTTCTGCATTGGATTGCTCGCGCGATCGCAACATAATCCTCAAGTATCGCTCACCGTCTTGCGGTTTCGTGATCAAGGTATCAACAAAGGACCCCATCGCATTCCGCATCCCGAACAATCGGTCTTCGATCGAAAGGTTGCCGAGTAGTATCGATTCGCGAGCTGCGGCGTCGGCATCCGCAAAGCTCATTACAAGACTCAATCGAAGTCCATTTTCTTCAACGGCCACTTGGTCTGCATGCACCTGATCTTCTCGCTGTTTCTTAAAGTCATGCTGTTTGTCTGGTACTTGCAAACTGGTGATTTGGCGTTCGAGTTCCAAAACGGAGTCCAGATACTTTTGATTGAGAACCAATGGAGCAGGAAGAACGATATCCCATACTCCCGCACCACCAAGCTCATTTTCAATGGATTGGTAGGCAACAACCAACGGTGCGTCGTTCCTGAAGTTCTTGATGAAGTCCGTTTCTACTTGCAATCGCAAAGTGCCGAGAACCGATACTAGGCCCAACACAACGGCGGCGACCGTGACCGTGCTTTGCCGTCGAATGGCGAACTCAAGCGTTCTTGCGAGCATGCCTTTCAGAAGCGAATCACCTGGAACGGCTGCTAATCGTTCAGAGAGCCCCAACCATGTTATCCAACGACTGTGGCCAAGTGGAAGAATCGCTATGGTTGGCAACAGGGCGAAGATACCCACCAAGACAACCAGCGATGCCAACGCCATCATGCAACCGTAATCTTGCACAGGGCCAACTTTCGCAAAACTTAACGATGCAAACCCGATCGCGTCCGTAATGCATGCCCAAAAAATAGGTCGCCATAGATTTCGCATGGAGCTTGTAAGAGCCTGTTCGGGATTCTGCCCGGATCGCATCGCATCTTGGAAACCCACCATCCAATGCATGGTCGTTGCGACCCCGATTACGGTCACGATCGAAGACAGCATGGAGGAAACCATGGTCAAGTCCCAAGCCATCCAGACCAACAAGGCACGCGTCACGACAAGCGACCACTGAACGATGGCGACCGTCAACAAAGCCCATCTCAACGATCGAAAGCCGATCAAGATAAGAAGCGACAAACTGATCGAAGAAAAAATTCCGAGCCGAAGGCCATCTGCTTCAATCGCTTCAAAGCCTTCTTCAACCATCACGGGCTGCCCCACCAGCATGGCAGCTGAAACTCCAAACTCAGCCGGCAACGCATCTCCCACTTCCCTTAAACCGGAAATGGTGTTGGACGTTTCGCGCGTTGTTTGATCTCGAGCAATCAAGCAAGCGATCGCGACCAAGTTACTGGAACTGCTGTGTGTCTGCCCCTCAAACAGCTTCTTGAACTTCTGCGCAAGAGAGTTACGTTCCTCGAGAAGCGGGTGGACGCCCTTTGTTTTGGAAGTGTTGAAAAGAGACAGCGGATTGCTGAGCTTTGCCAACATCCCATCCATTTTCGACAGGTCCATAGCAGTCGCAATGCCGGACAGTTTCTCAATCCGCTCGCGAATTTGCTGCAGACGTTTCAAACCTTCCCCGTCGGCTTGCCAAAGACGATCATCGCGATACGCGAACACGACCAACTCGGCGACACCGAACTTCTCCTGCAGGAACTCGAAGCCAATTCGAGTTGGGTCGTCAGGCGAGAACATTTTTGGTAGCGAACGGTCTAAATTCAATCGGCTAGATGCTGGCCAAGCAAAAGCGAGTAGCACCATGGCCGCCGCAAACCAAATCCATCGCCATCGAATCACGCTAAGCCCCCAGGGCTAATCGACGCGGGGTAAAGAAAGTACGAATGTCGATACATGGCATATTGGCCCGATTCGCTGCCTCCACCCCAAGATCGGCATCTTCAAAAACCAGGCACGACGAGGGTTCCACTCCAAGCCGTCGGGCTGCTTCCAAAAACACGTCGGGCTCTGGCTTGTGAAGAAGCGTATCCTCCGCTGATACGATTGCATCAAACCAGTTGGACATTTCCACTTGATGCAATTGCTTCATAATGATCTCTCTGAAACCACCACTTGCAACCGCGATGGGTTTAATGCCGCGATTCTGAAGAGCAATGCGAACGACCAATTCGATGGGGACCAGCAAATCAATACGATTTAAAAACGCCTGCTCCTTTTCGATAGCAACCAAGTCTGCGTCCAATTCAATCCCTTGCTCGGCGGCTAGCATCTCAATAATGCGATGAGTTGGCATCCCACCGAGCGAGTAAAAACGATCCTCCGGAAACTGAATTCCATAACGCGTCATCGTCTCATGCCAAGCCAAAAAATGGACTGGCATGGAATCAACAAGCGTGCCGTCGCAATCGAAAATGATTGCCTTGGACTTAGCAACGAGCGCGTGGTCTTCAGTCTTCAATCTGTTGGCTTTCGACGATGTGACTCCAGAGATCCGATGCATCGAGCGGACCGGCAAGCCAACCATCAATTCCAAATTGATTGGATTGATTCACTTGCTCCAGCAAGTCCGTGGACTTGCGAGTCACAAAGACTTGGCACCGGTCATAAGCAGAAATAGATCGAATCTGTTTCACGAGTTCCAGATTCCCTTCAGGTTCATCATTGCAAATGATAAAATCAAAATGTTCATTGCTATCCAGCGACTTCTGAACGATTGGTTGGCTGTTGGCTGTACTGATTTGGCAGCCGACGAAACTTCCGTTGGGAAGGTTCAAGTATCCGCTGGTTGACGGAGCATTTACGATCAAAATTTGAGTGGTGGTATCTGAAGATGTCGTTTTGAGCTGATAAGGTGTCATCGATTCCGAAATCCTTTGCGTTGATTTGCGGGCAAGCGATCGCTTCACCTGTTCACTGTGCTCTAAGCAATCACGGTCCAGCAACGCAAGCTCAGCGAGGACATCGCTGAGAACCGAATCTGCTTGGGCTTCTTCGCCCCTTGCTCTTAACTGTTGAAAAGCATGAAGGCTATCCTTGAGCTCAGCAACGCGTTGCGAAAGCTGAAGCAGTGGTTCCTCCGAGGCCGACAGGGAGGATGGTTCGTAGCTTAACGAATACGTACCGGCGTGCGAGGAACTTCCTACCTCAACAAGTTCGCCTCGCAAGACTTCGACGTTGCGAGCGGCTTCAATCCCAACTTTCGCAACCTTTCCATTGATATCCAGGATGCGAACAGTCACCCCACAGCTTGGGAACACGATCGATTGATTGGTACGGCGGCCTAGGATCAGCACAATAGAGACTCCATTCGAAAACAAAATATGTACGTTGCTAAAAACAGATTTCCATAGTGTAACGCAATCGCATTTCGCTCGCGGCCAGGCCAGCAAAATTTTTCTTTTGCTAGCAAGGCCTTGTGTTTTGTTGCCGGCCCCATCCCCAAGCAGCAAGCTCAATCCGCTATCGCGGATTATTCATAACCCGAAGCGTAACGGGCTGTTGATTGAATGGTACGACGGACTTCCTAGTCCGCCGAATTCCCCATGGACGGACTTGGAAGTCCGTCGTACCGCCCTTACCCAATCACGACTTCACTAAAGCAACAAGCCGTTACGCATCGGGTTGTGAAAGCAGTCTGCATTGTTGGCAACCCAACGTAACAAGTTACGCGAGCTTGACTTACTTTCAAACCGAACTAGGTTCATGAATAATCCGCGCTGGGGGGGCCCC
>JBIKLJ010000264.1:0-6146 GCA_044359895.1 Pirellula sp.
CTGGAAGCCGGGTTTAACAAGCCTATTTATTGCACGCGTCCCACGGCCACGATGCTACCGATCATGCTCGAGGATGCCATGCGACTTGGCATCACGAGAAACCGTCGCGCTATCAAAGAGTTTCTGGATGACCTAAAACGATTGGTTCGTCCGATTCCATACGGCAAATGGACCAGTCTGCATAACGGGAAAAGCCATGATGAATTGACTGTCAAAAAGTCGACGCCCGGATTTCGATTTCAACCTGCAGGACATATTCTTGGTGCTGCTTATGTCGAAATCGACTTCGATGACCAACGCATCGTGTTCAGCGGTGATCTGGGATCGCGTTGCACACCGATCATGAGGGACCCCGTCAGCCCCGAACGAGCTGACGTTCTTGTACTGGAAAGTACCTACGGAGATCGTATCCACGAAGGTCGCGAGACCCGATTGCATCGATTGGAATCGATCCTGTGCGAAACGATACAAAACCGAGGCGTCACCATTATCCCAGCCTTCAGCCTGGGCCGAACTCAAGAATTGTTGTACGAGCTGAACATGATCATGGAAGGCATTGGCCATAAAACCCAATGTACTCTGCTCAAACAGATCGATGTGATTGTAGATTCACCCCTGGCCCTGAAACTAACAGACATTTACGTGCAATTGCAGGAGTATTGGGACGAAGAAGCACACCAAGTCCTAACAGTCGATAAACAACCTTTGGTCTTCAAAAATCTGGTCGAGATCGAACGGGGGGCGGACCACCGCGAAACGTTGGAATACCTGCACGACTCGGGCAAACCTGCCATCATCATTGCCGGAAGTGGCATGTGCACAGGAGGTCGTGTGGTCAACTATCTAAAAGCCTTCTTAGGAAAAGAAAACACTGACGTTCTCTTCATTGGATACCAAGGGGCGGGCACTCCCGGGCGTGCCATCCAAAATTGCGAAGGGGGACAATGCACGGTTTGGCTTGATCGCGAAGAAATATTGGTGAAGGCAAAGACCTACACGCTCACGGGTTATTCAGCACACGCTGACCAAAGCGACTTGATGCATTTCGTGGAGGGCATCGCCGTCAAACCCAAGGAGATTCGATTGGTGCACGGTGAAGATGCCCCGAAAAGGGCCCTGAAAGAAAAGCTTGTAGAAGCCGGCTACAACGTTCTCTAAACTAAGACCAGCTGATTCAACGACTCGATCTTGACACCTTCGAATTGAGCCGGCAAGGGTTTGTTGCTTGGCCGAACAACCGCAATCGCCTGCATTCCTGCTTGCAACGCCGCCGTAATTTCTTCCGCGACATCCGACAAAAACAAAATTTGATTTGCAGGAAAAGGAATGTCGGTAGCGATCTTGCGATAGCTTTCCACTTCTTGCTTCTTGCCAAAGGTGGTGTCGTAGAACCCCGACAGCAACGGCAGAAGGTCCCCGTCGGTGGTATGACCAAAGAACAAACGCTGAGCCAAGATGCTGCCCGAAGAATATATCCGAAGATCCAAACCAGCGTCTTTCCAAGCCTTCAATGCCTGGCTCACTTCTGGGAACAGCTCGGCACGAATCTCACCCGATTCAAAGCCTGCTTTCCATACCAACCCTTGCAGCGCCTTGAGCCCAGTTGATTTGCTGTCACCATCCATGAGCCGTTCCAAATGGGCAATACAAGCCTGATGCGTTTCTTGCCTTCCGTCCGCCCAATGGTCACCCAGCCAGTCGGCGAGCGTCCGTTGAGCATCGACGGCGACTTGTTGCAACGAGGAACGAACCGATTCGGTCTTCCAGTTTTCCACGAGGAATCGGCCCATATGGTTTCGTGCATATGGGAACATCACCTCGTAAACAAAACGCACATCGGAAACGGTCCCCTCAATGTCTAGCAAAACACAACGAACGTCCTGAAGTTTTATGAGTGCACTTGGCATGGTGAATTACACGTTGGGGAGAGGTGCGAGGAACGTAGCAGCATCGGGGTTTTGTTGCTCCGCTGCGATCGGGATCACACCTGACAGAACGCGAATATCAAACCCTTGCGCTGCCAGCTTGCCAGCCGCCCCGCGAGGCATGCGGCAATGGACTAACGCATAATCATCGTTGTACTGCTTCGAAATAATCTCCGCCGCACTTGCAAGCCACGCGATGGTCTTTCCATCGTCTAACGGCAATCGAACTTCCATTTCAACAAAGTTCTTCGTAAGGGCGTCGCTGACCGCCATCGACAATTGCTGCATCCCAATCCCGCTTCGCGCCGAGATCGCAATCGCGTTGGGATAGCGATCCCGGATCGATTGAACGCGTTCCGATGCCCCTTCGCAATCGACTTTATTCAGCACCAAAAGAGTATCCTTCTCATCGATACCGATTTCGTGCAACACTTTGTAGACCGACGAAATCTGGTTCAGAACCGATGGGTTGCTAGCGTCTGCAACATGGATAAGCAGATCGGCTTGACGTGTTTCTTCCAGGGTCGCACGAAAGCTGGCGATCAAGCGGTGCGGCAAATCGCGAATGAAACCAACGGTGTCGCTAAGCAAGATCGGTCCCCAACCGGGCAACATCCACTTGCGTGTCCGCGTATCCAGGGTCGCAAATAGTTTATCGACCGCAAGAACGTCCGCATCCGTCAAGACATTCATCAGGGTGCTTTTGCCGGCGTTGGTATAACCAGCCAGCGAAACACTAAAGGTACCATCGCGCGACGCGACTTCTCGAGCCTTCCGCTTCTCGACTCGTTCAAGTTCTTGCTTGAGATCATGCACTCGTTTTTCTGCCAAACGTCGGTCAACTTCCAACTGCTTTTCACCGGGCCCACGCATCCCAACACCCATGCCCTGACGCGACAAGTGGGTCCACATGCGTTTCAACCGCGGCAACGAATACTCCAGCTGAGCCAGCTCGACAGCCAAACGAGCTTCATGCGTTTGAGCGTTCGAGGCAAAGATATCCAGAATCAATTCAGAACGATCGATCACCTTGATGTTCAATGCCTTCTCCAGATTCCGTGTTTGGGCTGGGTTCAAGTCATTGTCAAACAGGACAACGTCCGCCCCTTGCATTTCAACGAGCCCACGGAGTTCGGAGACTTTGCCTTTGCCAAGGTAGGTTGTCTGGTCGGGATGGTCACGCTTTTGGATGACGGTTCCAACCACAGTCGTACCCGCGGTGGTTGCCAATCCAGTCAGTTCATCAAACGGGTCTTCCGCCAAAAAGTCGTTGGGCAAGATCAAACGAGCCAGCACGCTACGTTCACTGGCTAGACTCTCCGACCGATCATGAGTATGCAAAGGGGGTTTTTCTCCGAAACAAAATGGAAGGATGGTGGCTTGGGTGGTCAGACCAGACTGTGGTAAGTAAAGGTCTCAACCGCGACAACTTAAGTATAGCAACGAAACCACCGTTTGGAAAAAGGAAGTTCCAGGGGTTCTGTCCCTCGAGGTATGCTAAGGCGAGCGACAGCCTAAGTCATCCCAACCCGACGCGTGACGGGCTATTGGTTTAATGGTACGACGGACTTCCTAGTCCGTCGAATTCCCCATGGACGGACTAGGAAGTCCGTCGTACCGCCCTTACCCAATAACGACTCCACTAAATCAACGAGCCGGTTCGACACTGCCTTATTCGGACAGTTCATACGCTACGATCTCTTCGGAATTGCGACAAAAAATACGATTGCCAACCACGATCGGATGATTCCACGTCTTGCCATTCAAGGCTTCCCATTTCAGCAATTCTTTTGGCCCCTTCTTATCGATCTGAACAAGACTCATTTCCCCCTGTTCACTTACCGCGAGTACTGCGTTTTGCTGTGCCAGCCCGATCAGCTGCCCACCACCAAATCGCAGCTTCTTCCACAGCAACTTACCCGACTCGGCATCGACCGCGGTCAGCAAGTTTTTGGAAATGCCGAGCACTAAGCCATTCTGAAAAACGACGTCGCTGAATTCCGGCAACATTTTATTCTCGCTCCACAGCTTTTCTGTTTTCCAGCGGAGTTGTTTCCCGTCGGCAGCACCGTCTGCAGGCTCATCTTTGGAGGCTCCTTCGCAAGTGACTTCCAGCAAGGTGGCGCCTTGACTGCCATCCACCAAGAGCACTCGATTCGCACCAACACTGATCGGTGTCAACATGCAGTTCCCGCTGCCCTTGCCCTCGTATCGCCACAGTTCTTGGTTGGTGGTCCGATTGAAACTAATCAGCTTCTGCCCAGCTTCATCACCTTTCATGCGAGAAACAGAACTCAAAATCTGTTGGACTCCACCGATCGTCAACAGCTGGATCGAGCTATACGTTGATCCACCGAATCCCATGTTCTGTTGGATTTCGCCTGTCGCAGCATCATAGGCTATCGTACTGGTTCCGTCGGTCCCTTCGGTGCTACTGAGGACATAGCATGTGGTGTCCGTCAAATAAGGTGATGTGGAGATGCCCCACATCGGCACGTTGCCCGACGTATCCTTCATCAGATCGCGAGCCCATATTCGCGATCCATCGGTAGCGTTCAATGCGGTTACATTACCTAAGCCACCCACCGTGTAGATTCGCCCGTTATAAAACGTGGGCGTACCACGAGGCCCAGCTCCTGAGACGCTGGTTTGATCTTCGAATCGCGCAGGATAGGCATGAGTCCAAATCTCCGCTCCGGTCGTTGCATTCAGGCAAACAACCACCTCATCGTTCCCCCGCTGTTCCAGGGTAAACAGCAGACCATCGACAACAATAACACTGCCCCAAGATGGCCCCGAACGCAAACGCCATAGCTCCTTGGCTTTCAGTTTGTCCGATACCACAAGCGTTTCCTGAGTGGACTGTCCATCGTTAGCTACCCCACGAAAACGAGGCCAATCACCCGCCTGAAGCGTGACTTGTTCTGGCAGGGAAGCAGGTACAGAACTGCCTGCCTTTTCTTTCAAAGATCTTTCCGCCATCTGTTCGCTGCTCTCCGTCCAGCGCGGGCGAATCTGCGGCATGAAACTGGCCATGAACCCTTCGCTTCGGAAAAACAACCATGCCAATATCGGAATTCCCCAACTGAGCATGGCTAACCATCGTCGCGTAGACCAAGTGACCCTCTCGGTTAGGAGTAAAACGACGGAGAAGCAGATAATGGCAATCGGAATTCCGTACAGCAAAATCGAGATGCCTAGCGTCGAATCTTGGAAGGCAAACGCAACGATCACGACTCCCAAGCCAATACCCAGCATCGCGAATCGCGACACCCATCGAACGCGCGAACCGAACAGAACCCAAGCCAACATGGCCAAGCACTGAGCGACCGCCCCAAGAGCAAGAGTCCCAAATCGAATACTGTCGGGAGCACCAATCAAAGTGGGGCCGAACAAACACCAAAGACTAGCGATTGAAATAATCCAGACGGGCCACGCTCGAAGATGACGTTCTGAGGCTGATTTCTTAGGCCCATCCAAGTTGTGGACGCCCACCGAATTCATGGACGTGGAGGCGTTGGGTTCGTAAGGTTGCATGGCAAATTCATGGGGGTTGCGTGAAGACAAAAGGATTGGAACCGATATGCAATGGCAGTCCGCCGACGCAACCTACGATTTGCTACCGCCGCTTCGCGCGATCGCTCAGCGTACGTCGCATCCGATTGAGGCCGCGTTTTTTTGCAGGCGGTTCTGAAGTAAGCTCACCGTTCGCCGTTTCCGTTGCTTCGGTTCCCTCCTGGGAGTCAACGTCAACAACCGTCTTGGGTTTCTTGATCAAGGAGGTCGAGAAGGCGGAACGTTTGGCTGGTTCGCAACCTTCGAAGGCAAGTGGGTCCGCGATCAGTTGCCGATTGATGCGGACCTCGATTTCCGTAAGGAGTTCACCTTGTCCACGCGAAACAAAGGAGAAAGCGATTCCATCGCGGCCCATCCGGCCTGTTCTACCCACGCGGTGAACATAATCATCGCAATCGTCGGGCAAATCGTAGTTCACGATGTGCGAAACGGTGGAAACGTCGATTCCTCGACCGACAACATCGGTGGCAACCAAGATCTGAATATCGCCGTTGCGAAGGGACTTGAAGACCGAGTCGCGTTGGCTTTGGTTCATGTTTCCGTGGATCGTATCCAAACGCATTTCGGAAAGTCCAGGTATGGTTCGCAGCGCTTTTTGCAATTGATTATGAAGTTTTGCGGTGCCCAGCTTGGTACGGCAGAAAA
>JBIKLJ010000084.1:0-20591 GCA_044359895.1 Pirellula sp.
CCCGTGGCAGCCAGGACGGTCACTTTGCCATCGTGCGAAGCGTTGATCAGCTTGTCACCAAGAATCACGGGCGAGCCTGAGTAGTCGCCGCCGATTCGTTTGTTCCAAACTTGGCTTCCAGATTTCAGCTCAATGCAAGTCACAATGCCGGTGTCGCTCCATAAGAACACGAAGCCGTTGTCAACCACGGGGGTGGGTACATAAGGGGCGAATCGATTGATTCGAAACAGCTCCTTACGTTGGTCCACATCGAAGGCCACTAGAAGATTGTCACGTCCGCCCCCGGAACCATGCGTCCCCAGCAAAATATTGCCCGAGAGAACGGCTGAAGAACAAACGCGTTGTCGAAAACAATCATGGGACCAAAGAAGATCTCCAGACTTCGCGTTCAATGCAAACATCCCTTGACCGGTCGTGCTGCAGATCAGTTCCGTTGCATCTGCTGTCTTTCGAACACACGGCACCCCGTAGCACACTCGGGTGGTAGGCAGTTCTACCTGCCATGCGACCTGCCCTGTCGTAGTCTCCAAGGCAATCATGCTGTCCTGTCCGGGCTCGACACCTGGCGGTAGCTCTTGTGCGTCTTGGCTATTGAGCAGAATCAAGAGCCCATCGACAAGAATGGGAGATGTCCCAAAGCCATGCTGAGAAACATATCGGCCGAAATCGCGAGACCATCTTTCCGAGCCGTCGTGCGAGAAGGCTTTGACAACTACGTTTTTGGGGTCGGCCCAAGCGACGTAGACTCCTTGATCATCAACACACGGGGTCGATGATGCATAGGAGCTGAGTTGGTGGAGCGAATGCTCAATCGACTCATAGGTTTTTCGCCATTCGATCGAATTGGTTTTAAGGTCAATGCCATCAACGAATCGTTGAGCGGTTTTGGGATCGGAGGAAAGCACAAACGCGCGGTCGCGAAAGAGAACTGGCGACCCATTGCCAGTTCCCTCCAGGGAGATTCGAGAAACTTGCGAATCGCTCCAGGGGATCTGGACTTTGCAATCCTGCAGCACACCTGACCCATTGGGTCCCCGAAACCGATCCCATGAGTCATCCGCCATGCTTCTCAAAGGAAGTGCCGTGAAAAGAAAAACGGAGCAGTACGATAAAGCAAAGGCGAGAGATGGTTTAGCGATGCTCAAGGCGGGGCGATCGATGTCGCTGCTGCGGATAGCATCGGCTACAATGCGGTGATTCGTCATTTACAGTTCGTCCTTATCCTTTAGAAAGCAATCTTGCTCGATGACCGTTGCGAACCCAACTCCGAATTCGAATCCGAAACGCACCGAAGTCCCCGTCGCCGATACTTGGGATTTGAGTAGTTTATTCCATTCCGACGCGAGCTGGATGGAAGCGTTGTCCGAGTTTGAAAAAGAAATTGACGGATTTGCTCAGTTTGCAGGCAAGCTCGGTGAGTCCGCTGAAATGCTGGCTGCGTGTTTGGATTTTGATATCAAGCTGGATCGGCTTGGCGAGCGACTTGGGACGTATGCATTTTTGAAGACCACGGAGGATCAGGGCAACAGTCATTACCAAGGTTTCGTTGCTCGGTACCAGAATCTTGCGACCAAAGCGGGCCAGGCAGCAAGCTTTGTTCGGCCAGAAATCCTGTCCATTCCGGGTGAGAAGCTGGACGCGATGATGCAGGAGCCTTGTCTCGCACCGATGCGATTGGTTCTGGAACGCATCAATCGCTACCGGAAACATACTCTTTCTCAACCCGAAGAGAACCTTTTGGCCATGCAGGGCGAAATGGCCCAAACGGCCAGCAAGGCGTTTCGGCAGCTCAATGATGCCGATTTGAAGTTTGGTCAAGTTGTCAACGATCAAGGGGTATCGATCGACCTGACCAATGCCTCGTTTAGTTCCTTTTTGCTGTCACCCAGCCGAGAAGTTCGAAAGACGGCTTTTCATCAGTATTACCAACAGTTTGCATCGCATGAGAACACGCTGGCGGCAACCTTGGCAGGCAGCATTCATGGCGATGTTTATTATGCTAAAGCCAGGAACTACGAGAGCGCTCGAGCAAGTTCTTTGTTTGCAGACAATGTTCCGCAAAGCGTTTATGACAACTTAATCGCAGCGGTGCATAAGCATTTGCCAGCAGTGCATCGTTATTTTGACATGCGCCGCAGGAAGATGAAGCTTCAGGAAATTCATCATTACGATACGTACGTTCCCATCTTGGCCGACCATCAGGCGCATCATTCGTGGGACGAAGCCACCGATGTCGTGCTGCAATCGTTAAGTCCTCTTGGGGCAGAGTATTGCGGAGTACTCGAAAAAGGGTTGCGAGGCCGATGGTGCGATCGTTACCCCAATCAAGGCAAGCAAAGCGGAGCCTTTAGCTGCGGCACCTTTGAGGCAGACCCGTTTATCTTGATGAATTTTAAACCGAGCGTGCTGAATGATGTGTTTACGCTAACGCACGAGGCTGGGCATTCGATGCACACCTATTATTCCGCCGCCAACCAGCCCTTTCAGTATTACAACTACACGATATTCGTGGCCGAAGTTGCCAGTACTTTCAATGAGCAGCTGCTTGCCCATCATATGATTCAGCATGCAACCACCAAGGAGCAGAAGGCGGCAATCATCAACCACGAGATCGACAGTATCCGAGCCACCGTGGTGCGGCAGACCATGTTTGCCGAATTCGAAAAGATAACACATACGATGGCGGAAGCTGGCGAACCGCTGACAGTCGCTAGCTTCAAAAAGGTCTACAGGGATTTGTTGACAGCGTATTTTGGACCGGACTTCCAAATCGATGAACAGCTGGAGCTGGAATGCTTCCGGATCCCGCATTTTTATCGCGGTTTTTACGTTTACAAGTACGCCACTGGCCTTTCCGCTGCGATCGCACTGTCGCGCCGCGTATTGACGGGGGGGCAAAAAGAGCTTCAGGATTACCTTGGATTCCTCAAGGGTGGGTGTTCTAAGGATCCGCTAGACTTGCTACGCGGGGCCGGTGTCGACCTGGAAAAACCAGAGCCTGTCGAGACTGCGTTGAGTCAATTCGCTAGCTTGGTGGACCAACTGGATCAGTTGATTTAATTCTCTGAAGGTGCGAAGTCGTCGGTGCCGATGCAGTGTTAAGAAAAATGCGTGCCAATTCGAGTCAATTAAGCCTTGCAGAATAACGGCACCCTTCGCTACACTGTGGGGCTTCCTGGTAGGGAAACCGTGTATTTTCGTCTTCACACACGAAAACCACGCGGGCAATTTTGCGTAAAGTACAGGCAGATATAGGGTTAGGAGTAGGCAAGCATGCCGCGTCTTCTTGGTGTTGATATTCCGAATGATAAACAAGTCATATACTCGCTGCAGTACCTATATGGTGTTGGGCCTGCGGTTGCACGAGAGGCTTGTGTCAAAACCAAGATTAGCCCAACCAAGCGGGCTCGTGACCTTGACGAAGACGAATTGAGCCGATTGTCGAGCTTGCTGGAGCGGGACTATACCGTGGAAGGCCCGCTTCGACGTCAAGTAGGGCAAAGCATTCACCGGCTGCGTGAAATCAAGTGCTACCGAGGCATTCGCCACAAGCAAAGTCTTCCGGTTCGCGGTCAGCGTACTCGGACAAATTCACGGACTCGAAAGGGACCTCGAAAGACGGTCGCCGGCAAGAAGGGCGTGAAGGATTTGCGATAGTCTTGGCTTTCTGCCAAGACCAATGGTTCCCAAAACCAATGGTTTATCGAGGGCTTCGGTCCTCGAGACCTTCATCGCGGTCAAGTCGTACAATTACATTAGCATCCATAGCAATTTTGTTTCGAAGGAACGGTCCGAACTGTGGCCAAGACAGCAACCAATACAAGTGCTTCCGTAGCAAACAAGCGTCGTAAGGTTCGACGCAACGTCACGTCCGCAATCGCCCACGTGAAGGCAACGTTCAACAACACGACCGTTACCATCACCGACACCAAGGGTGACACCTTGTGCTGGGCAAGTGCAGGGACGAGCGGCTTCAAGGGTTCGCGTAAAAGCACCCCGTTCGCTGGCCAGTCGGCTGCTCAGCAAGCTGCAGAAAAAGCCGCCAAGTTTGGCGTTAAGGAGATTGAAGTGTGGGTGAAGGGTCCAGGATCGGGTCGTGAGTCCGCGATCACTGCTTTGCAGGCTGCTGGAATCACGGTCAAGATGATCGAAGACATCACCCCGATTCCTCACAATGGCTGTCGCCCACGTAAGAAGCGACGCGTCTAGTCGCCCACGCGACCTCGAATACGATTTCCCTTTCGATTTTTTGTAGTTTTGGAGACCCCTGGCAATGCATATCCGTTGGCGTGGATTAGAACTTCCGAGTCAAGTGAGCGTCGATCGTTCGACTCTTTCTTCGACCTACGGGAAGTTCACAGCTGAGCCGTTTGAGCGTGGTTTTGGTGCCACCATCGGCAACAGCCTTCGTCGAGTCTTGCTTTCAAGCCTGGAAGGCAGTGCGGTTACCCAAATCAAGATCCGCGGTGCTCAGCACGAGTTCTCGTCGATTCCGGGTGTGCTTGAAGATGTAACGGAAATCGTTCTGAACGTGAAGAGCTTGGTCGTCAAGAACCACAGCGAAAACACTCGCGTTTTGACGGTGTCCCGCGACAAAGCCGGCCCAATCACCGGTGCTGACGTTCAAACCGATTCCGATGTCGAAATCATTAATAGCGACCATGTGCTGGCTAACCTAACTGCCGACACGCCTTTCATGATGGAAATGGTTGTTGAAAATGGACGCGGTTATGTTCCAGCAACGGAACACAGCTCCGGAGACCATGAAATCGGGATTATCCCCGTGGACGCGGTCTACAGTCCGGTGGTTCGCGTTCGCTATTTTGTCGAAGAAACTCGGGTTGGTCAGAAGACGAACTACGACCGCTTGATTATTGAGATGTGGACAGACGGTTCCGTTCATCCAGAGATGGCAATGATTGAAGGTGCTAAGATTCTTCGAAAGCATCTCAACCCGTTTGTTCAATCCAACGAATTGGGCAAGCAAGTACACGCAGTGGCTCGAGGCGGTCCCGGCAGCGCCGAAGCTCAATTAGAAGCCAAATTAAACACTACCGTTGCCGAACTGAAGCTCTCTGTGAGAGCAAATAATTGCCTTGAAGCGGAAGGGATCCGACTCGTGCGTGATCTCGTACAACGAACCGAAGATCAACTTCTCGAAGTGCGAAACTTCGGAGAAACCACGTTGACCGAAGTTCGTGAAAAACTAGGAATCATGGGTTTGCATCTAGGGATGCGTGTTCCTTCCATGCGATAATCAATCGTTTCGATTGGTTTGCACTTACCAACATTTTTGATCGCTTTTGCGTTTTGGATTATTGTCATGAGACACCGTAGAAAAGGCCGAGTACTTGGCCGATCGCCCGCTCACCGTAAAGCTTTGTTCTCGAATATGGTTGCGGCCATTTTTTTGACCGAACGTGAAACCACGGAACTGGACTCCAATGCACCCAAGGTGCCTGGTCGAATCATCACGACCCTCGAGAAGGCAAAAGAAATTCGTCCGCTCGTTGAAAAGTGCATAACGATCGCCAAAAAAGGTCTCGCTGCCGAAGCGAAGGCCGTCGAGTTCGCGACCAAAGCAGAACGTGGTTCTGACGAATGGAAAGCATGGCGAAAAAGCGATCAATGGAGCAAGTGGGCAGATGCTAAGGCGCCAGCGATTACAGCTCGTCGTCGCATCTTCGCAATCATTCGTGACGAACTGGCTCTGAGCGTTCTGTTCAGCACCATTGCACCGCGGTTCATGGATCGTCCAGGCGGATACTGCCGAATCATGCGGCTCGCAAAGCCACGGTTGGGTGACAATGGAACGCGTGCGATTCTTGAGTTCGTTGGAAAGAACGATCGCGTGAAGAAGAAAGCTACCAAACCAGCATTTGAGACAACAGAAGCATCTGTTTAGTACAGATCGCCCCTGCTACTTGGTTCTGAGTGAGAAAGCCACAGTATGTTTACTGTGGCTTTTTCGTTGTCAACTTTGCTTAGGACTTCTCGGCAACGATCCTATGTCGCGGCCAATGGATAGTTGATTTAGCGGGTAGGCTAAGTGTTTCAGAGTACTTGCCACAGAGCGCGACTGTGGCCGGCTGTTAAACGAAGTCGCCGCTGAAGCCTGATCGTTTGCAAACTAGTTAGCGGGTTGCTTTGACTTGACGGGAGCTTCGCTACCAAGGCTCATAGGGGCACTGGCTTCGAAAAGGCCGCGAATGACGCGGGTCATATGCTGGGTGTCCAAGCGATCCCATTCATCGTCGGGCTGATGGTAGTCGCTGTGCAAAGAGCCAGCGGAGAAACTGTGGGCGACAACCCCTTTTTCGGAAAGTGGCCAGTTGTCGCTCGCGCGGTACAGCATGGCACTGAATTTTGGATGTTCGAAGATTTCGACTCCGGTTGGCAAAGAAGCGTCATTCAAGAGAACGCCAAGGTTGGATTCTCGCCAGCCCGTCATCCAAATTTTGCCATTAGCACCTGGTTCAGGTCGCCCAATCATCTCAACATTAATCATGGCAATGGTCTTATCTAAGGGCCAGGCGGGCTGTTCGACATAACGCTTCGACCCGAGCAGACCAGATTCTTCGCCGCTAAATGCGATGAAGACCAGGGTTCTTTTGTTGTTCGCCATAGCTCCGAAAGCGTCTGCGAGCGTTAGAACTGCGGTGACGCCAGAGGCATTGTCGTCCGCTCCATTGAAGATACCATCCCCCTTATTCTCCTTGCGCCCTAGATGATCGAGATGGGCTGAAAAAAGGATTGCCTCCTTGGCAAGCTCAGGGTCCTTGCCAGGAAGAATGCCCACAACATTTTTGAGTGGCCGTTTTGGGTCAACGGTCAGTTCTTGGTAAAAGCTGTCCTCGGATATCCCGGCCAATCCAGCCCCACGAAAACGCGAAGCGACGAAGGCTGCGGCGATATCAAATTCTGGCGAACCGATCGCTCGTCCAGCGAGTTCGTCGGATGCAAGAAACGAAACCGTGGCGGTCACACGCCCTTGACTGATCTGCGACAGGCCAGTTTCTTTCACTGGAATTTCCTGGTAGCCAATTCCTTGTTCGGTCAATCCAGACCAAATCAGGCCCAACGCAGAAAAAATCAGGAAGCACCGCAAATGGCAGGATGGCAGATGTCGCATGCTCTGCCGATAGGTAAGCTGGATAGAATGTCTTGAGTTGATATGGAACATTTGCACAGATAGAGCGCCCTGAATGGAAAGAAGTTGAACCAAAAGAGATTACCCCAGATTCTAACGTAATTGAGAGTCGCTTTGGAGAGCTTCCCGGACTGTCGAGAACATTCGCCAGATGTGGTACATTTGGGAACCACGGATGCATCGCATCGCCATCGTTTCTAGGTTCCGACACACCAGTTCAAACATGAAATACGAGAAAACGAAATGAGCAATTCCGAAAATCGCCTAACACCCGCGGAACAGTTGGCCAGCGCCAGTTTAAATCCATCGGTCCAATCCCAGACCATGGAACCCGAAACGGAACTTTGGACCGGTGGCTTTTCGCCTAAGGCGATGATAGGTACTTGGTTGCTTTCGGCTTTGTTCTCCGTTGCGGTGCTTGTGGTTTTGGTCATGGCACCATCTCTATTCGGCGATCAAGTGCCTTCCAAAGTCTTATGGTCCGTTGGCATTGGAGTCGTTATTGCTTGGTGGGCAATCGCAATTGCGTCGTACGCATACCGAAGGATAAGCGTCAGTTACCAGATGACCAGCCAGAGATTCATTCACAAGCATGGAATCTTAGTACGAACGACCGATCGTATCGAGTTGATTGATATCGACGACGTTGCCTTCAGTCAGGGGCTCATCCAACGGATGCTAGGTGTCGGGACCATTCGCGTTACCAGCAGCGATCGATCTCATCCTACGCTTGCGCTATTAGGAATTGATGAGGTCGATCGCGTGTCCGGCATGATTGATGATGCGAGACGCAAAGAGCGCCGCCGCCGAAGTCTTCACATTGAAGCTTCTTAAAGCGAACCTCAATGCTAAATTTTCAGGCTTGGAAATTTTGGGAACGAGACAAAATTCCAGTACCTGCTCAGCATTGGGAGCGAGAGAGCTACATCCCGATGAAGCCGCAGGAACTGGTTCGGCGACTGGCAAGCTTGATTGAGACAGAGTCAAAGTCTTCTGCGGATTTACAACACGTGGAGGACCGGCGATCCGATTTCCCGGGGAAAGCTTCTCGCATCGCGGAATGGGCGCATCAACATTACCGCGAGAAACGCGAATTGCTTTTGGGTGGCTATGACCGGTACGACCCGGATGCAGATGCTCAATTCTTGCCAGAGCATGATTTGTCTCAAAGCAAAAGTGCGAAGGATCAAGAAATCTATCGCGATCTGCTAGAGAGCATCTCGACAGCCTTGCATACGGCCAACTATCGGCGACTCAAGCCCTTGGAAATTCAAGAAGCTTTGACAGCAGCGAGTCATTGGGGCGTCAAACTTCGCATTCGATTTGCATCCTTCCGTCACTTGGAGGTCCATGCACGTGGCGATATCCTAGCCACACGAACTCGACGAGATTGGCGAACAGGATTTCGAATCCGTAGCTTTGACGTGCCGATCTACCAAAGGCTGGTTGTTGTATTCAGGACCAAGGAGATGCAAAATCTGCCGGATCTTGTTGACCCGAACTGCATCCACGTTCGTATGTTCAAAAACATTCCCAAAGCGGATGTCGACATGATGTTGCCGGGGTCCCAGATTCGGCTCAATTGGACAGACACCGGACGCATAGGGATTCCGACCTTATGGGGAATGATCATGCTCGCCTCGAAGTTGGTCAAAAGCTTTTGGCTGATCGCACTTTTGAGCGTGTTCAAGATTTTGTCCTCTTTCGTGTTGATTGCCGCCATCGTGGTTGCTTCGCTGGTTTACGGGGTAAAAACCATATTTTCGTATTCGACCACGAAGCGTCGATACCAATTGAGTGTCACTCGGAATCTGTATTATCAGAACTTGGATAACAATCTTGGTGCCTTGTTGCGGATCATCGAAGAAGCGGAGCAGCAAGAAGTTTGCGAGGCCATGATCGCATACTTTGTGTTGCAGTCCAATGAAAACCAATCGATGGATCGAAGCGCTATCGACGCCAGAGCAGAAGTCCTTTTAAAGACTTTGACAAATCTCGACATTGACTTCGATGTCGATGACGCTTTGCGAGATCTTTTTTCGATCGGAATCATTCAGCCCGTAGAAGACGGTTGGATCGCCTAGGCGTTCGACAATCGCAGCACTTCCACCAAATCCATCTGGCCTTCATAGAGAGATCGGCCAATGATCGCGCCAGCTGTGTTGGTTGCAATCAACTGCTTCACATCGTCCAAGGTGGTGACTCCGCCAGAGCAAATCACGGGGAATGGGCTTGCCTTTTGGATCTCGGCAAGCGATTTAAAATTGGGACCCGCCATCATTCCATCTTTGGCGATATCGGTATAGACAACGGCAACGCATGCATCGGTATGTTCGGCGACGCGAAGCACCAAATCGGACGCAGCGGTTTTCGATGTCTCAAGCCAACCTTCGGTAGCAACCATCCCTTCCAGTGCGTCGAGCCCCAGCACAAGATGACCGGGAAAACGCTGGCACATCGTTGCAAACCAATGGGGATCTTTGAGAGCTGCGGTACCAACGACCAAACGTGACAGCCCCAAGTCGAGCAACCGCTCAATGGTTGCTTCAGTACGAACTCCCCCGCCCAATTGAACCACTCGCCCAGCTGCGACGCGGACAATGTCCCTTATCGCTTGTTCGTTGACAATGCTTCCGGTTTTGGCACCGTCCAAGTCGACGCAATGTAACAGGCGTGAGCCCTGAGCAAACCAACGCTCTGCAACTTCCGCAGGATGGTTGCTGAAGATGGTGTCGCGTTGGTAGTCGCCCTGTTGCAAGCGAACACAATTACCACCTAGTAAATCGATGGCAGGCCAAATTTCCACGTGATCGCTTTTCTGATGGAGTTCTACGGACGTCGTCTTGGTGTGGAGGTGCTTTGCGAACGGGCCTTGGGAAGTTTGCCCTTTTCGATTTCTCGTTGAGTTACATGCCGGCCGTGTTGCGGCGGAACCAAACGATGCAAAATGACTGGTACCGGATTGGTGTGGACCACGACCTCGCGGCCGTTGATCACTTTTTTGGTCTGAGTCGCATTTGCTTTCGGGAAAAGTAATACCCCCACTGACAAGACGCCAGTGATCGCAACGATTTTGCTGATTTTCATAAAGACGTAAGCCCCTCTCGGTGAACGGATAACGGTTGACATCCCTATCCATCGAAATGCTAGCCCAAAAACTCTAATCGCAAAAGCGCCAATTTCTCGATTCGGCTGTTCCCGAGAAGGGGTGTTTCGGTTGTGCCGAATAGAACGCATCGAAGTTTTCGACTTCTTGCATTCTTAAGATGAAAACCTTGAGTTTCGGTCCCTCGCCAATGAGGGTAGAAAGCAGGTCGAGCCGAAGCGTAGCGGTTCGCGTGTTTTTAAAATCGTTGTTCCGAAAGTCTTTATGCACGCTGGCTGGCTGGTAGATATGGCAAGTTTGTGGGCGTTTCACGCCTCAACCCTGATACATCAGCGAGAGCCGATGTCGACAGAGGCGGTGAACGAGTATTGGATTCGGAATCGAGTTCGATTTGACGGTTGGAACGCGATGCTTTCAAGACTTCGATCGCAAACGCTTTCGCTGAGTGTTGCAAAGCGCGTGCGAGCGTGGGACAAGCTTTGCTCGTTAATCGAGGAAGTCTTATTGTCGGAGCCATTGGCCCGTGTCTCGGCCGCTTTCGCTGCCGAGCTCGAAGAACGCCAGATCGACAATGATTCTCATTCGATTTTGCACAACGTCTTCGCAGCCCATTCGGAAGTGCGCCATCGTTGTCTCAAGATTATCCTCGAAGGGATTGAACGAGGATTGGAAGAAGCCGAGGAATTGAATCGGCTGCGACACTATTTAGAACATTGGAACGACATGCTGCTTGGATACTTCCTGGAGTGTCGGCGGCAAGATTCATCATCGCGTTCAGGCCGACCGTGTCTTGGAACTCAGTATGCGTTTTCCATTTCTCGGGTCGAGGGCTTTGCGGAGGACTTCGGCCAATCGACGCTGGGTTCCCATGCAACCATGGTTTGGACGCTGCAATTAGCGGGATGCAGGAAATGGCTTGACGAACACTGTCGATCTTCGGTGCTATCGCCAAAAATGCATCAGCGTATCGGTGAAGCTTCCATTGGAATGATCAAACCTAGCGCCTTCGATTCGTTAGGTTGCTTGCGATCGCGTCTCATTCAGTCGATCGAATACGGTATTGACCATGCCGACGAAACGATTGCTAAGCTACAAACAGATCAATGGGAAAGCCTTTCACGAGTCCTTATCGCTACAGCCTCAACGACCCACATGCGCTTTGAAGTGAGCTAGTGCGCAGATAGGGTAGAAAATCCTATTTCGCTCGGATCAGATCCAGTGTTTCCTGGATCAATTCTCGATCATATTCTGAAAGCTCATTGTTCTTCAGCAGTTCTTGAATTGCTGGCTCGGCGATCGCGGCGGCTGGCCCGAGTTTGCCTAATGCTCTTACCGATTCAGACCTTGGAAGACCCAATTCATCTTCCCTTTGAAGCACTGAAATGTAGGCCGCAATCACTCGTTCACTTCGTTCGTTATGCCTGCTCAATGCACTGATGGCCGCCTCACAAACGAATTCATTATCGCTTCCTACAAGCAATAGAACATCGTCCAGCGCAGCATCCGGTGAGATTGCATAGAAAGCGTCCGCCAAAAGACTACTCCCGGAATTCTCGTGAAAATGGATGTCTTTTGCTTGTACGCGCAGTTGCTCAAGCAAAGGCAATGACTTTTTGCCTAGAGCAATCACCCCCTCGAGCGTGTCTCGCATGTCGCTTCTTTTTAATGGGTCGCCTTTCAGAAATTCGGCTACGGTCTGATAGGCTTCGGGCAGATTTTCTTCTGAAAGCTGGATGGAAGCAACCGCAGACCATAGTCGTACATGGCCATCCTCATGCCGTCGCATTGCCTCGAGAAGCTCCGCCTTCCAGGGCTTGGCTGGATTGCCAATCAATCCTAACAACTTTGCGACCTCGGCAGCCAATCGACGTTGTATTGACGCATCGTTCGAGATGCCTACATAATACATTTCCGTTCCTGAAAGGAGCGGTGCAATTTTTTCCACGATCATCCCCGCCGCGATGTGCCGAACCTGCATTGCGAGAACAGTGGACGCTCGGACGAAGTCCGAAGGGTCGCTTAGCATCGAATCAAAGTCTTTTGAGAGTTCGTCATCCTTCGTCGCCACTTTAGAAAGCGCCTGAATAGCGTTGCCGCGAACCCCTTCGTCTGGGTGTTTCAAGAAGGGAAGAATCGCTCGATACAAAACCTCACTTTCATCTTGGGATGATCGAATCGCTTGTAGAAGATAATTCAATCCGTACGAAGACTTCAGGTTCTTAATCTCTTCCGCGATCAGCTTTGCAGTTTTAGTGCCACTCGTTGAGATCACCAAGAAAGCACGGACGCAAACACTCTCTGCGACATAGGGATTATCTTGTACATAACGTTCATCGTCTAGCAAACCAATAACCTTCCGCACAACGTCCGGTTCATCGACGGGATGTGAGCGGAGAAGCGAAAGCTGTTCAATCACTTGTGAGACATCGTCAGAGTTTAATCGCTCCAAAACAAGCAGATCGGCCTGTGCCAATACGGAAGATGGAACAAAAAGCGTGCATGAAATCACAAGCAAGGAAGCTATGTAACTACTGTCGAGGGATCGCATTTCATTCAGCAGGTTTCCCCTGCACCCAAAAGGGCTCGGTCCTTTTCACAGCAAGATGCCTACCATTCTGACGAAGCCGTTACAGAAAGTAAAGAAATGGATTTGCAGAGTTGTTGGGGTGACAGAAAGTCGTCATTTCATCGCAAACGACTGCGTATGAGCGACGATCGGGTGGGGCCCGACGCGTCGCAAGAATTTTGGCAAGCCATTGCAACGCCCCTATCGAGTGGGCGATGTTTTTGGCTTTGCACTATTTGCTGCCGACGAAGCTAGATCGAATCGATCGAGATTCATGACCTTGTCCCAAGCTGCAACGAAGTCTTCTACAAACTTCTGTTTCGCATCGTCACTTGCGTACATTTCCGCAATCGCTCGAAGTTGCGAATTCGATCCGAATACGAGATCCACGCGACTGCCGGTCCACTTTACTTTGTCCATTTCACGATCTTTGCCTTCGTAGAAGTGGTCGCAAACCGACGATTTTTGCCATTGGGTATCCATGTCCAAAAGATTGACAAAGAAGTCATTGGTCAACGCCCCTGGAGTCTTCGTGAAGACACCCAATTGCGGAAATCCCGAACTAGCACCCAATGCTCGCATCCCGCCGACCAAAACCGTCATCTCGGGTGCGGTCAAGGTTAACAAGTTTGCTCGTTCGACAAGCAATTCTTCGGCAGGTCGGTCGTGCTCGCGACCGAAGTGATTGCGGAACCCGTCGGTCTTCGGCTCGAGGACCGCAAACGATTCGACGTCTGTATTCTCTTGCGTTGCGTCCGTTCGTCCTGGCTTAAAGGGAACTCGGATATCGTTCCCACCTTTTTTGGCCGCAGATTCGATGGCTGCGCAACCGCCAAGAACAATCAGGTCCGCCATGGAGACTTTCTTGCCACCGGTTTGTGACTTGTCGAATTCCGCTTGGACTTTTTCTAGAGCCTTCAGAACCTTTGCAAGCTCGGCAGGATTGTTGGCTTCCCAGTCTTTTTGCGGTGCAAGCCGAATACGAGCACCGTTGGCACCGCCGCGGTTATCTGTTCCACGGAATGTGGAGGCGGATGCCCAAGCTGTGGAAACCAGTTGCGATACCGATAGGCCGGATGTCAGGATCTTACCTTTTAGTAAGGCGATGTCTTTATCGTCGATCAGCTTGTGGTCGACGGCGGGAATTGGGTCCTGCCATAGCTGGGGTTCTGCGACCCAAGGACCAAGATAGCGGGAGACCGGCCCCATATCGCGATGCGTTAGCTTGTACCATGCTTTTGCAAAGGCCGTCGCAAACTCATCAGGGTTCTCGTGAAAGCGTTTGGAAATTGGGCCATAAATGGGATCTAGCTTCAGAGCCAAATCGGTTGTGAACATCATCGGAGCGTGATGCTTGGAAGGATCATGTGCGTCGGGTACGGTCCCTTTCGCGGATTCTTCCTTGGGTGTCCATTGCAAAGCGCCACCTTGACCGGTCACAAGAACCCATTCGTATTGGAATAGGTTCTCAAAATACTCGTTGGACCAAGCGGTTGGTGTAGAGGTCCAAGCGCCCTCCAATCCACTGGTGATGGTGTCGCCAGCGTTCCCTTTGCCAAACGAATTTTTCCAGCCCAGCCCTTGCTCTTCGATGCTGGCTCCTTCGGGTTCCGCGCCGACAAACTTGCTTGCGTCGGCTGCACCGTGGGCTTTTCCAAACGTATGCCCGCCAGCGATCAAGGCGACGGTTTCTTCATCGTTCATCGCCATGCGAGCGAACGTTTCACGAATGTCTATGGCGGCGGCTAACGGATCTGGCTTCCCATTGGGCCCTTGAGGGTTCACGTAGATCAAGCCCATTTGAACTGCAGCTAATGGATTCTCCAGCTTGCGATCGTCGGTGTATCGTTTATCTCCCAGCCACTCACTTTCGGATCCCCAATAGATGTCCGATTCCGGTTCCCATACATCTTCGCGTCCACCCGCGAAGCCAAACGTCTTGAATCTCATCGATTCGAGCGCGACGTTCCCCGTCAATACCATAAGATCGGCCCAGGAAATTTTCTTTCCATATTTCTGCTTGATGGGCCAAAGCAAACGGCGAGCTTTGTCCAGGTTGGCATTATCGGGCCAGCTATTCAAAGGAGCAAAACGAAGTGTCCCCGACGATGCGCCACCACGTCCATCTGCAATACGATAGGTACCTGCGCTGTGCCAAGCCATTCGGATGAACAACGGGCCATAGTGTCCATAGTCCGCTGGCCACCAGTCATGAGAAGTGGTCATCGCTGCATGCAGGTCCTTTTTAACCGCTTCCAGATCCAGCGTTTTGAACTCCTTGGCATAGTCAAATTTGGCCCCCATTGGATTGCTCTTCGCCGAGTTCTGATGGAGCATTTGTAGGTTCAGTTGATTCGGCTACCAATCCGCGTTCGATAGGTTACCAGCCGCCGTGTTTCGTTGAGAAGCATCGCGTTGATCGCCTCCGATGACGGGGCACTTACTGCTGCTTTCCGATTTTCGAACTGGTTTCGAAGGGGAGTTCTTTTCCGCTGGCGGTTCGCCATTCTGTGCAAATACCGGCGACGCGATGCTGATCACTGCAAGGCCCGCTAGATAACGAGCGAAATTCATCTTGGTCTTCATGAGCTCTCCATACGTTTTTCTGGGAAATCAATTGCTTAGGACTCGGTCATTCGAGTTGACGTCGCTATTGTTCGCTTTTCCAGTGCGTTCGTCCAATGCAACGCTGGCATATCTGCGATGCGTAAAACGCATCGGTATTGTTCCTGGGTAGACCCTGTTGGCGCTGGCAAAAGCAACAATTTCTACATTCGAAATTGTTCTTCATGTCGAGAAGGGGTCATCCGCCATTGGTTTCCCAGGAAGCCGCCCTGACTTTTAGTGTGATTCCTTGAGATGTTTCGCTTTCCAACTATGATTGCATTGCCAGTCACAGGACTGCTGGCTTTTCAACTTATGCTGATTTTCTATCCCGATCGGGCCCAACGTGAAGACGACGAGTGTTGTAACGGACAATCTTGCTAAAAACGTGGCTCAATTTGTTGCTTTCCGAATTGAGAATCAGACGTACGCCTTCCGGATTGAGCAGATCCAAGAGATTGTCATTTTAAGTCAAGTCACGAAGACACCTCAAGTTCCTGACTACGTGGAAGGGGTTGCTAACCTTCGCGGTTCGATCATTCCCGTGATCAATTTGAGGAAGCTTTTCGGGCTTGCGCCAAAGACGGCCGATGTGGACACGCGTACGATTGTAGTCAACGTGGGAAAACGAACCATCGGTTGCACGGTCGATACGGTGACACAGGTTGTACGAATCGGCCAGGATGCGATTCATGCAGCCCCTGACACGGTGACAGGCCATGGTGCGAGCTACATTTCGGGTTTTGCTCGTATTCAAGAGCAGTTGATCGTCCTGCTTGAAGTCGAAGAACTACTGGATCCACAAAAGCTGGAGCAAGTCAGTCGCGAATCCCTTCCCGATCTCTCTCGAAGTACAACTCAAAAGTAGCTTAGGCTTTGCAATCGATTATTCGTCCCATAACAACAATTCAGAATTCATTACCTCAGAAAACTCATTGGAGTCCGCACCGCGATGGCCGATAACAACGACAAACCCACCACCAAGACGCGTGCAAAGGCGACTCCAAGGCGAACCGCTCGAGCCACTGCTTCCAAGTCCGATCAAGCGGATGCAGCGGCCAAACTACAGGCACATACGACGAAGGGCGCAATGTTCGACGCGTTCAGCCGATCGATGGCCATGATCGAATTCACCGTGGATGGGACCATTCTGTGGGCGAACGATAACTTTCTGAACACGATCGGCTACACGTTGGATGAAATACGTGGCCGTCATCACAGTTTGTTTGTGGACCCCGAGTACCGATCCTCTTCCGACTATCGTGACTTTTGGTACGAATTAGGCCAAGGGATTTTCAAGGTCGCTCGCTTCAAGCGTTATGGGAAGGGAGGCCGAGAGGTTTATTTACAAGCTGCTTACAGCCCCGTCATCGACGAAAAGGGAACGATCGTTAAGGTTGTCAAGCTAGCAGCGGACGTCACCGCCGATGCGATGCGGGAGATTCGAGCTCAAGAACGCGAAGATGCGGTCCAGGCTCAGCAAGCCGAAGACAAGCATATTTTGGAAGAAAAGGTCAACGCGCTTTCGATCCACGTCGAAGCGGCTTCTCGCGGCGATCTGACTCAACAGGTCGATGTTCAAGGTGACGATGATATGGGCCGGCTTGGAAGCAGTCTTCGAAAGATGATCTGCGACCTGCGAACCCTTATTGGCGAAGTCATGGCGGCTGCCCAGCAGCAGAACGAAGGAGCAAGAACGATCGCGGAGAGCAGTGCCAATCTCAGCGAAGGGGCTCAAACCCAGGCAGCTTCCGTCGAGGAGATGACCGCAAGCGTTGCTCAGATGATCGATTCGATGCAAGTCATTTCCAACAATGCAAGCTCCGCGAAGTCCAAAGCGATTGAAACGGCGAAGCTTGCCAAAGGGGGTGGAACGACTGTGGACGAAGCGGTGAACGCGATGAAAATGATTCAGAAGTCCAGCGAACAGATCAACGAGATCATTCAAGTCATCAGCGAAATCGCAAGTCAAACCAACCTGCTGGCACTGAACGCCGCTATCGAAGCCGCGCGGGCAGGTGAACATGGGCTCGGGTTCGCGGTGGTTGCCGATGAAGTTCGTAAGTTGGCCGAGCGATCCAGCGAAGCAGCCAAGGAAATTACCAAATTGATTAAGGAGTCATCGCGTCGCGTCGAAGAAGGTGCTAGTTTATCGAAGAAGGTTGGTGAATCGCTTACCAAAATTGTAGAATCCGTCGAAGATACAGCCGAGGGTATTGGACAAATTGCCGCTTCCACCGAAGCTCAATCCGCCAGCGCCCAGGAAGTCAAAGTGGCTATTCGAAGCGTATCGCACACCACCGAATCCAATGCGGCTGCCTCCGAAGAGATGGCCGCAAGCGCTGAGCAATTGGGTGCTCAAGCCCAAAGCTTGCGCGACCTTGTGGCCAAATTCAAAGTCTAATGCTGAAGGTCCGAAACCCAATGGAGTTGGAACGACTCACGCCGAAACAATTTGAGTTGTTCCAGAAATTCATCTACGAACGTTCTGGCATCAAGATCGATTTCTCCAAAGTCACGCTTGTCAGTAACCGTATCCGACGACGGCTGAAGGCAAGCAACTTCGAAGATTTTGATTCCTACTACCGCTTTCTCATATCGAAAGCCGGTAGTGCTGAGCTGGAGGGTTTTCTAGACGCGATCACCACCAATGAAACCTCCTTTTTTCGAACCCCTTCCAACTTCGAGTGGTTTAAAAATGACTACATCCAAGTGCTTCTCAAAGACAAGCTGGAAGGTAAACGGGCCGCTTCATTACGGGTCTGGTCTGCGGCTTGCAGTTCTGGGGAAGAACTCTATTCGATCGCGATGTGCCTCGCCGATTTGAGTGTTCCTTTACGAGGTTGGCAGTTTCAGCTGTTGGGAACGGACATCAGTGAATCATCGTTGAAGTTGGCTCGCGAGGCAGTCTACCGCAAGCGAACTATGCAAGAATTAGAACCAACCAAAATCAAACGCTATTTTGCGGAAGAAGCCCCCGACCAATATCGACTGCGGCCTGCAGTCTCCCAAATGGCTCGGTTTAAGAGCCACAATCTGATGCAACCTTTGGCGGAGCCTCCGTTCGATTGCATATGGCTGCGCAATGTATTGATCTACTTTGATCGCGAATCCAAAACCAAAGTGATTGAAAACCTCGTTCCGTCTTTGGTCCCTGGTGGCTATCTGGTCGTGGGACCTTCCGAGGGTGTTTACGACATGCTTGGTATGCTTCGAAAACGCGGCACGTTCCTTTATCAAAAGCCCTAGAGCCAGGATTCTAACGTGAACGATGAATTTAATTTCTCCACCGGGTTGCCCTCCGACGAAATGGCGCAGTATCTTCAAATGTTCGTGGATGAAACATCCGAACAATTAGATGAGCTGGTGGAAGTTTTGTTGGTCTTGGAAACGAACCCTGGCAGCCCGAGCCACTTGAATGAATCGTTCCGTTTGATCCATTCGATCAAAGGGGCGGCCGCCATGATGGGCCTCGATAGCATTGCCTTGCTAACTCATCATTTAGAAAATCATTTCGATCGACTTCGGTCCGGACTTCGATCGCTTGATCGGTCTATGATGAACCTGATCTTGCAATGCGTCGATTTTTTGCGAGATGCAGTCGGAAAGGTGCGGGATGGAAAGCCACTTTTTAGCTCCCCTGAATTGATCGAGCAGCTATCGCAATCGTTGTTCGAAGAATCAACCGCTGCGAAAGAAGGTCCTGGTCATAAACGGATCATTGCGTATCTTGATCGCGCCATCGAGTTGCCTGAACTGAAAGCAGAATTGATTCTCGCTCGCTTAAGCGATCTCGGCCAAGTAACTCGAACAAGTCCGACTACCGATCAACTGGAAAGCTTGGCTGAGCTTCGAACGTTACAGGTGTGGCTGACGACTTCCTTCGATAACGAAACTTTGCGTGGGGCAACGGATATTGTCGGTGTCGAGCTCATCGAGATCGACGACGTCAACGACGCCGACGATATGGATGTCGTCGATGCAGATCGTTTCGCGAAACCGCTTTCCGAAGAAGATGCGGTGGTTCCCCAGGAAGATGAGCCGGTTTCCGTGGCGATTCAGCCCAATACGGATGCACCTCACGAATCGGTTGCATTGCAATCTGAGCCTGCAGCAACTGTGGAGTCTCCAATCGTGGCGGTTCCCGTTGAGACTGCTGCAATTGGGACGGCAGTCATGGAGACTCCTGTATCTGCAGAATCCCAGAGCAAAGTGGTGGAAACGGTTCGCGTTGATATTCAGCGCCTAGATCGATTGATGAATCTTGCTGGCGAGCTGGTAGTGAATCGAGCTCGATTTATTCAGCTTGCGTCGCAGATGAAAGAGACCTTCAAAAAATCGGGACTGATGACCCAACTGAGGGATTTGTGCGAATCGCTTCGCGAGCAGTTGATGGTCGGTAACGGAGATGGATCGTCAAGCGGTTCCTCCGAAATGGTAGATCAACGGAATCGTGAAATCCTTGCGTCGGTTGCGTCCTTTGAAGAGCAACTTTATATCTTAGAGCAAGGACGCCGCAGTTTTACGCAACTCACTGAAGCCATCGATCAGTTCTCACGGGTGTCGGATGGGCTGCAACGCGGCGTGCTGGACACTCGCATGGTGCCCGTTGGACCTTTGTTTAACCGATTCAAGCGCACCGTTCGTGATATATCCAATGAGATGGGAAAGAAAGTGAACTTCGTAATTATCGGTGAGAACACTGAACTTGATAAAAGAATGATTGATGAGCTGGGGGACCCATTGGTGCACCTGGTTCGCAACGCGATCGATCATGGGCTTGAATCCGAAAGTATTCGCAAAAGCCGGGGCAAGTCCGAAACAGGAACGCTCACTTTAGAGGCGGCTCATAGCGGGAATCATGTACTGATTACGATCAGCGACGATGGCGGAGGTATCAACACTCAGAAAGTCAAACAACGCGCTACAGAACGAGGGCTAGCCAGCCCGATGGAAGTCGACGCGATGACAGATCACCAAATCGCGCAATTCATATGGGCACCCGGTTTTAGCACGGCCGAAGTGGTTTCTGATATCTCGGGCCGAGGCGTTGGGATGGACATTGTCAAAACACGCATTGGCGAACTCAATGGGACCGTCGAGGTGGAGTCTCATCTGGGCCAGGGAACCCGATTCGTGATTAAGCTCCCGTTAACCCTGGCCAT
>JBIKLJ010000265.1:0-6077 GCA_044359895.1 Pirellula sp.
CACCATCCGAAAACGCTCCTGTGAGAACAATCGCGTCGTATTCGCTCAGCTTTTGGATTTGCACCAAAGGCATACTGGCCGGATCAATGGAGCCTCGCGTAACCTTGAGTCTCGATTTGGTTAGCAACGACGAAATCTCGTCGGATCGCTGTTTTGTGACGCTGTGGATTCTGCTGGAAGTGTAGTTAGCAATTCCATTCACCGCGGCTGGTGCCGGGGCTGGGTCCCAAATCAATACGTTTTTGCCGTTGAACTTGTTGTCGCCCGACCATGCTGAAATCTGCTTCAGAATGCGAACTCGATCGATATGAGCATCCACGATTGGGGATACGGCATCGCGAAGCTCGTGCACGAATTGACCGTAGTCGACCCCTTCAAATGCGGCAACTCGTAAGCTGATTCGCCATAGTTCTGCACCCGTGGAAGAATCTACACGCAAAAAACCAGACTTGATTAATTCGTCACGTTTGCTTTCCAATCCCTTGTTGTACAGCATCCTTTGAAGGTACTGAGACGTGCTTAGCCCTTTTGCGGGCAGGCTGGGTGCGAAGGTTGCTGCCGATATGCTACGCCCAACAATATTCTCCCCCTTCTCACCGAAACGATTGGTGATTGCTTCCTGAATTTGGATGGTTGTCTCCATTCTTTCTAGGAAAGTCAATTTGGTTGGATCATCGACGGTTGAGCGTTCACTTGAATTTACGTCCGAAGGCTCTTCTTCGGCCTTCGTTTCGGGAGTTTTAGCGATGCTCTCTGGGTCGAATTGGATCACGATCTCAAGCGGAACCAACATCCCCAAGTTCTTTTCTAGCCATCGGTAGTCTCTGAGAATCCTGGCGTTCGAATCAAAAAGCTCAAGAAGGTCAATGCTGGTTCTTGTCCGAGTCAAACCGAAACCAATGGCGGCCGTCACCAAAACACTGCAAGTTGCAACAGCTATGTGGTTACGAACGATGAATCGGGCAATAACGCCCCAAAGGATCTCTGCTTTGGACGGGGCGATAGCACTTGAATGGCGAGAAAGCTCGGCTTGTTTCGCAGACTCTGGCGAGACAACCCATTTCCTGGCGTACCCAATGATGTGAAGGGCTGAAGGCAGGAGCAGGTACAAAACCACCAAAAGAATCATGACGCCCATCGCAGCATAAAAACCGAACTTCCGAATCGGAGTCAGTTCCGAAGCGCACAGGGATAACAAGCCCAGCGCCGTGGTGGTCGAGCACAGGATTGCCGGCTTCAAGGAATGAATAACGGCCCGCTCCGTTGCACCAGCCAGTCCCCCTTCACTCACCGCATCTTTGTAGTAGTTGATAAAGTGAACCGCCCCGGAAATACTCAGGACGTAAACCAACGAAGGCATGGACAGGACGATTGCATCCACTGTTTCGCCTGTTGCCCAGATCATTCCCAGCGATGCGGCTGCGCTTGAAACGGAACAGCCAAAAACGATCATGGTCAAAACAACACTTCGAAGTGACCACCAAGCCAGCCCCAAACCAAGCAGCCCTGAAAAACCAGCCAGCCGGATCAGGGTTTTCTCCCCTTCTTCATCAATGGCAATGTTGTCTACAGGGGGGCCCCCCAAGTGAAGCTTGTCTTCTTCGATTCCCGCTCGGGCGATTAGTCTTCTAAGAACACCCGGCGGAATGTTGGGACGGAAAATCCGCATTTGACCGCGACCGAGAATGGGCTTCAGCTTGGAAGTGGTTTCAGGATCGAGCGATACAATGACGCACGTTTGTCTTCCATCCGGGCCCAAGACAGACCCCTTCAGCCGTTCTACCGCCGCGGGATAATCCATCGCCCCTTGAGTCAATTGGTCCAAGAGCATACGCCCCGTAGATACCGACTTGAAGAACTTCTTGGCCTCGATCGCATCCAGATCGTTCGGATCCACCTCTTTCGGTGCAACCAATTCGGCTAACTTGGCAATACGAGGATCGTCGCCGTCTGCCCCCAACGCTGGATCTTCACCCAGTTTGCAGCCCTCCCAGCTGACCAAGATGAACTGATCCGACGGAAAGTTGGCCCGAAACCAAGCCAATTCCTTGGTTTCAGGAAACGACTTGGGAAGCCAATCCTCCACTTTGTTGACATTGCTTTGGATTGCCTTGCCAGCTCCGAAGAATGCGAAAGGGACGCAAGTTAAGCTTGCAATGAGGACAAGCCATCCCCATCGATCGTAAAATGTTTTTTTGTTGGCCTGCGGTTGTTGCACTCTACTATTGCCTTTCGACTTCTTTCGATGCTCGAAACCAAGCACCTTAAAATCTTCCGCAACGTTGAAACTAGCAGGAGTTTACTAAAAAAAAGCCATCGTTGACAGTTTCAAAATGACTTCGTCCTCAAAGAATCCGCAAGACGAGATTCAAAATAGACGAATCGGGCAAAATCTTCTAGTCGCGACTCCCTTCGCGAAAAAAGTGACTTTGCCGTTTGAGAACTGCCACGGTCCTTCCTCGTCATCGTCTTTTGCAGTGCTGCTTTCTAGGAAATCACCCTCGTTTTTCAAAAGTTGGCGGTTTCCTCTCCACGCGGAAATGCTTTTACACAGCCGGAAATGTGAAAAAGATTTCCGAACTAGGTCGAAAAGGGGTGATGCCAGCTTTTCACGGCTGCCCCATCGGGGTATGATGCATTGTGTCGCTATTGAAATCGAGTCTCAACAAAGATTGGCCGAAACGCCGATCTGGATGAAAAGACCAATACAAGAGTGCTAGTTAGCAATGGATGCTCGATGGCAAAGCGACTTTGGTTTCAAACGATGAAGCTCAACCCCAACTCCGTGGTTTTATGATCACTGACTCGGTCCCCCTCCCAATTGAATTCTTGCCTTGCGACTCTGAAGGCACCATCGTCGAAATGTGCGGTCGTCCGTGCCAAGTTCAACGTCTGGAGGAATTGGGGATTCGGCAAGGCTGCAATGTTCGCATGGTGTGTCGCGGAGAACCTTGTTTGATTTGCATCGAAGGCAGGCGAATTAGCCTGCGGTTGGGTGACTCGGCGGACATCTTTGTTGTTCCCACCAACGGCTAGCGTGATTGAACCATGCGTCTCGACGAACTCGGCCAGGGCGAGACTGCCGAAATTACCGAAGTCTTAGGAAATGATGTGCTGGCCAGTAGGCTCATGGAAATGGGAATCATTGATGGGGAGCCCATCACCATGATTGGGAAAGCTCCGATGGGTGATCCAATTGAATTTTCGGTTCAAGGCTACCGTATCAGCCTCCGAAAAACGGAAGCAGCACGCGTACAAATTGCCCGGACGAAATAATGCTAGGGAAAGAGCCTGCTTCTTCGACGCCCTCCCTTCTGAGAACTGTGGCGTTGATCGGTAATCCAAATACTGGCAAGAGCAGCCTGTTCAATGCTTTGTGCGGCATGAACGCCAGGGTCGGCAATTATCCCGGTGTGACTGTAGAACAAAAAGTGGGTCGCCTCTCAGGCTCCCAATTGACAGTCGATGTGATCGACCTTCCTGGAACTTATTCGCTTGCAGCGAGGTCGGCGGACGAAGCGGTTGCGGTCAACGTGCTAACGGGCACATTTCCGAACCAGGCCAAACCAGAACTAGCCGTAGTGATCTTGGATGCCGCCAATATCGAGCGGAACCTTTATCTGTTTAGTCAGGTCTATGAACTCGGGTTACCCGTACTTGTCGTTCTCAATATGTGGGACCGCGTGGAATCAGAGGGTATCAAGGTCGATGCGGATTTGCTATCGAAGCGTCTCGGGGTGACCGTGGTTTGCACCTCTGCCAACAAACGAAAAGGGATTGAGCGGGTTCGCGAAGCCATTGAGCGTTTGTTGTTATCCCCGCCGGACGAGATCCAACCCAACCAATTTGCCCGGGCTCAATTTCCAGAAGTTTTTCATACAGAAGTGGAAGAACTAGCGGCTTGGCTTGCCTCGCAGGGGAAGTCGTCGTTTCGCTTTCAGGTGGATCGGCTGCTTATTGACACGGATGGCGAATACCAACGTTCGCTTTGTCAATCCGGTTTGCATGAGATCAATGATCGCATTGCAGCTTCGAGAAATCGTTTAGCAGAAGCTGGTTGCAAGGTCCCCATGTTCGAAACCAAGACCCGCTATGCGTGGATTCGTCGCACGATCGAGGGCGCGGTCACACGGCGTGAATCCAAATCGGTTTCTTGGAGCGACAAAGTGGACAAGTGGCTGACTCATCGTTGGGTTGGGATGTTTGCGTTTGTGCTAATCATGTTTTTGGTTTTTCAATCGATCACCTTTTTTGCGGCTTTGCCGATGCAAGGAATCGAAGCGCTCCAAGGTTGGATCGGTGCCCAAGTGGAAGGAGTACTGCCACCAGGTGCACTGCGAAGCCTTTTTGTGGACGGGGTGGTGGCGGGCGTAGGGGGCGTGCTGATGTTCTTGCCGCAGATTGCGATTCTATTTTTCTTCATTGCGGTTTTAGAAGACTGCGGCTACATGGCGCGTGCGGCATTCGTCATGGATAAGCTGATGTCCTCGGTCGGCCTCAGTGGAAAGTCATTCCTACCTTTGATGTCTTCCTTCGCGTGCGCAGTACCAGGTATCATGGCCACCCGCACCATCGAAAATCGAAAAGACCGGATGGTTACTTTGCTTATCGCCCCACTCATGAGCTGCTCGGCACGCATGCCGGTCTATATCCTGATGGTGTCTGCTTTTGTTCCCGCGACGACTTACGCAGCAGGCTGGGTTTCGCTGCAAGGTTTGGTACTGTTAGGAATGCAATCGATCGGTGCCATCGTTGCCATTCCAGTCGCTTGGTTTCTTAAGAAGTTTTTCTTCCCCGGCGAAACGGCTACCTTTTTGATGGAATTGCATTCCTACAAGTGGCCATCGCCATTTGTTATCTATCAGCGCGTATGGGAACGCGTTCTCGCGTTCGTTACCCGAGCTGGAACGTTGATATTTTGCACAACGGTTTTGGTTTGGGCCGCTGGTTATTTCCCAGGCGATCATGGCCAAGTCGATACTGCAACGTCCTCGCTTGAAAAACAACAAGCCGAACTTGCCTCGTTGGAATCTCAGAAAACCAAAGCCACCGAAGCTCAAGAAGCATCCAAGCTCGAGCAAATGGACGGAGAACTGGAAAGAACCCGCCTAGCCATTGCCGAAGAAACCGACCGAGTCAATGCGCTGAGAAGTTCGCTGATTGAAAACAGTTTTCTGGGTTTAACAGGTCGATTCATCGAACCTGCGGTGAAACCTTTGGGCTGGGACTGGAAAATCGGAGTGGCCGTGATCGCCTCTTTTCCTGCTCGAGAAGTCATCATTTCGACGCTAGGAACCATCTATTCGTTGGGTTCTGCCGAAGATCATGAAAGCGAGGGTCTTCAAGCTCAAATGAAGGACGCTCGGTGGGCAGATGGCAGGCCAGTTTTTTCTCTTGCGACCGCCATGTCCATTATGATCTTCTTCGCATTGTGCGCTCAATGTTCCGCTACCCTCATGACGATCCGACGCGAGACGAATTCTTGGCGATGGCCTGTTTTTTCGTTCGTGTACATGACGACTCTCGCCTACATCGGCGCTTGGATCGCATTCAAAGTATTTAGTTAACGACAGAAAGGACATGATGGTTATGAGTCTTCAAACCGCAATTGCTATCTTCGTCGTTCTTCTTTGTGCAGCACTTGTTTTGCGATCCTGGATCGTATTCTGGATACGACTTGTACAGGCACCACGCGAAACCAATGCGAAATCAAGCTGCTCCAGTTGCGTCAATGGTTGTTCGCGATCCAAGGAAGCAGTACCTCTTGTCGAGCTGAAACGAATTTCCATCGAGAAAAACGAAATCCGTTCGCTCTGATTCGAATCGACAGCAACTTACGTCATGGAACATCTTGAACAAAATCGAGCTCGACGTCAGAAGATGCTGGAGCTGGACCGATCTGATTTGGAACGATACCAGCTGGAAAGCCTGAACCGTCTTTTGGCAACGGTCTTACCACAGAATCCGTTTTACCGCCAAAAGTTCGGCACTCACACGCTCCAATTGAGTTCCCTAAGCGAATGGGCCAGTATGCCGATGTCGCAGAAATCGGACTGGCTAGGATCAGATCCTAGTGG
>JBIKLJ010000007.1:0-54613 GCA_044359895.1 Pirellula sp.
AACGCAATTTGCAGCAACATTGCGGCCACCATTGGGTACGCCAAAACCATTATGGCCGACGTCGACGATGCATTGATGACGGAACAGCCGCTCGGCTTGAACCACCCTGCTTGGATTCTTCTCCACTTAGCAACAGCAGCGGACTATGCTGCGAAGTTGCTAGGGGGGGATGGAGTTTGCCCATCGGACTGGAATGAAAAAGCGGACACCAAGAAGCCTCTATCCAAGAATCGAGCTGACTACCCTGCAAAGGAAGTGCTCGTTGCTACGTTGGAAGCGGCATACAAGAATGCCTCCGAACTTTATGCCAAGATGACGCCCGAGTCGCTGCAGGCCCCTCAAAAGCTCGGGTTCTTCGAAACCGAACTCCCTACGGTCGATGATATGTCTACCTTTCTTTTGGTTTCGCACGCTAATCTTCACCTAGGTCAGTTATCTGCTTGGAGACGGGCTACCGGCAAGGGGCCGTTGTTCTAGCCAGCGAGTGACATTGGATTCTTTGCACTTGCATGTTGAATGGGACATGCAGCACTGCCGGTCGCACCTCGTTTGGTGCGTCCAGCATTGATAATTTGTTGATTTGCAAACAGGACTTGAGGGAGCGTAGTTGTGATGGGGGATCAAAAGTTTGATGTCGTGGTGATCGGTACCGGACCGGGCGGTGAAGGAGCGGCCATGCAGTCCGCCAAGGAAGGGCGACGAGTCGCCGTGATCGAAGCGTATGACAAGATTGGTGGTGGTTGCACGCACTGGGGAACCATTCCAAGCAAAGCACTTCGCTTTTCGATTTACAGTGTGATGGAATCCATGAACAACCCCATCCTTCGGGAGCTGGGAGTGCATCTCAACCCAACCTTTGCTCAGTTGCGTGCTAGCAGCAAATCGATCATTGCAAAACAAGTTTCCATGAGACAGACATTCTACGAACGCAACAATGTCCCTGTCATTTATGGTAAGGCGTCGTTTGTTGACAAGAACACGCTCCAGATCAATTCCGAAACGACGATTCGCGGGGATAGCATCGTGATCGCTACTGGATCTCGCCCCTTTCGCCCGGAAGGGGTTGATTTCAAACACCCGAGAATTTTCGATAGCGATACGATCCTCGATTTGTCTTCAAAGCCTCAGTCGATTGCGATTTACGGTGCAGGTGTTATTGGGTGCGAGTATGCATCCATGTTTCGAAATCTTGGCATCAAAGTGAATCTCGTCAACACCCGAGCGAAACTGCTAGAGTTTCTGGATGATGAAATCATTGATGCATTGAGTTATCAGATGCGTGATTCGGGAGTTGTGCTGCGTCACAACGAAACGTTTGAGAAGATTGTTCCTCACGATGATGGGGTTGTGTTGTATCTGGAGAGCGGCAAGCAAGTCAAAACAGACATCTTGCTTTGGGCGAATGGTCGATCAGGAAACACGGAGGATCTAAATCTCGGAGCGATTGGACTGGAAGTGAACAGTCGAGGAGCATTGCAGGTCAATGATCGATTCCAAACATCCTGTCCGAACGTATATGCGGTAGGGGATGTGATTGGGTTCCCTTCCTTGGCGAGTGCAGCATACATGCAAGGGCGTGCTGCTGCCCAGCATATTGGCGGCGCGACCGACGGGATCATGAAGTTGACGGATATTCCGAATGGAATTTACACAAGCCCTGAAATCAGTTCGATTGGCAAATCGGAGCGTGAGTTGACAGAAGCGAAAATTCCGTACGAAGTGGGGCAGTCTCAGTTCAAGAGTTTAGCGCGCGCCCAGATCACAGGCAGGGCCATCGGCATGCTCAAGTTATTGTTCCACCGTGAGACGCTTGAGATCCTGGGGGTGCATTGCTTTGGTCCTAACGCCTCGGAAATCATTCACATTGGGCAGGCAATCATGAAACAGCCGCCTCCGTTGAACTCGCTGGAGTATTTTATCAACACGACATTCAACTACCCAACGATGGCGGAAGCTTATCGCGTCGCTGCCCTGAACGGCTACAATCGCTTGTTTTAAACGGGCACAATCAGGCTTTAGCCAACTTGAAGAGTGGCTTCGAGGTTTTTGAGGATGTCTCGGACGCCGATTTGCCCGCGGCCGCATCCAATCAGACCGTCGGTTTCCAGCCATTGCTCGACTTTTTTCTGAGCTGAGATAACAGTCGAATGCTGCCGATTGCCGAAATACTCGCCGATCTCGGAGAGTGCGGTCCGCGTGTACTTTCTTGCCAAAAACATGGCCAACATTCTTGGCTGACTGATGCTTTGGCACTTACTTTTCTCGCGAAGCATTTTCTCTTCGAGCCCAAAGGCTTCGCAGACCACTTTCTCGATATCGGTGAGTCTCACGACGGGTTGGCTGGCACGGATCAAATCCAAGCAACATCGAACCGCTTCTTCTTCCGATAGTTCGCGACCGAGAATACGGTGCTGGGCTGCTAGTCGATGCGAGATACCTTGTAGGATACGTGCGTCCCCGCTGCATTGTAAAGCAAGGGAGCGGATTGTCGATTCGGCAAGGGATAGCCCAAGCTTGGAGCTCATTCGGCGAAGAACGTTTCCGCGAGTGGTGGTGTCCAAGGGGTCGATGCTACAGGCCATCCCGCCAGACAAGCGAGCGTAAAGATCGGCGCCGAGTCCCGAGAGTTCGTTCAGGCCGCGGTCCGCAACTAAAACGATCTGACGTTTTTCTCGTAGCAACATATCGATGGTGTTGCGAAGCTCGACCAAGGTACCGAGCTTCCCTAAGCAGAACTGGATGTCATCGATCACAATGGCCTCCACATCGCGGTACTTGCGACGAAAGTTAGCGAAGCCCCCGCCGCGAGCACTCTCGGTATACTCGATTGTGAACTGCTCGGCCGTTAAGACTAGTACGCGTCTCATCCGGTGCGTCATACGCAACTTGTGAGCTAGAGCTAGAGCCAGGTGCGACTTGCCTGTTCCGCTTGGTCCGTGAATGAGCAACGGGCTGATCTGACCAGGACGCTCGATGACCATTTGAGCTGCGGTGAAGGCAAGCTTGTTATGGTCGCCAGGAATGAACTCGTCCCAACGCCGTTCATTTTCGCGTCGAATTTCTACCAATCGATCGACATGGACGTCTGTCGATGCGTTATCGAGTTCCGCACGCAGCGACGACGAATCCGACGAGGTCGTTGAGTCGTCCTCGGTTGGGCTAAAGGGGCCTCCCGGGCGAACGACGCGAAATGGGCTGGCTGTATCCGACTCATGCGAGCTTCGGCCAGTTGCCAACGAACGCGTTGCATCCGTCTTCATGGCTTCCGGTTTCGACGAGGAATGAGCGGCTAACACGTTTGGTTTCACATTCGGCTGGTGAGTCACGTTGGCTGATGCTTGCAACGGGGGGGCATCCACCTTGGTAGGGTCGTTTGACAGGACCTCTGGATGGTCCGATGCAACCGTAATTTGGAATCCGAAGTCTGGGCCCGCCGTTTCGAGAATCACAGCCTGCAAATCGTCCCGGAACATTTTGGACACGCAGTCTGCTACGAAAGAACTAGCGACTTCAATTCCGACTAGATTATGACCTATCGCGGTCCATTTGGCATCACCTCCGAACCAAAGATCCATACGATCTTTGCCAATTCGTTGCCTGAGCCTACTTTTCGCCAAGTCGGCAATCGAACTTTCGATCATAGCAACGTCGTGCGCTATTTTCATCGCAAACTCCTGAACCATGCGAGTCCGAAGCAAAACAGAGGCTTTGCTTTGGTTTCCTTTTCAAACAGGAACCATCCTGCCTGACGTCGATCGTAACGGCTGAATCGGTTGCATTTGTTTCGTCTGATTGATGGCCTAATGCCCAATCTAACGATCATTTCATGCAACGCCAAATTGCGCTCGACGGGAGTGGATTCTAGGAATGCTAGCTCTCGCGTCAAACTACAAAATGGTTTTGAGACTTCAGAAAAACTTTTCGAATGATGAAGATGCGGTAAAGACCGTATGAAACCGTCGTTCAAAAAATACCTGACGTCCCAATTGCAACGGTGGAGGGTCGGTGGAAAACCTGTCGACCGCCAGCCAATTGGCTGAGGACAGGAATTGGGATGGGTCGCTGTGGAAAGGAGCCAATTCAACAACCATGAACGGTGTCTTTCCTTACATGGCAGTGGGTCGCTTTTTAAAGCATTTCCATAGAAAAAGCCCGTGCATCGCAGGCTGGACGCACGGGCTTTTGCAAACTAATTCGCTAGCGAAAGTGCTGGATGGTTATTCGAAACTGACGGGTGTTCCGTCAGCGCGAGAGCACAATAATTGAAGAACACGAAGGTCGATCGTGGCGGACAAAAACTGAGTTGACGAATCGCCGAGCACCACCTGAGCACCACCGGTATGGAAGGCATAAATCTCCCCTTGATTGGTACAATTGATGGAGCAGGTTTGTCCGAGTGTGGTTGAGATGTTGCTGGCGGTAGGAATACCGGCTACGACGGTCATATTGGAGCCATCGACAGCGATGTCGTTTCCGGAGTGAGCCCAAACGCCATTGATATCGATACCGCTGCCAAAAACTGCGTAATCCGAAATCATTCGATTTTGAACATATCGGCTTGGGCGTCCTGCCGCCTCTGCAATCATGATGGTATTGCTGAGGCCATCCGTAATGGCGGCCAATCGGGTGTAAGCGTTGGAAGAAAGTACCGCTCGGATAGAATCGGCACCGGGAAAGGGCGGGTTGGAATTGGTGATATTGTTCCAGGCCACGGTACGATTGTTAGCGCGATTCACAGCCATATAGTCCGAAAGCCCGGGGCGCCAGTCCCCACCGACTCGGGCAATATGTCCCGATGGAAGCCGAGTGGTGTCGAAAACACGTTCTACGGCAGGGCTTGACGGGCAAAGATAGGTGGGGATCCGTGAAGAAGCAGCAGGCCGATTCAAAGGGTCATGCCAATCGCGACGAATATCGTAGCCTGTTCCAGCCTGCAGAACATTGGTTTGCTCCAGCTGAGCAAGAACCGTTGTCAAAAAACATTGCTGGGCGTAATCCGAAGCAAGGGCGCCCGTTGTTCCAGCCTTGATGAATTCTGATAGCTCAGTTACAGCGTTGGCGGGCGCTGCACCCGTTCCGAAGAACTGAATGCTTGAAGGGGGTAACTTTCTTCGAGCTGATTCGAAGTTGTAGAGCGCCAAACCGATTTGGCGAACATTGTTTCCGCACTGCATTCGCCGAGCGGCTTCACGAGCAGCTTGAACTGCTGGCAACAAAAGCCCAACCAAAATCCCGATGATGGCGATAACCACCAAAAGCTCAACAAGCGTAAACGCCGACCGAGTGGTTCGCAAACGTGACATCCTGTTAATTCCCCACAAAAAATGACGAACAATTGATTCCGCAAACCGCGTGTTGCGACACGCGTCAAAACTTCATCAGCGTAGCTATCATTAAGATTTGTTCAACGTAAATTAACGCGATTTTCTTCTTAATTTCACGAAACAATTTCGACTCCCCTTAAGGGGGGCTTAGCAGTTTAGCCCTGGGTTTTTATTGGCGTATTATGCGGCGTCCAAGGCGGTTGGCGTCGCCTTAGGGTACGGTGGTAGAGAAAGGCTTCCCTGGCTGGCTAATTCGGTCGAATCCGGGTCGCTTGGGTGGTTTTCCCCACCGGGATAGACGACGGGCTGCATCCGCGATCTCGGTCTCGATTTTTGCACCATCGCATGCTCCCACAGGATGGGTTCCTTTCCAAAATGTGCTTTCGAGTTGTCCGTGGTAGTCGATATGGAAACGTTGCGGTTCAAGGAGGCCGGCTTCAAGTGTTCCGGAGGGTCTCTTGACGATGACGACAATGTTCCCATACTTCGTCTTACTCAATCAACCTTCATTGTCATCACCTATTAAACTCAGGGCAATATCTTATGCGTCGAGCCAAAATTACCATCATTGGAGCTGGAAACGTTGGAGCCACTTGTGCCCATTGGTGTGCTGCTGGGGAACTGGGTGATGTTGTTTTGTTGGATATTCCAATGACGGAGAACATGCCCAAGGGGAAAGCCTTGGACTTGATGCAAGCCTCCCCGATCATGGGATTTGATAGTCGGCTTACAGGGACCACCGACTACGCGGATTCAGCCAACAGCGACGTTGTAGTGATCACCGCTGGGATCGCTCGTAAGCCTGGAATGAGTCGCGATGACTTGCTCAGTACCAATGCCAAGATCGTGACCAATGTGGCAGAGAACGTCAAAGCAACTAGTCCGAACGCGGTTGTCATCGTGGTTAGCAATCCGCTGGATGCCATGGTTCAACGTGCTTTTCAGGTTTTAGGTTTTCCGTCGCACCGAGTCATCGGACAAGCTGGCGTTTTGGACACGGCTCGTTTTCGAGCTTTCTTAGCGATGGAGCTAGGAGTAAGCGTTGAGGATATTTCTGCAATGCTCATGGGTGGGCATGGCGATACGATGGTTCCCATTTCGAGCTGCACCAGTGTCGGTGGCATACCGGTAACTCAGTTGATCAAGCCGGAGCGACTTGCAGAGATCGTTCAGCGAACGCGCGATGGTGGTGCTGAGATTGTTTCGCTTCTGAAGACGGGGTCCGCTTACTACGCACCCGCTGCGGCGACTGCACAAATGGTCGAAGCTGTCGTGCGCGACAAGAAGCGATTGATTCCGTGCGCAGCCTATTGCGATGAAGAGTACGGCGTAGGCGGATATTACGTTGGCGTGCCGGTTATTCTTGGTAGCAACGGAATCGAAAAGATCATTCAGTTGTCGTTGACGGATGGTGAGAAAGCAGCGTTCCAAAAGAGCGTGGATGCCGTGAAGTCGCTGGTGGCAACGATGGGGCAATTGCTCTCTGCGTAAGCTTGCTTGCGTTCGAGGGGTGGTTGTGATTTTTCACGACCACCCGCAGTGCCGACTGGCGGATTGCCAAACGCTAGCAATTTGCATTGTCAAATTATTATTATTTGCGCCATTGACGCCCTATGGACCTGCCTAATACAACGTGTTTTCTTCGCGTTGCTCCTGGCAAAAACATCTCATCCGTACAGTCGCTTGGAAACTAGGAACTATTGCATGGGTCGCCTTTCGATGCTCCAAGAATCGCTTCAACAACGCTATGAAGCTTCGCATAATTCTCGTGATCGAATTGTTTCTGAAACACCCAGCCCTCCACTTGATTTTCCTCATCGGCTATTTGTTCCTCGTTCGTACGAACCAGGTTACGCCTACCCGTTGATCGTCTGGCTTCATAGTGATTCCAGCTCCGAAATGGAACTCGATGGCGTTATGGAATCGCTTAGTACTCAAAATTTTGTCGCGATCGCACCCAGAGGGAACGTGAATTCTCGAGGATCTGAACGCCGATTTCAATGGGGCCAAACCCTAACGGACTGTGCAGCGGCTGAGGATTTAGTCTGGGAAAGTGTTCATGCCGCGATGAGTTCCCTTTCGATCCATCCTGATCGCGTCTTCCTTGCTGGCTTTGGTGGTGGTGCGACGATGGCTCAGTGGATCGGGCTGAAGTATCCTGAACAATTGGCTGGAGTCGTGTCTTTATCAGGAGCATTTCCGCGTGCTGCAAGGGCTCTTTCGAATTGGAAAAAAGCTCGGAATCTTGAGGTGTTGTTCTCGCAATGCGAAGGCTCAACCGTTTGTTCGCATGACGAGATGGCCCGAGCCGTCAAAATTGCTTTTCAAGCTGGACTCAACTTTCGCTTCGTCCAAAATCGATGCCAGAGCGCCTGCGGAAAATCGGCAAACGTTAGTTGCTTCGGCGCTAGCCAAGCGGACGAGCTTCATGAGAGTATGCTCGCTGTTGCGAATCGTTTTATGATGGGAATCGTGACGGGAACGAGTATCGAATTGCAGCCCGAAGTGTCGGCGGATTGCGAACGCATGGAGTTCGGATCCAATTGAATGGAAAGGTGAAAGAACTCGATGCGTTTGCTGATCATTCATGGTCCAGACGAGCTTGCTCGGGAGCTGCAACGCAAGACGGAATTGACCTCCGGTTTTAAGCTCCTGGTAGCTGGCAGAAGCAACCCTCTGCGCGAAAACGTTGGCAATGCGATTTTTCAGTATCTTCCGTGCCGATGCAAATTCGACCTGGCCTCCATTCGGCAGTTGAGAAGCACCATTCTTCGATTTTCCCCCGACGTCGTGCATGCTTTCGAACCTAGGTCGTTAGCTCAAACGGTACTAGCAACGATGGGGATGCGTCGGAAGCCGAAAATCGTCTCGTTCTATGGAATCACCAGACCTCCTTCGTGGCGAGATCCATCGAACTGGTTTACTTACCTTTCGCCTTATGTCGCTCTTCATGCATGTGAATCGAATGCGGTCAAGGCTGCTTTGCAAGAAGCGGGCGTTCGAGAAAATCGTTGCCACGTCATTTACAATTGCGTGTCCGTTCCCGATCCGACTTTATCGCGAGAAGAAATTCGTCGAAAACTGAATGTCCCATTCGACGCATTTGTGGTTGGGACGGTCGCTACCATCCGCCCCGTGAAGGGGATCGATATCCTGCTTCGAGCCATGATGGATTGTGACGGAATCCCCAATCTATATGCCGTTATGGTTGGCAATCTTGAGGATCCCGAAGTGGAAAGGCTTCGCACGGACGAACGAATTCGAGACCGTGTTCGTTGGTTAGGTTATGTCCCAAACGGTTCGTCGTTTATGCCGGCAATGGACTTGTTTGTGATGCCATCTCGGAAAGAAGGTTTATGCCGGGCTTTGCTGGAGGCGATGGGGCAATGCGTTTGCCCGGTTGTAAGTGACGCCGGTGGGATGAAAGAAATTGTCCGTGACAAAATAGACGGGGTTGTCTTCCCCTCCGAGGATCATCAAATGTTAGCCTCGGCAATTCAAGATTTGAAGCAATCGCCTGAGTTTGTAGTCACATATGGCAAATCTGCACATGACCGAGTGAACACCATGTGTTCCCCGGTCGTGGTTCGCGAACGAGTCATGCGATTGTATGAAATGGCCCTTTCGGCCTAACCTACCTTTCAATTCGATTAGCTGCTTAGACCGTCGACTTCAAAACCGGATCGGTAGGTGCGCCGAATCAATGCTTGGGCGGCTGGATGATTTTCAATCGTCATTGCGGCTGCGTTCCAAACGAGTTCTTGTTTGGGGAATCGATTGGCAAGAACCCCAAGCAGAACCGCCTCCGTTAACGGGCCAGCGTAACCAAAGTGAGCCGTGGTTGGGGCACCTCCAAGGCAAGCATCGACCCACAAATGGTAATGATTCCCGTCCGGAGCCGCTTCCACTTTGGTCTCAGAAAAATCTCCTTCAGGAAGCAAGATTGGCATCGCGATATGAGGAAGCAAAACGTACCCCTTCTCACCCACAAACATGGAGCCTTGGTCAGGGAGTGGTTCAGGCTTGCCATCGCGCATCCGGGTTGGCCAGGAGCTTGTGTCAGGCATCGAACCACCATCGTTCCAAGTCAAAAGAAAGTTGGGCGTGGTGAAGGGGGACGCATCGAAAGCGAACCTCGTTTGATTTTTGAGTCCATACGATTGAGAAGGTGGCGTATCGCTTGACGAAACGACTCGTCGTGGATTTCCTAGTTTCAAAGCGGTGAATACAGGGTCTAGGATATGGATAGCCATATCTCCCATGGTTCCACATCCAAAATCGTACCAACGTCGCCAGTTTCCTGGATGGTACTGACTTTCTGCGTACGGTCGAAACGCTGCCGTGCCAAGCCATAGGTCCCAGTCCACGTGCGATGGAACAGGAGCTTCGACGGGGGTGGGCCCTTCATAGCCCCATGTTTTATTGCTCCAGGAATGCACTTCCTTGACTTTGCCGATCTTGCCGCTTTGGATTAGCTTGACTGCAGTTCGGTAGGGACTTGCGGAATGGATTTGTGTTCCCATCTGAGTCACCAGTTTGGTCTTCTGCGCCTTAAGGCTCAGCATGCGGGATTCAAAAACATCATGCGTCAAGGGCTTTTGGCAATAGACGGGTTTGTTCTCATTCATGGCCGTCATAGCTGCAGAAGCATGTGTATGATCGGGTGTTGCAACATTGACCGCGTCGATCTCGTTGGACATCGCATCAAACATTTTTCGAAAGTCAGCAAAAAGCTTAGCATTGGGATGTTTTTCTGCGGCTGCTGCTAAGTTACTGCTGTCCACGTCACAAAGCGCAACCACCTCGACCTTAGCGTGGGAGCTCAACGAAGCCAAGTCAGACGCCCCCATTCCTCCAACACCGATACTGGCTAGTCGCAGTTTGTCGTTGGCTCGAAAGCTACAAGCTTGCGTGGTGGCAAAGGGTGCGATCGTGGGGGCCACGCAACCAGCAAGAGCAGATTGCTTTAGAAAATCACGTCGATTGGTACGGGTTCGTTGAGTCATAAAATTGCAACTTCGCTCGATTGGCAAAAGGTAATGAAGAAAGTGCTTTGATGTTGAGGATTAAGGTTGTTCTTGATCGATGATTTACTTGTATAGCAAGTCTGCATCGGCGGGCGAATTGCTGAATGCTTTGGTCCATTCGCCATAGGCAGGGTTAGGAAGTATAACCCATTCCACCCCAAATTTGCCTTCTAGCTCGTCCAGTGTGCTGAATCTTCCTAGGGTGCCTGCTTCGCCAAAACGGAAGCGTTCGTCAAAATCGCGAAGATTATCTCCGACGTAAAGCAAGATATCGAACTTGGCTTCAATCGAATGGCGGCGGCTGGTTTTGTTGGAGCCAGTTGACATGTCGGCGCACAGTAGTTGCTCGTCAGGTACGGCGACTCCTAGTCTGTCTAGGACCTTCATTGTTTGTTGCCTAGCATCATTGTTCCGATTGGTGATATAGACCGGTTGGATGTTCGCAGCCCGAAGAGCTTCGATAAATTTTTTAGCTCCAGGGATAAGACGCACTTGATCGGCTCCTTCCTGCTCCCATTGAGACCAACGGTTGGCATCGAACGCCAGTTGCTCCCGAATTTGCTGCGACTGGAACCAACCATTGTCCAATACGGTTTCATCGAGATCGAGTACGACAGCAGCTGGAAGCGAAGGTTGTTTTCGTTCCGAGTTTTTGGCCATGGCAAGATGGGTCGCTAAGCGAAAGGCCTGAATGCAACACGCTCGATATTCGGCGGACTGTTGCATGAACAGAGTCCCATCCAACCCTCGAAATGGTGGCGACTCGCGTCGCAGAGTCCCGATGGACTTCGCTGGATCCGATGATGATTTTTCTTGGGCATGAAGAAGATGAGTCGCACCAGCAAAAAAGCTGCTCGCAATTGCCAACACCAAGATTGCAAAACGGAAAGGCATGGTTCGGATCGTTGTAGGGAAGTGTAGAAAGTGGGTTCGTTGAGCCAGGAAGTCCGGTGGTACTCCGTGATCCGCCGTGGCGGCTCGCGTCCGCTATTGTAAACAAGCTTCTTGCCAAGGTTGACGAAAACGCCAGCAAAACCGAAAGCATAGATGTCAATTTTGAAAATTCAGTTGTTGCGAGAGTCGACGATGGCTCACGGGCCCCTCAAGGAGTTCCAATCTGAAATCTAGCTGGCCGATGCCCGAAAAACGGGGGGGAGAACGCGCATTGCTTTTGGAAAGATGGTGTTCACCGCCACTCAAAACAGCGTCTTGGTATACTGGGGTAGAAGATTCGAGCAAGAGGTTTTCACGCTAGACGGGTTGCATGATGATATGATTCCAACATACCCACTTTCCATTTTCTTTACAAACTGGTTCAAGGCTTTGCAAGTCCTGGTATTACTGTACGCCATCAGCGTTCAACCGGAAACTAAGGCTCAGGATTTCAAACCAACGGTTAAGAAGACAGATGCCTCGATAGCGACTTGGTCCGGATCCGATAAAGATGTTGCAATTTCGTCCCTGGTATTGCAATACCAGGCCGACCAAAAAACTTTAGGGCATCGTTTTCGCTTGTCGATTGATCCTATTGGGATGGAATACAAGATCAAAATGTTAGAGGCGTGGGGGCAGAAATTAGACGAGATCGATTTTGCAAAACTTCCGTATGACGATCAAATCGATTGGTTGATGTTGCGTTCAGAAGTGCGGCATGATTCGGAGCTCCATGCAAATCAAGTTGTTCGCGATGATGACGCGAAAAAATTGTTTTCGTATTCGGATTTACTGCTTCGTTATTGCGCAACCAAGGAATATGGTAGTGTTCTTGATGCCGAAGATTCTGCGTCGCTGTTGGACGAAATAGCTACCCAGGCCAACGCTTCAGCGCAAGCGATTTTGAAAGCTCCTAAGAGCGAAGATTCGGCGGCGGCAACCGTTGCTGTTCACGCCGTTTCTTTGTTGGATCAATTGGCTAGGCAGGTTCAAGACACTCATCGTTATCACGACAGCTACGATCCTGAATACACTTGGTGGGCAGGGAAGCCTTTTGAGGCTGCCAAGACAGCCATGTCTGCCCATCGCAGGGCGGTGCGCGAAGTGTTGGCGGGATTGGATGAGAATGACAAAGACAAGATTGTAGGGGTTCCTATTGGAGCCGACGCCTTGGGAAAAGACCTTCGGCACGCTTGGATTACCTATTCGGCTGCGGAGCTGGTTGCCATAGGTGAATTTGAATTGGCATGGTGCGATGAACGTTTCAAGCAAGCCGCGAACGAGCTCAATCTGGATGGCGACTGGCGAAAGGCATTGGAGCATGTGAAGACGTTGCATGTGGAGCCCGGGGATCAGCCCAAGTTGATTCGCGAATTGGCTTGGGAAGCGATTCGTTTTCTTGAGGGGAATGATTTGATTTCGATCCCTGAAATGGCCAAACAAGGCTGGCGTGTGGAAATGATGAGCCCGGAGGCTCAGCGGGTGAATCCCTACTTCTTAGGAGGGGACAATATCATCGTTTCCTTTCCTACCAACACGATGACGCATGCTGAGAAATTGATGAGCCTGAAGAGTAACAATATTCACTTTTGCAGAGCAACCGTTCATCATGAATTGGTTCCTGGGCACCATCTTCAGTACTACGTCTTGGAACGGTACCGCCCCTACCGGCAACTATTCAGTTCTCCCTTTTGGATGGAGGGTTGGGCTCTTTATTGGGAGATGCAATTGTGGGATATGGGTTTCGCGGGCTCGCCTGAAGATAGGGTTGGGATGCTTTTCTGGCGACGCCATCGGGCGGCTCGAATTGTTTTCTCGCTCAATTATCAGCTGGGGAAATGGAGTGCCGAGGAATGCGTCCAGTATCTCATCGACCGAGTCGGGCATGAGCCGAGTGCAGCCGCCGCCGAAGTCCGCCGTTCCATCATGGGCGGATATGGGCCTTTGTACCAAGCTGGTTACATGCTGGGAGGTTTGCAATTACGAGCACTTCACGCTGAAATAGTGCAGGCAGGAAAAATGAACAATCGCGACTTTCATGATGCCATCTTGAAAGAAAATTATATTCCATTCGAATTGCTCAGGTTGAAGATGCTCGCGAAGCCACTGTCCACCGAGCAGTTGCCCGTTTGGAAGTTTCATACTCAAAAATAACCGCAGGTTTCCTTGACCTTAGTTTCTGATCCAGATCCGCTCGACAACACGCTCAACCAGACTGTTGGGGAGCAAATGCGAGCCGAAGAGCTGAGCCTACGGGCTACCGTTCCGCCTGCGCAAGTACCTGGATATCGTTTGGATCGACTGCTTGGCCAGGGAGCGTTTGGTCAAGTGTGGGTTGGCAACAACCTGAACACGGGGCGAACGGTAGCCATTAAGTTTTATTTGCATCGTTCGGGTGTCAATTGGTCCCTGCTGACACGCGAGGTCAAGAACTTAGTCAGCATGGCTGGCAATCGATTCATTGTGCAGGTCCTTGAAGTGGGTTGGGATGCGGAACCTCCCTATTATGTGATGGAGTATCTGGAGAATGGATCGCTGGACGATTTGATTCGGAATCGAGGTACCTTGCCGCTCTCGAAGGCGGTCGAAGTGTTTTCGGATATCGCATCAGGGCTGAATCATTCCCATGGCAAAGGGGTACTGCATTGCGATCTCAAGCCCGCCAATGTTTTGCTGGATCAAGATTTGTTGCCAAGGCTTGCTGACTTCGGGCAAAGCCGGCTATCCACGGAGCAAACGCCTTCGCTGGGAACTCTGTTTTACATGGCTCCGGAGCAGGCTGATCTGAATGCTATCCCGGATGCGCGTTGGGATGTCTACGCATTGGGAGCGATCATGTATTGCATGATCGTTGGGAATCCACCGTACAAGACTCCAGATACAGTTACCACGTTGGATACGGCGGCAAGTTTGCCAGAGCGACTGAAACGCTATCGCGACACGATCTACAAGACTCACTTTCCCCGTGCTCATCATCGTGTTCGAGGGATGGATCGGTGGCTGATTGGAATCATCGATCGGTGCCTAGCAAAGAAACCTGAAGATCGGTTCGCCAACGTACAGCAAGTTTTGGCTGCGATTGAACGCCGTAACATGGCGCGACTGCGCAGGCCCTTGATGTTGCTGGGGATCGTAGGGCCAATTCTTCTGATGACCGTGATGGGCCTCTTCGGTGAACGCGGTATTTCCTTGGCGGAGCAAGAATTGTCCGCTCAGTTGAGAGAAAAAGTATTGAAGAGCAATTTGTTTGCGGCCAAGCTTGCTGCGGGGACTTTGGAGTCCGAGATCGCAACGCTCTTTCGGCTGTTGGAAGAAGAGACAAAACGGGACGCATTTGGCAAGGCCTTCATCGAGTGCGTCGATGAGGCTGGAGAAGAATTGTTGCGGAAACTTGCCTCGGAACGCACTCCTCCTGCCAGCCAAGAAGCTTTGATCTCGCTACCCACCCGATTGAACCTAGAAAAGTATCTGATGGAACGATTGGCCGAGATTCGATCGCAATCGAGTGGCACAAGAAAACCAGCTCAGTTTGATTCCATGTTTGTGACGGATCAGTTTGGGACCATGCTGGCCACGGCATTATCCAAAGAGCAAACTCAAAAACAAATTGGAGTGAACTTTGCCTATCGAAGTTACTATTCGGGGCAGTCTCAGGATTTGGAGGAAAGCACCCGACGGCGAAGTATATCGCGAACCACCTTTTCCCATGTTAGCGTTCCGTTCCGATCCACTACGACCAACAAATGGAAAATAGCAATATCCACCCCTATCTTGATTGACCGCGAGGACTTTACTGACGCGCCTGTCGAAAAAGACTCGAGCCAAGTCGAGGGCTTAATGGTTTTGACCATTAACTTGGGTGACTTTGAACTACTAGCAAAAGACACTGCCAAGGAGACGGCTGACGAGGAAGATGCTCAAGATGAAGGACTGGAACTTCGCGAAGACCGGTTTGCGATTTTAGTTGACGGGCACGAAGGCACCTCCAAAGGATCAGGCGTTCGGGAGGGGACCATTCTTCAGCATCCTGCCTTCAGCAACGTTACCCTCGAGACGGCTTCCAATGAATCTGGATTCCGTTACCAAATTGATGAAAACATGCTCAAAAAGTTGAAGGATGAGGGTACCTTTCGCTACGTAGATCCTGTGTCCAAGGACCCCCGTGGCGCAGCGTATTCGGGCGAATGGATTGCGGCGATGGTGCGAATTGATATCTCGAAGCGTGTTTCGGACTCGTTTGAACGAAAACAATCCACCAATCTTTGGGTTCTGGTTCAGGAACGAGCCAATTCGATTACCTTGCCCGTGGAAGCCATGGGTGCAAAGCTAATGCGGGTTGGGTTTATTGCCTTGCTGACACTGATTGCCGTGATCGGAATGCTTTGGATTGTTGTTCTTTGGGTGATGCGATTGCCCGATAGTTTTGCGGCAGCGGCACGGTCGCGAAAAGCTGGCAGCACGGAGATGACAGGGTCTGCGAACGAAGCGACTTTGGATGCGGATCGATAGCGGGGCGTCCACCCTGGATCGGGCACTTTTGGGAGGCAATCGACCCCTTAAAACCAACAAAAAAGTGGGGTTAAGGAAGATGCTCCACTGAAAATTGTAGGGCCGTAGTCTCCACATTTTGCAAGAAATTCCGCAGCTTAAACTCGCATTTTTGCATTTGGTAGAGATGATAGAACCCAAGCCTCAGTGACCAAGTGCCGTGCAATGAAGTGCCTGGCAGCTCTACTTTTTTGGAAAGTGGAGTCGACTTGGGTCTCAAGAGCGCCCATTTCCCATTGAATTGCACCAAAGAATCGTCATGTCTGAATCCACTAACCCGCGAATGAAAAGGGTCAAGAGAAATACATCTCCAAGCCCATTGCTGCTTTCCCCGCGGGATATGGAAGCTGCAATCTTGAAGGAGCGGATGCGTTGTGATCGCCATTCGCAGTTTTTTGCGCTGATTGTGATTCAGCTTTCGTCAATAAATGGCATGAGTCAGGCGAAGCAGATGCGGCTGGTTGCGAAGACGCTGCACCATAAGTTACGCATGACGGATGAAAAAGGCCTGCTTCCCAAAGGCGGCCTGGGGGTAATGCTTCCCATGACCCATGTCTTTGGGGCAAGAAAAGTTCAGCAAACCATTATGGATGCATGCGAGCTGATCGGTATTCAAGTAGACGCTAGTATCTTCACTTATGGAAGTAGCGAAGCATTTGAACGAGACGTCAAGAATGACAATCGGGACCTGCACGATTCCGATTCCGACTTCGATTTAGAATGTCGGACTCGATTGAGTATCCACGCCGCGAGCCAAGTGATCATGACACCCCATGCCAGGGCGATTCGGGCTGATGGTGATTCGCAGCTCCGGTCCGGGGATTCAGGCGTTCTGAATCATCACAGTACGGTTTCGACAACTCATTTCTGTCCGCAGTACCCTATGTGGAAGCGTGCCACGGATGTGGTTGGTTCGCTTTTGGGGCTGCTCTTAGCTGGACCGGTAATTTTGACTGCGGCAATTGCCATCAAGGCAACCTCCAAGGGGCCCGTTTTTTTCCGTCAGATGCGTACGGGCCAATTTGGCAATCCCTTTGTCATGTACAAGCTTCGAACGATGGTGGTTGATGCGGAAGAACTGAGAGCAAAGTTACATGCATTGAACGAACGCGATGGCCCCGCATTCAAGATCAAGAACGATCCACGAGTCACGTTGGTTGGGAAGTTTCTTCGCAGCACGGGTATCGATGAATTACCACAGTTGTGGAATATTCTGATTGGGAATATGGCGATTGTGGGACCGCGTCCATTGCCTTGTGATGAAGATGCCCAATGCAAGACTTGGCAAAGACGCCGCTTGGACACCAAACCTGGGCTTACCTGTTTTTGGCAAATCTCCAAGAGTCGAGACATCTCGTTTGAAGATTGGATGCGTATGGATCTGCAGTACTCTCGCAAGCGTTCAGTACGGTCCGATGTATCTTTGGTCTTGAAAACGGTGATGGCTGTGTTTTTAGGCCGTGTTGGACATTAGCCCCCCTGGGATGTTGGCCCACTTTACTTTTTCTGACGCAATAGTAATCGAGAAATTGCTTCCTGAGTTTTGGTGTCGGTTGCTTTCATCGTGAAGGGAACCACAGCCATCGCTCCTGAATCGTTCGGTGTGTCCATCAATTCCATCAGGGCAATGACATCATCCACCAAGTAGCTGGGTGCCGAGATAATCATCGCGTTCGCTTCTCGATCAACTCCCAAAGCCATCAGCCCTTGATATTCGGGGTTGTTGGCTGACGCAGCTAGGTTTTCATTGTAGCTGGTGCTTCGGCCGGTTGCCGAAGCCGACAGAACGCGATCATTCACGCTGAGCAGGTCACGGTAGACTTCCTTCACTGCATCTACGACATCGTTAGCGCGTCGATTTTGAAAGCGATACACGCGATGAACTCGGGTAAGTCGATCGCTATCCGAATTGGGCTGGTCGATCACTGGTACCAACTGCTCTACTAATTCCATCTGGCGCGAAGTAGCATTTTGAATGAGCAATCGATTCGTTCGGGAATCCACATCTATTTTCAAAGGCAGTGAAGTCGACAGCTTCGATGTCGATTGCGTCATGGTGTGCAACAGCATCGCCTCCAGTTGCGTCTTGGCCGACATTGCTTGTGCGTGCTTGAGACTGATGACTCGTAGACTGTTGCTCGAAGGGGTCAATTGTTGCAGTAGGCGTTTGGCTGACTCCGCTGCGACCGGATCGCGAGAAAGAATAATCACCTCTCCGTTTTCCCCTTCAACGATGCGAACGGGTGCTTTGCCGGATCGTAGTGCAGGTTCATCGGAACCCGAGATTTTTCCATCGGAAGCTGTACTCTTGGTCGCAGTCGCAACCTCCAGTTTGGAGATCAATTTGGTGCCATCCGTGGGGGCGGCAATAGAAACAGCGGGCACGACTGCAGGCGAGAGCGGGGTTGGTTGCGTCGTTTGAATGGGCTTTGAATCCGAGTCATCTTGTGAGTTTTTCTCTTCGATGATCAGCGGTGAATCGCTCATGTCGCTCCAAAGAGCTTTCATGCGTTCAGAGACGTCGTCGATGGAGCCGCCGTTCAGTTGCAGGATATGCATTTGCGAAGTCGCGAGACTTTGGGAAAAGGATTCCCCCAGGCGAATTAAGAACTCGCGCACTTCGGTAACCTCATCGGGAGTCGCCCATAAAAGAAGGCGGCGATGATCGGGGTCCGCTTCGATTTGAAATTTTCCGTCGCTTGCAACACCTGGGGCCGACGAGGGACGCTCTGGCGATTTGAGCACGAGCTGAATTGATTTTGCCGCATACACGGGATCGAGCGAAACCAATTGTAACACCGATGCAGACCGTTTTTCTGCGCGGAAGCTGTCGACGACTTGTGAGATCGTCAGGTGGTCCTCCGGTGATGCGAACACGATCAGCCGATTGTACGCAGCCTCGTGTTGAATTCTTGTCTCTTTGGCAAGGTTGCCCCGTTCTTGAAGCGAAGTTAGTAGCTTGGAAACTGTGTCAGGATCGAATCCAGCTACCTCATGTACTTTGACTTTGCCAATCGTTTCCCAGGTGGAAGCGGCAGGAGGAAGAGGCTTATCCATGGCATCAATCGCCTGCCGGACAATCTCAATTTTGTTCGGTGGGGCATTGACAAGGATGCTGTTTTCTTTGTCATTGACCGTGATAAAAATCGATGGCTTCTTGTCGGTTAGAAGCTCCTTGGCGCTGGGGCCCATTTGCTTGACTGCCTCGACTTTGAATCGAGCTTGTTCGATGTCCAATTGAGTTTGCACGCCTGAGCTTGCCGAAGTCGAGTCGGGCGATAAACCTACCAACTGTCGCACTTTGCTGGCTACCTCCTCCGCTTTACGGTGTTTTAGAATGAATTCCGCGATTCGCTCTCGCCGGCCTTCATCCTTCTCGGCTCGGGTCAGTAATCGATGAACTTCTCGCAGATTGACCACCGCATCCATGGCTTCCAGTCGGTTCGAACTTGCCATCGGAAACAATTTTCCAAACGGACTCATCAACGGCAGAAACTCTTTCGCTGCCTCGTCTGCAATCATCCATTCGAGCGGGAAGGATACGCGAACAAATTGGTGTGATTGGCTGGACTCCAGCAGGTCTGCTTCGACGTGCGGAACAAGGGTGACATCGATGTCTTTCAGCGGAACAACACGCAGCACTTCACCGCGTCGCAGTAGGGTAAAGCCCCGCCCAAGCAATTGAAGATTGATTAAATCTTCCGCTTCTTCCAGGCTGTAATCTTGGCTGCTGTGTAGGTTAAAAGTTCCCTCAGGCAAAGTTTGCCAATCTAGATTTAACTCTCGTTCAGCGGCCAACCATTGAAGTGCTGGAAGCCATTCTTGATCACGGAAGGCAAGCTGAACGTTCTTGGCAACAGCAACTTTCGGTTGCGATGTTTCGGGTGAGGCTGAAGGATCTTGCGATTGGGCTCGTCCCCGGTGGCTCGCGATCGCGATCAGTAAAACGGAACTGCACAGCAGAGCGAAGGCTCGTTGATTTGTCATTTTTGGTGGGACGCAGAATGCGACGGGTGGGTGGGAACGGTAAAGGCAGGTGGGATATGTCTGCAAACATCTGGCATTCCTTGTCGAAACCAGTTGAACGCACACTCCATTGTAACAAGCGGGAGAGAAACCACCAACAAGAGTAATTGCAGGAAACCAAGGATGGACGCTTGGGTGGAAAGTTCAAGAAAATGCAAAAAGCTTTTGGTCGTAGATCTGCATCACCAAACGAGTTACGGATGTCAAGTGGTATTATTGAAGCATGCCGGCGGTTGACAATAAACCGTGCAAAGGTGAACGTGTTGCTGTTCGTGATCATGAAGGTCGCTTAATGATCAGGCAGGAGGCCTGTTTGGATTGTTGTCTCGAACGGAGTGAGTTGATGCAAAGGTTTGCATTTCTGGCGTTGTTGGCCGTCTCTAGTTTGTTTCTCGTTTTGTCACAGTCTGCTGTCGCGTGTGACCATTGTGTAGCCAAGCAGAAAGCTACGCAACAAGCGTCCGAAGGGCGTATGCGGCATGTGGGCGGTTCCATGGGGACTGCTCGTTACGAAGGCGTTGGCTTTTCGACCGTGTCAGCCGACGACGCGATGCGCAAGTGCTGTTACTGGGGCCAACGGACACCCACTGGTATCGGTGTCGTCCGCGGTAACGGTGGCTGGTATGCCACAGTGCTTTATCGCTAGGTCTTGAACGCGCGGTTCAAAGATTTTTAAATCAACGTGACAACGTCAGCTCCATGGACGTTGTCACGTTTGGAAAGCTCCAAGCTTGTAAACCGCCTTACCTGGCGGACCAAAATGCGGTTAAACTATTTAGACCAAGGCCACATCTGAGAGGCCAGCATTTAGGTTTCCGAGCACAATCATGAAGCAACACAAAAACACGGGTGGCTTGTTTTTTACCTTCCTCGCGTTGTTATTCACGTTAGGGGTACCCCCGATACAACTCGTTGCAGCCGACTTAAATTACCAACGAGACGTCAAACCAATTTTGACTAAGTATTGTGCTGGCTGTCATAATGAAACGGATCATCAAGGGGATGTCCAACTCCAAAATCTGGCAAGCATCGCGAAGGGGGGCCCCAAAGGTCCAATCCTGCAGTCCAAGAACGCGGACGAATCTCTGCTGATTCGATTGGTCGAAGGAGCTCAAGAACCAAAGATGCCTCCCGAAGATTCGGTCCAACCCAGTCGCGAGGAAATCGAAGTCGTTCGTAAGTGGATCGAACAAGGGGCGCAAGGGACGGATCAAGTTCCGCCGCTGAAAGCCAGATTGAGTGTCAAATCGATTGTGTCCCATGTTGGAGGTTCGTCTCCCATTACTTCGATTGGTCGCGGGGGGAACGGCACCTTGTTGGTGGGCCGCTACAACGCTGTTTACGGAAAAGCGTCGCAATGGAGCCAGCCACTTCCAATCGACATTGTTGGTAAAGTAACGCAGATTCGCACGACTCTCGACGGACGCTTCTCGGTAATATCTTCGGGGATTCCTGGCGTGGGTGGCCAAGCAACGATTTTGCGAAACGGCGACAAGCCTTCGATTACGATTTCATCCGCGAAGGTTGTCCGAGTGATCGAAGCACACAATGACACCCTTTACACGGCCGTCCTCAGCCCAGACGGTAAGTTATTGGCGACCGCTGGGTACGATCGCGTTATCATGCTTTGGGACGTTGCTGATGGATCCTTGCTTCGCAAACTAGAAGGTCACAATGGCGCCATTTATGATCTCGATTTCAATGCTGATGGACAGGTTCTTGCGAGCGCCAGCGCCGACGAAACGGTCAAGATATGGCGGGTTCATGATGGGGAAAGATTAGATACCTTCGGACAATGTGAAGCAGAGCAATACACCGTTCGTTTTGATTCGGTTCGCGGTCGCGTTCTCGCCTCAGGAGCGGACAAGCGTGTTCGTATCTGGAAGTTGCTGTCGATCGATAAGCCATCGGTGAGCCCCATGTTGTTCTCGACATTCGCACACGAAGCACCTGTCTCAACCATGTCTTTGTCCGATGACGGTGCTTTTCTTGCGACGGTGGGTGAGGACAAGCAGGTTAAATTGTGGTCTTCCGATGAACTATTGCCCTTGGGAGTGGTTGGTGAAATCGAGGACGCTGCGTCAGGACTCATTTGGGATAGCAGCCAGCAATCCATCACAGTGAGTACTCTCAGCGGGAAGCTCACGAATTTGGATGTGCGACGTTGGATTGTCCCCGCCCTGAGACATGAAAAAGAATCGTCCGTCGTTCCACCCTCGACCCCAATGACAGCAACCAAAGAGGCTGCGTCTGCCATGACTCCAGTGGAAGAACCGCTCGGGCCGCGTTCTCCTGAATCGCCGCTTCGCATTCCAGCAGACGTCGAGGTGCAAGGATTGCTTGCGGATCAAGACATGAATCGTCCAGAAACTTCGGGAGATCTTGCTGGGGATTGGTATCTTTTTCCCGCCAAGAAGAACGAAGCATGGGTTGTGAAGGTCGATGCGACGGGAAGCCCCATGGATAGCTCGATCGACATCTTGCAAAAAGACGGGAAGCCAATTCTAAGAACACGTCTTCAAGCGGTGCGCGAATCGTATTTTACCTTTCGAGGGAAGGATTCGACCAACGCTGATGATTTCCGTCTGCATCGATGGGAAGACATGGAGCTCAACGAAATGCTTTACGCCGGGGGGGAAGTGGTGAAGCTTTGGTTATACCCCAGAGGCCCCGATTCTGGCTTTAAAGTCTATCCCGGTTTTGGAAAGCGATTCACTTACTTCGACACCACCGCTACAACCCACGCTCTCAATGAGCCCGCATGGATCGTTCGTGAGCTGGCAGCGCAGGAATCGCCGATTCCGAATGGACTTCCTGTATTCCCTGTTTTCTACACCAACGACGATGATAGTAATCGAATCGATGGGGTGAACAGCAAGTTGACTTTTCGCCCCAATCAAGACGGTGAATACTTGGTTCGTGTGCGCGATGCACGCGGGCAATCTGGAGATGCCTACAAATACAAGCTCTCCATTCGCCGTCCGAACCCTCGATTCCAGTTTCGGCTAGAAACAAAAGAGATTACGCTCAGGCCCGGTTCCGGAACAGAGTTTGGCATCGCAGTCGATCGATTCGATGACTTCGATACTGAAATCCAAGTACGCTTAGAAGGCCTGCCGGAAGGTGTCGCTTGGGCGTCCCCTTTGACGATTCAAGCGGGACAGCACAAAGCGACGGGAATGCTACATTGCTCAAGCGATGCTGCCGCGATTCCAAAAGAGTTCTCGATTTCGGTGACCTGTGAAGGAAGCATCGGCTTGGAGGCGAGGAATGGCGGGCCCGCTCAGTCACTTATGGTCAAGGTCTCTGAGAAACCCGCGATGCCGCTAAAGCTGGTTAGCCTAGAACAGGACGCAACCGCACCTGCGCTTGGGGAATTGGTCATTCGTCCTGGCCAGACTATTTCCGCGAAGCTGGTCATCGAACGCGGAGAAAATCTCGGGGATATTTCGTTTGGGGGCGATGACAGTGGAAGGAATCTACCGCATGGCTGTTACGTCGATAACGTCGGGCTGAGCGGCCTATTGATTCCCGCCGGGCAATCCACTCGCGAAGTGTTCATCACGGCAGCACCATGGGTTCCGGAGCAAGTTCGCCCGTTCCATCTTCGAGCCAACGTCGATGGGAACCCAACCACCACATCGATCCTGATTCGGGTTGTCCAAGACAAGTTGTGATCCAGCGGGGCGCAGCCATCTAAGCGGTTGGTCGCGAATTCATTGCTAGCATCCCGGCTTGGCCGTTAAAACTTGCCATGTTTACTTAATTTCCACAATCGGAATCGCCGATGAAATGTCTAGTGTTTGCGCAGGTCGAAAAGCCATCGCAATCGTTAGATCTTGAAATGCCGGGGGTGTCGAATGCGTTTTGTTACCAAGAATTACATTCTTCGTCGTGCTCTACGAAGTGCTATGGAAAGTACCATGCACAATGGGCTTCGATTGGTGCACAGTGGGCTTCGATTCGGGGGCGTTGCTGCGGTTGGCTTATTGATGAGCTCTTCCGTCTCAGCCCAGCTTCGAACGGGTCGTGAAACCGATCGTGAATTCTATCAACCCGGACCAACCGCAATTTCGGCTTCCTCCCAAGCCCCAAGTCGCAAGAATACCAAGGCACGCAAAAGTACTGCGGAACCCATGCTCCAGGCGGATCAAGCCGTTGTCCAAGCCTCGAGCGGCTCCGCAAAGAATGTTGCTTCATCGAAGCATTCCCGAGTGGAGCAAGCTGGGTGCAAGAACTGCCAGGCTGGCGTGCCGCATTCGCATCAAGCAATCCCTGTCGCCGAAAGTGACGAAACGAATTTGGTTTACGAAAGTGTCGACGATGTCGACGATGTCGGCGGGGATGCTGGCGAGTTCGATATGGACTTTGCGGAACCTCAACGCATGCGTCGCACCCGTCGTTCAACTTCTTCCGCGTGCGATCCTTGCGGTGATCCCTGCGGTTCGGATGGGGTTGCCTATCCGCTAGGATTTCTTGGTCAATTGCTCCGAAGATCTCACTTCAAAATCGAAGCGGCTACGTTCTGGCCCGAAGGTCAAAACTTGCCCGCTTTGGTAACCACCAATCGCAATCGCCCTTTTCCACTTGGGATAAATCCTGGCGCGTCCGATGATCCAGACAGAACCGTCCTTTTTGGCGATGAGGATGAGAATGTGCTGCAGGACGGTGTGCAAGGCATACGTGGTGAATTTGGTACGTTCTTCGGTCCTAATTCGGACAGTGGTATCCTGCTTCGCTTCTTTGATGTCGGTAACAACGCATTGTCGTACAACAGCGTACCGGGAACGGAACCATTGGTAGTGCGTCCTTTCACCCAGCAACCGGGTGATTTGCCCGACACTTTTGTTGTCAACGCACCTTTGGATCCGCCCACTTTTCCAGACAGTGTTCAAGGCAGTCTCGATGCGACCATCTCCAGCGAGCTTTACGGGGGCGATATCCTATTCCGCCACATTGTGGCTCGGGATAGCTTGGGGCGTGTAGAGTTTCTAGCGGGGTACCAAACAACTAGATTGGCCGAGGAGCTTCGAATCGTGTCCAGATCAAGCATCCCGCCGACCACGGTCGATCTCGAGGATCATTTTCAAACAACCAGTCGGTTCAATGGCATGGCTTTGGGATTGAGCGGAGCCCTTCAAGATCGACGTTGGAATTTATCCGGAATGGTCAAGCTAGGGTTGGGCAACATGGAAACCTTCGTCGGGATCGATGGCTCGCGAAGGACTACTGTGCTTCCCGATGTGGCCGAGAGCAACAACGGACTCTTGGCTCGAGCGACCAACCGAGGGTCCTACACGAACGATACGTTTGTTATCTCTCCAGAAGTCAATGTGTCGTTGGGCTATCGTATCACTCGACGATTGGATGCGACCCTTGGATACACCTATCTTGGACTTCCGAAGGTAGCTCGAGTTGCAGATCAATTGGATCCAGATTTGTCTTCCAACCCTAGCGATCCTCTCGTGGGGCCAGCCAGGCCGAGCTTTGAATTGCGAGAAAGCAACTTCTCTTTGCATTCGCTCAGCTACGGTCTGCAGTACCGGTTCTAGCCAAATTCCTGCTTAGCCGCGGGCGCTAGTCCAATAGCACTCACTTTGTTCGAAATGAGCCGCGGGCGCTAGCCGCGATAACCGTATTTGGCAGGGAAACCGTAACGCGGCTAGCGCCCGCGGCTCAGTAATTTGCTTGTGCAAACTACAAAGTGAGTGCCATTTGGCTAGCGCCAGCGGATTAGCAAGACACAGGGATTTTGCTTTTTCTTTGCCGCAACGCTTCGTAAGCGATCAATGCACCGCTTACCGCCACGTTCAGCGATTCGACTCCGTCAGCCATGGGAATGGCGATCGTACCCGTTGCTTCCATGCGAAGGTCTTGGCTTAAGCCAGAACCTTCGTTACCGAGAAGAACAATCGTGTTGCAAGATAGATCGCAGTTCCACATAGATTGCCCTTCTGCGGACGCGGCTAACACTTGATATCCGGCTGATTTGCGTTCTCGAACCCATGCGCGTAGGGTATCGGTCACGATGGGTGGGCTACGGAACCATTGACCTGCTGTTGATCGAAGTACTTTAGGATTCGTTGGGTCGACGCTGTCATTGCTCAATACGATTCGACCGAACCCGGAAGCTGCTGCCACGCGGATCAAAGTTCCGAGGTTCCCAGGGTCTTGAAGCGACTCTGCGGCAATTACGAAAGATGAATTTTCGGAATGCGGTTGCTTTTTATCTTCCTGGAACGAGTGGTCAAAGATCGATGCAACCGCGATCACAGAGCAAGGAGAGTTCGTGGTGGATAGCTTCCGCAGAATATCCTCCGACACAGGCTGTAAGGTAGTTTTAGGAGTATTGGCTCGGGATGCTAACTGAGCAAGTATCTCTGAATGCGATTGAGCCCACTTGGTGTCAAAGACAACAGAAACCAAAGGCCACTGAGTAGCGATCGCCTCTTCGACGGCATGAGTTCCTTCGATGAGAAAACACCGTCGCTCGACACGATCAGCGCGATCGTGAAGTTTGCGCAGTGACTTGACCCATTCGTTTTGAACGCTCTGAATGATCGGTAAGAAGTTCATGTGATCAGGCTGCTAGCAGGGGTAATTCCAGGTGGAAGCGGCGTCATGAGGAAGACTGCTCTGAATTTCAAATCATTGCAAATGTGGACTGCATTTTGACATAGCCCACAGGATTGGGCTATTCGTGTTTTGCGAATCTTGAAAGCGTTTCACCTCGAAGAATGCATGGTGATCGTCGAGCCACTGCGAGATCATGGCGGTCTCTTCGGCTCCGCCAGCATGTCCAGGGTACGCAAGAACGCTCAACAATCCGCCCAGCTTTAATAGCCTGAAAGTATGATCTAAGGCTTGCCGCGTTGCCGCTGCAGTGGTGACAATCGATTTGTTGCCGAAGGGTAGATAGCCCAGGTTGAACATGGCTACTGAAACTTGGCCGTGATCTTTGGGCAGAAGAAGGTCGGGCAGGTCTGCGTGCGACATGACTGCGAGCTGAGTGCGATGAAGCAAGTTTGCCTGCTGCAGTTTCTGTTTGGCGGATTCAATCGCCACAGACTGAATATCGACCCCGTAAACCAATCCTGCCACACCTACATACTCAGCTAGAAAAAGGGTATCGAATCCGTTGCCAACCGTGGCATCGATCGCAATCGCCCCGTCCGTCAGATGTTCTTTCGCCATTCTTTGGGCTTCAACCGTAAAATGCATCGTATGTTTGCTTCTACTTTCTGCGTTTCCAATCAAGGTGTTTTGGAATGCGGGCGCCATCGATCGCGTCCAAAAGGGTATTGGCTAACCCTGGCGCCATCAGCGAGCCTTTGGACCCTAGGCCGTTCATGCAGTACATCCGATCGATTGTTTCGTGTTGACCGATCAGAGGATGTCGGTCATAGCTTGCAGGTCGAACTGCTGCACGTTGGCCAAGAACCAGATGATCCTTGGCGGCAAACGAACCTTGTACCAGAGCTTCCCAGCGTTTCATTAGCTCTTCCCTTGCTTTCACCGCATTTGGATTTTGTTGCGAACAATCGGCGGTCAATTCGTTGCGATCGTAGGTGGCTCCCACAAGAAAGCGGCCGGCATCGGTGGGAACCAGCCACCCTTGGCCATGGACCACGTGTTCGAAACGAAACGACTTGGATTCAATCTGTAGAATGTCACCGCGAGCAGGATGCAAGGGAAGGCGATTGAAAAAGATGTTCTCGCGGGCGGCTACACCTTGGCACAAGATAACGCAGGCTGATTGACATCCCACGGATCGAAATACAATGCTGTCGGAGCGACTGTCGAATTCGGATTCTAGATCGAGATTAACGACTTGCATGGCGTTGTATCGCAGGAAGAAATCATGAGTTGACTGTATGTATTTCTGCGTCTCCAGTCTTGCCGAGGGGTGCATCATGCATGCTCCGAGGGGGGCACGCAGACCGGCGAAGTCAATTGTCCGATCAACGGGAGAGATACGGGGTGAAGTTCCCAAGGTGTTTGAGTCTGCGTCACCCCAACGGGATTGATACAGTTCGGCTTCCGAGATGCTTTCGTAGACCTTCAAGGCAGGTTGCACTTTCCAAAACATCGCGTCCGTCGTGTGCTCCACTTGGCGATAAAATCGGTCAGCAACCGGATAGAATTCCTCCCACTTCCAACTCGCCGCAGCACGGGTACCGGTGATGGAAGTGACAAGCCCTGCAGCCACTCGGGAGGAACTGTCTGGATCTTGCCGGTCGATCAGCAGCACCTTCAGACCACGAAAATGTGCCTGCCAGGCCACAGCGCAGCCCGCTAGTCCACCGCCAATCACAACTAAATCAAACTGTCTAATTCGCCAAACCCTGCAACAAAACTAGGACGACATGCATAAACGGAACCAAGTGGCTGCGAAAAGATACGGAAATCCTAGGCATTTGAAAGTCGATCTTTGCCTTCTTGGTTAGGAACTGGATACTATAACAAGAAGTCATCGAGTTTAATGTGTTTTAGTTATCATTGCGTTGGGTATTGTATTGGATCCCTTTCGACTTGCGTGCACTCATTGTTCCAGCAAAGTGATTGTTCGTCACGAACATATGCTTGGGCAAAGTCTACCCTGTCCCAAGTGTCAGGGGATCATTCATGTGCCTTCTCTTCCCCCGGCTGCCCCGGTCCGCCCCGCCCCTCAAGTCATTAACTCTGCCGCCTTGACCAAGGAGGGGGATCCAGCCTGGGACGAGATGTTGGCGAACGAATCGTTTTTGACTCCAGCGGAATCCGACACAGATACGTCTTCAAGGTTTCGGCCGATGGAAGATGCAGCGCCTTTAGCGACGACATTCCCCCCCCCAACACCTCTCGCTCCCTTTGATCCGTCTCCGGCATTGCCCCTGCATCAGCAGAATTGGCAGAGCGGAAGTGTTGCCAAACGGCGGCAGTTGATGGTGATAACGACGATCGCCATTTCGAGTTCGCTGTTGGCTTTGGTTGGATTCATGATCTTTGTTCGTGTCGTTGGCTCGTCCGGCAAAACAGACGTTGCTCAAAATCCCCTCAAAAAACCTTCGTTGGAACAGGCCTTGCCAGGCTCTCCAGATGCCGCGTTGGAAAAAGTACCGCCTCAGTTACCGCTAGATACAGATCCAACTGGTGTCGACACGATCGCTGATAAACCCGCGAATTCGGAACCGATAATTCCAGAAACCGGCGATCCTAAAGGTAACGCAATGCTTCCGAATGGAACGGAAACCTCAACTTCGGAAGAGCCACAGAACGCTCTGAGTCCGCTTGTCTCGGAGAGCCCTGAAAGCCCAGACGCGGCAACGGAATCAACCGCGGACCCGAAGAGTCCGCCTGATGTTTCCAAGGAGAGCAGTCAGGTGCCGGCTGGGCTAGATGGACCAGAAACCAGTGACGACGAGCTGCCTGAATTCCTGAGGCCATTGTTGGATATTATCAATCCTAACAGCGCCATGTCCGACGCTGGGTTTGGTAGTAACCAAACGGAAACCGAACTCGATGTCCAAAATGCCGATATCGATATCGACCAAGTCTATCATCCGCCCGCGAAAGCGGTCCCTAGCTGGGAAGCTAAAGCGGCACAGTCCTTGTCCTCCTTCAAGATCAAAGACACCTCGATTCTTCGGTGTATCGATTTGTTCAGTAAGATGACCGGCGTCGGGATAACCGTCGATTGGCAGTCGTGTCGAATCGCTGGAATTGACCTGACGAAAAGATTGGACATGGAAGAGAAGGACAAAACTATTGCTGAATTGTTGGCGTTGCTAGCCGCAAGCAACCAGTTAGAACTGTCGTTCGACAATCTTGGCTTACCGAAGTTAACTGCGAGTCGATCTGCCATGGAGGCGAAGCTGCCTGCTAGCTGGAATATTGCGGAGCTTCTGACTGGTCCTGACTCGAAACCCGGTGACGCCCAAATCGCGGCAGATTTGCTGATTAAGTTATGGGGGTTTGGAGACCGTTGCGTTTGGAACGATGGAAACCTTGAATGGAATGATCTTGCGACACCGATAGACAAGGCAAATCTTTTGGCTTCACTTTGCGAACTGAGTTCGATTCGCAAGTCGAGCCAAGACTCTTCTTGGCACCCTTCGAAGCACTCGGGTTTGTTGTTCTCTTCTTCGGAATGGCAAAGAAGTTCTGAGCGACTGAACAAAACGATCCGAATGTCGACCATCGTTGCAGAACGTCGTCCGATTCCGGAAATACTAGCGACCGCTGCTACTGAAGTAGACATGAACCTGGTTTTCGACTGGGAGCATGTTTGGCCGCATGGCTTGGTTCCGAACGAACTTGCTGTGGCCGTGTTGCGTGGCAGAACATTGCCGCAAGTGGCGAACCGATTCGCCAATAACTACTCGATCGAGATTGTTCCGGTGGCGAGTGATACCGTGTGGGTAACGACTGGCGAAACGCGGCGAAAGCGGATTCACGTGATCCCGGTCAGCATGCCCAAGGATTTCAAGCTGGAGGATCTCAAGCAATCGCTCAAGCTTCTTGCTCCCTTGGGGCCAGACGATCGCTCGCGATTCCGTGTGCTGCCGATTCCTGGTTTGGAGAACATGTTCTATGCAAGAATTTGCAGCCCGCGAGCCGATCAGATTGACGATTCCGACTTGGTGCTTAGCTTTGGTTGGAATCGCGAATAGGTTACAATTTCTCTTGACTCGAAATTAAACTATACTGGGTGAGGTTCCTGCGTCTGCGATGTGGACCTCCCGCCTAGTCAGTTCCCACCCTCCACTTGCAGCCTATCGGAAGGCTCTTGCTTCCCGCTAGGCTGCGAACCCATCAAATCATCTATGCAAAACCATCGAGTTCTTTCTGGGCTTATCCCTGCTTTGGGGACTGCGCTTATTGTGATGTCTGGAGGCTTAATCGCGGAGGATACAGTCAGTTATTCTCGAGACGTGCGTCCGCTGCTTTCCCAATTCTGCTTTAAGTGTCATGGTCCTGACGAACTGACGCGGCATGGTGGTCTGCGACTTGATCACTTCGAATCTGCAACTTCACCAAGCGATTCTGGGGCGACGGCCATTGTGGCTGGATCGGTGGAGCAAAGCGAGCTGATTCGGCGTATTGCTTCGACGGAAGAGAGCGAAGTGATGCCTCCACCTTCTGCGAAAATGTCCCTTACGGATGCGCAACAAGAGGTCTTGAAGAAATGGATTGCTCAGGGAGCGTCCCACGAAAAGCATTGGGCCTTCGAGGTGCCCAAGAATACAGACCCTCCTCATGTTTCGAATCTTGCTGTTGCAAGCCCATTATGGAATCAAAGTCCTATCGATCGGTTCGCTTTAGCGAAGTTGGCCGAACTGGGGCTAAACCCCCAGAAACCGGGAACTCCCTACGAACAGATTCGTCGGGTTTACTTGGACTTGATCGGTCTGCCACCCAGTGTGGAAGTGGCTGATCGGTTTGCGGCTGATCCCAGTGAAGCAGCATACGAACAGTTGGTGGATGCCCTCCTTCAGTCTCCTGACTACGGTGAACGCTGGGCTCGGAAGTGGCTGGACTTGGCTCGTTACGCCGACACGAATGGTTATGAGAAAGACAAAGTGCGAACGATATGGCCCTATCGAGACTGGGTTATCGAAGCCATCCAGAAGGATATGCCTTTCGACCAGTTCACAATGGAACAATTAGCGGGCGACATGCTGCCTAACGCAACGCTCAATCAGAAAATCGCAACGGGCTTTCATCGAAATACCATGCTCAATGAAGAGGGCGGTATTGACCCGCTCGAGTTCCGCTTTCATGCAATGACCGACCGCACTGCAACCACGGGAACGGTCTGGCTTGGTTTGACCATTGGTTGCGCTCAATGCCATACCCACAAGTACGATCCCATTTCGCACCACGAATACTATGGCATGCTCGCTCTGCTGAACAATGCAGACGAACCCGAGCTTCCTATCCCCGCCCCGGACATCGAAGCCAATCGAGTTGCTACCGAACGCAAGATTGAAGAGCTCACTTCCCAATTGGCCGATCGCTTCCCCGTTCCCATGGATACCACTTGGATCACCCCGGAGGCGACGAACGTACAGTCCACCGCGGGGACATCCGTGGCGGTGGAAGCCAACAGCATCGTTCGTGCTCAGGCTCCTGCCAAGGTTACTGACACTTTCTCGTTAACCCTTCGGGTTCCACCTGGCGAATACGATTCCTTGCGACTGGAAGCGCTCACCGACCCGTCCTTGCCTGGCAAAGGACCTGGACTGACCGACCACGGGAATTTCGTATTGACCGAACTGTCCGTTCAACTCGCTGATGCTCCCCTTAAGTTGACCAACGCGAGTGCAGACTTCTCGCAATCGGGTTTCCCTGCCAACCATGCGATCGATGGTGCGCCGAACACGGGCTGGGCGATTCATGGACCAGGCGAATGGAATGTCGACCGAAAAATTCTTGTGGATTTTGAAAAGCCATTGGTGCTAGATAGTGAGCAACTAATAACGATCAAGCTGGATCACAGCTATGGTGGAAACCACGTTCTTGGGAAATTTCGAGTATCGCTTGGTACGATCGTGGACAAGAAAATACCCGTAGATCTTCGGCGCACTCAGTTGTTAACGCAACGCTTCGACGAGTGGACCAAGCAGCAAGCGACCCAAGTCAATTCATGGCAGGTTGCCAACCCGGTGCGTGCAACAGCCTCAACGCCTCTTTTAACGATCTTGGAGGATAAGTCCGTCCTAGCGACGGGCGATTTCCAAAAAGCAGATACCTATGTGGTGGATTTCGATTCGTTGCCAGCGGGCGTTACGGGTTTGCAGATGGAAGTGATTCCTGATGAACGATTACCAAAAGGTGGCCCTGGGGCCGTTTATTACGAAGGTCCGCTGGGGGATTTCTTTTTGAGCGAAGTGACGGTTTCTCAAGAGGGGCAGGTTCAAGGAATCAGTGAGGCGAGCCAATCGTTTGCAAGTGGCGTCAACACAGCCGCCAAGTGCATTGACGGAGATAAGCAATCGGGTTGGTCGATCGATGGCGGGCAACGACGGCGGCATGTGGCTGTGTTCAAGTTGGCAAAACCAACCGAAAAAGCAGGCCCCATGACGATCTCGATGTTGTGCGAACGCTGGTATGCCGCCGGACTCGGTCGTTTCCGTTGGTCCTTCACCACCGAACCTGTGGGATCGGCCAACGATCTGCCGTCGGATGTCGCAAACTTGATTACAACCCCAGCGGATCGTTGGACAGCCAACGACCGCAAGATCTTGATGAACGCATTTTTAGATCGGGCCCCAGAGCTTGCTGATGCTCGCAAGGAAATCGACGCCCTTCGCAATTCGTTGATCCCCTCGTTGAGCACGTTGGTGATGCGAGAACGGCCCAGCAATCATCAACGGCCAACCCATCGTTATCACCGGGGTGAGTTTTTGCAACCGCGAGATGAAGTCCAGCCTCATACGCCGTTGGTGCTCAGCGACAAAAATACCCGTCCTACAAATCGGCTGGAATTTGCGAAATGGCTCGTTTCCCCGTCGAATCCGCTTACCGCTCGCGTCACGGTCAACCGTGCTTGGGAAGCGTTTTTTGGACGTGGTTTGGTGCGAACCTCTCAAGATTTTGGTTACCAAGGAGACTTGCCAACTCACCCGGAATTGCTGGATCATCTCGCGTTGAATTTCATGTCGCAGGGGTGGTCCATGAAGAAGTTGCACAAGCAAATTGTGATGAGTCAAGTTTATCGTCAGTCCAGCGAAGTTCGCCCCGAATCGCTGGCGAAAGATCCGGACAATCGGTGGCTATCTCGAGGTCCTCGTGTGCGGCTCGAAGCGGAAGTTGTTCGCGATCAGGCGCTGGCTGTGTCTGGACTTTTGTCGAAGAAACGAGGTGGACCCAGTGTCTTCCCGCCACAACCCGCTAATGTTACAACTGAAGGAACCTACGGGGCGCTGGCTTGGACGGTGAGTGCGGGCGAAGATCAGTTCCGGCGAAGTATTTACACTTTTTCAAAGCGAACTTCTCCGTTTGCTCTCACAGCGACCTTCGATGCCCCTAGTGGCGAAGCTTGTATAGCACGTAGAGAAATCACCAATACCCCAATGCAGGCGTTGTCGATGCTCAATGACGTCACGTTTATGCAAGCCGCTCGGGAGCTTGGAAAGTTGACGGCGAACGCACAAGGTAACGACCGAGAAAAGCTTACCAATCTCTTTCGTAGAATGCTCGTTCGGCCAGCGACACCTGACGAACTAGCTGCCTTGCTGGAGTATTTGGAGCAACAATCCAGTCGACTGAGGGCTGGCCAGTTGCCCGCTGTTAAAATTGCTGCGGAATCCGCAACCGACAAGCTAAGTGATGACGAAGCGATTCAACGAGCCTCGTGGACGATGGTGGCTCGCATCATGATGAATCTCGATGAATCCGTTACCAAGTAATTCCCCCTGACGACTACTTTCTTTTTAAGCCAATCGAAGAACGATTCCCTAGGAAAACTTCATGAACATCGATCGATCAGCAGTTCAAGTGGCGAGAAGACACTTTTTGAATGACTGCGGTATTGGGCTTGGAAAAGCCGCATTAGGTAGTTTGTTTGTTGGTGGTTTAGCGAAATCGAGCCATGCTGATTCGATTCCCTCCAACCCGCTTGCATCCAAGCAGCCTCATTTTCCTGGCAAAGCCAAGGCCGTGATCCACTTGTTTATGGCGGGTGCACCGAGCCATCTTGATCTGTTTGATTACAAGCCCGAACTGGCCAAATTGGAAGGGAAGCCGTTACCCGAGTCGGTCATCATGGGCCAACGTTACGCATTCATTCGGCCAGATGCCGCAGTGATGGGACCGCGGTTCGAGTTTTCGAAACACGGCCAGTCTGGTTTGGAGATCGCAAATGCATTCGAGCATCTGCCGAAGATAGCAGACGATATCTGCGTCATTCGGTCGGTCAAGACGGACCAGTTCAATCATGCTCCCGCTCAGATATTCTTTAATACGGGCTTCTCCCAGCCCGGCCGACCTAGCCTTGGAAGTTGGGTTCTTTATGGACTGGGAGCTGAGACGCAGGACTTACCCGCGTTCGTTGTCATGTCCACGGGTGCAGGTGTCAGCGGAGGGGCAGCGAATTGGTCGAGTGGATTTCTGCCAACGGTGTATACGGGAGTTCGATTGCGAAACCAGGGGGATCCGATCCTGAATGTTGCTAATCCAGATGGAATCGATAACGCTGCGCAATTGGCGTCGCTTGACATGGTCAACCGACTGAATAAGCAACGCCTTGAAATGATTGGCGATCCCGAGATTTCAACGCGAATTGCGAACTACGAAATGGCCTTTCGCCTGCAATCTTCAGCGCCCAATCTGATGAATCTGAAAGAAGAGACTCCTGAGACGATTGCGATGTATGGGTGCGATCCCGACAAACCTTCTTTTGCACGAGCCTGTTTGCTGGCCCGACGTATGGTCCAGCGGGGCGTACGGTTCATCAATATCTATCATGAAGGTTGGGACGCTCATTCGGATGTCGTTGGTAACCACAAAGGAAACCTAAAAGCAACGGAACAAGCGACGGTCGCGTTGGTACAAGACTTGAAGCGTCTGGGAATGCTCGACTCTACGTTGGTCATTTGGGGCGGCGAGTTTGGTCGAACGCCCATGATTGAATCCAACGCGTCGCTAGGTCGAGCGAACGGCCGAGATCACCACCCTCAGGCCTATACCATGTGGATGGCAGGGGGCGGTACCAAGGCTGGCTTTCAATATGGCAAAACGGACGATCTTGGCTTCCATGTGGTCGAAAACCCCGTCCACACGCACGATTTGCAAGCAACGATCATGCATTGCTTGGGATTCGATCATGAACGCCTGACCTACCGTCACGCTGGCCGTGACTTTCGATTGACCGACGTTCATGGAAGCGTTGTAACCGATCTCTTGTCGTAAACAGGACAGAAGAGATCGGAACAACTTATTGGAGCTGACAGCTTACTTCGCGCCGGGCTTACAATGTTCCTGGAGCCAAGCAAAAATTTCTTGATGCCAATGCATGCTGTTCGCTGGCTTGTTCACCCAATGTCCCTCATCTGGGAAGTTCACAAACCGGCTCTTCACCCCTTGTCGTTGCAAGGCTTGAAAAAGCTCGTGCCCTTGTCCGATCGGGCATCGAAAATCGAGGTCGTTGTGAATCACCAGCATCGGGACTTTGTACTTGCCAAGATTTCCAGCCAGGGTGTGGGGACTAAATTCACGGTACTTTCCAGGAATCTCCCAAGGCAATCCACCATGCTCGTATTCATCAAACCATAGTTCATCGGTAGTGCCCCACATGCTTTCAAAATTGTAAACGCTGCAATGCGAGATCAAGCATTTGAATTCCTTGGCGATTTCATTCACTGCAAACCAGTCTTGCATGTAGCCCCCAAAGCTTGCTCCTGCGGAAGCGATCCGGTCTTTGTCGACATAGTCAAGCTCTTGTACCTTTCGTAGGCCTGCAACGAGATCTCGATAGCATTTCCCGCCCCAGTCGCCGCTGATTTCGTCGCAGAAGGATTGCCCGAATCCAGTGGATCCACGTGGGTTCGGCAATGCGATGACATAGCCCTGGGCTGCCCATATCTGTGCATTCCAACGGAAGCTCCAACCATCTTCCCAGGCTCCCTGAGGTCCACCGTGAATCAGGTAAACGACAGGCCACTTCTTTTTAGGGTCAAACCCAGGTGGCTTGAGAAGCCACATTTGCATATTGACTCCACCCTCGACAGGGACTTGGACACTTTCTGGAGCTTGCCGATCCAACAACGCAAGAAGGCTCGTGTTGTGTTGAGTCAAAGGCTGAACGGTCAAGGGCTGATCAAGCGAGCTCAAGTACAATTCCGTCGGTTCGTTCATGTTGGCGCGTGCAAGCAACAACTTCCCTCCTACCCACGAGACCCCCGTAATTTGCCCGGTTCGTTTCTCTGGAAATCCAAATGCCATCGGCTTCGGCTTGCCATCCATGGATACGCGATACATGGCGCTGGAACCCTGTTCTTCCGTCGAAAAGAGCAAAATGTCGTTCGATACCCAGTTGAAATCACTGACCGATCGATCCAGGTCAGCTGTTAACCATTTGGGTTCACTTGTAAATGTTCCATCCGGCTTGCAAGTTCGAACGACCAAGTTCCACTTGTCCGCTTCGTATCCGGGTTTGCTTTGAGTTCGATAAGCGACTTGCTTTCCGTCTGGGCTGAATTTGGGATAGCTATCCGCCGCTGGGTTGCTGGCGGTGAGCGATGGCCAATCCGTTTTTTGGCTGGAGATACTGACTCGGCATATATCGTGATTGGTCGACCACGATTCACCTGTCGTTGGGACAGCAGTCAACAATAGATATTGTCCATCTGGCGAGAAACTGAAGTCGTCTCCGACGCTGAAGGTTGTGCTCGTGGGATAAGCATCGCGATCGCCAGGAGTAACATCCCGACAGTTGGTTCCATCGGAATGGATGACGAACAAGTGGTTCCGCTTGTCCTCTACATAGGAATCCCAGTGCCGGTAAAAGAGTTTCGTGAACGTCTTCGCTTTGACAGGGTTATTGGCAATTCGTTCTTCGTCTTCTTGGTTTTTGGCATTCGATTCTGCAAATGGCAGTTGGCTATGTTTTGGATTCACTGCCGAATAAAATGCAACTTTGGTTCCATCAGGCGACCAAATGCCACCACTAGCACCAGTCGCAATATTGGTCAGCTTGGTAGGCTCGCCACCGCTGGAAAGGTCCAAGATATAAAGTTGCGATGTCCCTGACCGATTGGACTCGAACAAGATCTTTGTCCCGTCTGGCGACCATCGGGGGTGGGTGTCCGACTTGCCGGAACGCGTCAATTGCCGGCTGGATTGCTTGCTCAAATCAACCAGCCAAAGCTGAGTCTGCTTCTGATTCTTGGCAGGGTCTAGAATCTCCGTGACCTGATAGACGGCGAATTTTCCGTCGGGGCTTAATTGTGGATCAGCGATTCGCTGGAACTTGTAAAGGTCCTCCAATTGCATAGGACGTTTTTCCGCCCCCGACAGTCGCGTAGACAACGGATCAACCAATCCCAAAAAGAGTAAAGATACGCAAAGATGAAAACCAAGACGAAGCATTGTATCGTTCCAGCAATAGAGGTAACGTGCGGCAAAGAGGAGGAATAGGCAAAGAATACCGACAATCATACTCTCTGTCATACCGCCATGCCACGGGACCAAAAAGAGGGGTCCGCACGCTACAAATTACCTAGAACGAACGACTCAGCAATTCCACCCTAGCGATCTCGTGAATTGATGCCGAGAGAGGTCGATGACGGGTACGTCAACGACCGAAGAATAAGGAGCATGAGGGTAGCTGGCGGGTTTCTGGACCTCATCGCAGACTTTTCAAAATCATTTTCGACGCCTTCGTGCGTTCTGAATAGGGTGCTAAGGATGGCAAACGAGTCGGCACGTGGGCTCCGTGGTTGGGTATATGCAGCAGCATTCGCAATCTGCTTGCTTATTATCTTATCCGCCAGCGAACAGTTTTCGAAAGTAAAACGCCCAGGATACTATCACGACCCAAGGACTTCCACGATTAGCGTTTCGACGACGCCAAAGTGGATCCCCAAGATAGCAACCGAGTTGATTCCGCTTGATATTGAGCCGTTGCGAGAAACGTCCGAGAACACGGCATGGCTGAACTACCGTAGTGCAAGTGCACCATCAATCGCGATGCTAGACCCACCCTCGGGTGCAAGGTTGTCGGCGCCTGTCGCGATCTCTAACAACTTGGATCCCTTCTTAGAAGCGATCCAGCAACAGCGAAGCCCGACGGCTCTGGCAGAGCGCGCGGCACAATCGAATCCAACCATTGCGACCAGTGTTTCGGTGAATCGAACTGTGGAATCTGTGCCCAATGATACGAGCAGCCCACTTGCGACCTTCCGGGAAATTTCAGAGGGGTCCATTCCTTCTTTGAGCCTTCGCCATGAAACGTCAACGGTTCGGAGGGGGAACGCTTGGCCCGCGTCCGCTTCGCTTCTCCGCGAGATCGATTTGCTTCGAATCACCTCCGGAAGAAATCAGGACGTCCAGTCATGGCTTGATAAAGTCACCGAGCAATACGAACATCTGCAGTCATTGAACTTGAACGATGATCCGTCTACTGTGGTATTAGATGAACTTCGTGGGTTGGCTGACCAAGGCGTTGCTCTCGGAACCCATATCGCAAACCAAGACGCAACTCTCTCGCGTGAAGTTGCGAGATTGGCTTATTCCATCGAACGCAAGGTGTCGGTCTGGTCTTCCGTTGCCCGTTGCGTCAGTCGCGATCGAGCACCGTTTGTATCTGTTCGCAAGCATGAATTTGATTCTGCAAAATTGGTTGAATGCATTAAAAACGCCGAAAAGTCACTTCAGGCTACCGGGGATTTTAAGAGCTGGGAAAGCTACTTGTTGCTCAATGCGTTGAAGGGGCTCGCCGCTGGCGAAATCAAAAGTCAGCAAGCGCAGGTGGACTTAGTTCGACTGTTCTTGGGAAGAGTGACCGATACGCGAGTTGCCGAGCCACAACGCCGGATCTTGATCTCTACCGAAGTGCACAAGTTAGCAGATCAATTGCATCCGCTTTCGATCGGACCCGTAAACTATCAAAAAATACTTGAAGATATTGAAACACTTGAATCGGATCCTGTTCATCGTTGCAGTTCGTCGTTGGCAGATGCTATGCAATCGCTCCGTTTTTCGGAGCACCCTGAACAAGCTGCGATTTCACAAGCAATCGGTATGCATTACCGAAACGCCAACTTAAGGCTTGCCGTTTCTGAAGATTTTATCAACCGAATGATGCCGGTTCCTCCACTTACCGAGAAACCTGTTCAGCAGAATATCCTGGGGGCGGATACTCGGGGTACAAGTCAAGTGTCAACTCGCTTGAAAGCCGACTTTGTGGCCGATGATGCTGCCTGGAACATTGCTCTTAACCTGAATGGCGATATCACTAGTAACACGAAATCCAGTCGCCACGGAGCTGCGTTCTACAATGCGTCGATCGCAAACGTGAACGCGGTTCGTTCGATCCGAATTTCAACCACCGGGCTCGAAATCAATGGAAAGCCTGCCACCGTAGAATCGAATGATTCGTTAAAACGCTTTTCGACCGATTGGGATAAACTACCTATATTGGGTGATATGGTTCGGCAGTTTGTTCATGATGAATTCGTAAAGGCTCGGCCGGTCGCGAAACGAATCATGCAAAAGACGATTGCCAAACAAACGGATTCGGAATTCGACACACAGCTTCAAAGCAAGATAAGCTCCGCTAAAAATCAATTCGAAAAGCGACTCATTGGCCCATTGCAGTCACTCGATCTACATCCAATGGTGGTCGATATGCAAACCACGGATACACGCCTAGTGGTGCGATATCGCGTTGCTAGCAACGACCAATTATCAGCCTACACACCTCGGCCCGTCGCTCCCTCGGATAGTCAATTGTCTCTGCAAATTCATCAGTCGACGTTCAACAACATGGCTGGACAGGTGGTGGCTGGGGATCGACCATGGACCATGCAAGATCTATCCGATAAGATCGCTGACTTGTTGCAGCAGCCACGGCAATCGATCGACGAGGAAGCTGCGCAAGACGTAACCATCCGCTTCAATGAAGCTCGTCCGATTACGGTGGAGTTTGAAGATAATCGTATGTGGTTGACTCTTCGCGTCGCATCGCTGGAACAACCTGGGCGCATTCATCTTAAGAACTTTACCATCCGTACATCCTATTTGCCGACTGTGGATGGCCTGAAGGCGGAACTGACTCGGGATGGTGTCATTAGTGTGGACGGGCAGCGTCTTGCGATTCGAGACAAAGTACCCTTGCGCGCCATTTTTTCGCGTGTCTTCTCGAGCCGCTCCATAATACCGATGGTTTCGGAAGAACTTCTGAGCGATCCTCGTGCCACAGGTCTGGCTGTCTCACAACTGGAACTGCGGGACGGCTGGTTGGGAATTGCGGTCAGCGAATCGCAATCACCGCACGTCGCCCTGATGAAGGCTCAGCGAGAAGCAATTGCTAGATAGTGGTTCGACCGTGTTGGCAGATCCTTCGACTTGATCGAATTAAAACGCAGCACTGGGATTTATGACAATTCTTTTTTTGCTGCTGTGTGCGCCAGTCGATTACCACCATCAGCTGAAAGTAAACCAACATCGTTCCAAGGAGCTATCGACCGGCGTATCTGATCAAGCGTTATTATTTTTCTCGAACTGGCTGCTTGCCACGTTGTTTCCCCTTCCTCTCTCAAGGCACGATCATCGCTGAGCATGTACCCTCGAGGCCAATGCATTGGGTCTTTGGCTACATCTCGTTCAAATCCAATGGCTGACACAAAATAGTAGGAGCACATGCCTAAGAACATTTCAAAATCTGGAAGGGCTCGATAACAAAGCCCTACAAACGTATCGATCCACCGAAGTTCGTTCTTCACCTCCAAGGCATACTTGCGAATCTGCTGTTCAACGGTCCCTTCGCACCCCAAGAACGTTTCCGACAGTCTTGCAACTCCGCTTAAGGCATGCGCAATCCCACTGCTGTGTAACGGATCTACAAATCCATAAGCTGTCGGCAAGCTTACCCAGCCCGGCCCCGATGCGCGGTCGTTGCATCGGCTCAGACGAGCCATCCAACCTAATCCACTTTCTGGTCCAACTCTGGTCGACTTCGCGACCATCTGATGAATACTTGGATAACGTTCCAACCACTCATACCACGTGCGTTCTCGGTCGACTTGGCTAAGCTCACGTTGACAAACGCCCTCTGGTTGCACAATTCCGAGGCTGGTCACGCCATTCCCGAACCGAAGCGCCCAAAGCCATCCATCCTGCACGAGATGATGCTGTGCGGAATCATCACCATCAAATAAAGCTTGCAAGTCCGTCTGGTGCGATGGTGTTGTGCATCCAAAAGGAGCGACATCGCGAAAATGACCAAACAGAGCGGACGTTCGAGTTCGCATCCAATCCGAATCCAATTGGACCCCAGTCCAGGGGCGTATTCCCTGCGAACCACCGGTCGCATCGATCAACCATTGGGAATGCACTTCCAGAGGCTGATTATCCGGCCCTAACAAATGGATCTGCCAGCGATGGCCCACCGATTCGAAATGTGAGGATTGAATGGTGGTTTGCTCCAGTCCTACGGTGCCGGCCTTGACTGCTTGCTGAAAAAGCCATTGGTCCACATCGCTGCGCATCCAATGCGTATCGCTTTGAAAGTCATCGCGAGATGCCGCAACCATCATAGAATTCGCATGCAATGCATCGTCCTGGAAAGGACACCCCTGGCGATGGTGGTAATAGGTGAAGCCACGCTTTTTCCCACAAACCAACGAGGGGTAGGTTTGCCTCCAGGTACCGTATTTCGCTAACGGCTCTAGCTCTCGAAGCCCCCAGCGATCTGCTAAGTGTCGCACCAAAAAGTCTGCCGTTGGAGTTGATGATTCTCCAATGGCAAATCGAGGATGCTTCGCCTGGTCCACAAGGACACAGTCAAGGCCATTCTTTTGAAGTATCCATGCCAAAAGCGAACCCGAAAAACCTGAGCCCACAATCGTCGCAAAGCACTCTGTTTTTTGGGGCATGCGATTCTCAATCTGATGCACAGTCACACGATCGTTTCACTTCTGGCAAACAGCATTGCTGCATGTTCATGAGTTCGAGTCTTTCTTTTCTGCCCAAAATGCATCGATGGCACGTCCCTGCCAGCAGCTCTAGATTCCATGTGTCGACGGTGACGACCATTTCTGAGAAATGATTTAAGGCAAGTTCCAGCGCTTGCTCAAGCTGACGGAATGTTGGGGGGATAAACAGGGATTGTTCTTGGAGCCATTCCATGGTCCCGTTTCCCATACGAGTTGGAATAATGCTGCAGTGCCGCACACCATGCGCATTGGCAAAGGCAAGAGTTTTCATGGCCCAATCCATCGATTCGGAAGGTTCCGTTCCAGGGGGCTGCAACATGACAAACGCACGCCGGTCGATTTGCAACGCATCGAGCTGCTCCGACGCACGGGCAAAGTCATCCAAATCAAAGCCCTTGTTCAAGAGAAGCATGCTACCTGGATGCACGGTCTCCAGCCCTATCGCAATTTCAAGCTTTCCTCGTAGCAGGCTCACAAACTGCTTCACAGCTGGGCGAACGAGCTTGGGATGGTTCTCGACGATCACACGCTGAAAGGTTTCGCATTGCTTGGCGATCGTAGAATGTTCGTCTTCGGGAACCGCACGCGAATCGAAAAAATTGCTTGCGTTATACAGCTTGATCCATTCTGGGGGGCGTTCCGTTTCCGAACCCAGTTGGTCCAAAACCCAGCTCAATTGACGGGTGATCTCGCCGGGCACAGTCGCTCGGTCCAATGTGTATCGCCATAGATCACACATCGAGCAGCGGTAGGGGCATTCAGCTCCTGTGAGAAACACCGTCGCTACATCGGCCACCGAAAACTTCCCCGCTGGTTCTTGTTCGCGAACCAAAGCGAAGGGCTTCGAGGTGTCGAGCACTTCACGCGAACCACGTCGCGATTCAATCGCCGACCTACTAAGTCCCACAAGGATCGCGTCATCAATTTCTCGAAGGGGCATAGGCAACGATTCTAGCGTTGATAAATCGGCAGATAGTGATGTTTGACCGACAGGCTAAGCATCGCCATGGCGGTGCAATACACTTTTCCAGCATTCTGCTCTTCGTTGCCGGACGAGTTCCAGGAGCCATCCGCTTGCTGCTTATCAAGCAACAGTTTCGCAACTTCGGTCGACGCGTTTTCGGCAACTTCGCCCCGTCGTTGATGCATCCCCTGAGCATAATAGTAGATGCCATATAAAACGAATCGTTCCTCCCACTTCGGCGGATGCTGATTGAGCCAAGAGGTAGCTCCTTCCACGAGTGATGAATCGTATTGGCCACATACTTGCATGGCCAACAGTCCAGCGGCCGTCATGGTAAAAGTCGGGTTGTCGTTGTTCGCTTCGTAGGAAAAGCCACTGACTTGCTTACTTGGGACACCCGTCGCATCCACTGGCGACGTAAAGGATCGTACCAAGTATGTGACCGCATCATCGATGGTGGAGCTGGGAACTTCCAGCCCGTCGTTCTTAGCGCTCCGAAGAGCCATCAACTGCCAAACGCTGACCGACAAATCACTATCGGCGGCATCGGGGGTGTAACGCCAGCCCCCTTTGGCGTGAGGCGGCTTTCGGACTCGCTGACTTCGAACGATTAAGTCGATGGCTTTTTGGCAAGAGTCATGAATCTTGCGGTTGAGGTCCTCGTCCCCTCCCATGCCAAGCATCTCCGTTAGCATGAGCGATACAATTCCATGACCATCGGATGCACCAAAGTACCCGGTTTTGTCCTGACGATCAGGGCCCAGGATGTATTTGAGACCCTTCGACATCATCGCCCCTTCGGGCGAAGGGTCCGTAGGTTGGTGCCCCACCGAGGCGAGAGCCATAATCGCCAGTGCCGTCATAGCATTCTCATGCCCGCGATCAACGATCGACCCATTCTTTTGTTGCTGCGTTGCCAAGAAAGCCGCACCTTTACTGATTGCCCGATCAATCTCGGGCTGCGGCGGAGCCGCAGATTGCGCCCCGCAAGTGGCAGCAAAAAGAGCTAGCGTCAGCGACCAACCGAGCCAGCTCAAGTAGTTACTTCGAATGAAAATCATAAAAAATGGTATCCGATTAGAAGGAAGCGTCTCATGCTTAACCTGACTAAAACAGACGGCGTTCGCTATCTCCAAACTGTTCCACCGCAATTCCCATGCGGTCTAGCATGGAGACATAAAGATTGCACAGAGGTACGTTCCCTTCGGATGCGATATGCTTGCCCGACTCAATGGACTTGCCTCCCCGCCCCCCTAAAAGAATTGGCAGATTGTCCGGATCGTGGCCATTTCCATCGGAAATACTCGAACCAAACAAAATCATGCAATTGTCCAGTAGACTTCCATCCCCTTCCGGAATGGACTTTAGCTTCTTGAGCATATTTGCAAACTGCTCGACGTGCCATCGGTTGATTTTCTGATACTGTTCAATTTTGGTGTCCTTGCCCTCATGATGGGAAAGTTCATGATGGCTGGCGGTCACCCCCTCGAGGAACGAAAAATTTCTTCCTGAAACATCGTTGGCAAACATCATGGATGCAACGCGAGTCGAATCGGTTTGAAACGCCAAGACCATCAAGTCCAACATGATGGTGATGTGTTCACGGAAATCAGCCGGCATACCCAGTCGTTGTGGTTGGATTTCTGCGGCTTGGGCATTCGGTTGCCAATCGCGAGGTTTTGGTTGCGATGCAAATTCGATTCTTTTTTCGACGGCGCGCACCGAATCAAGATACTCATCCATCTTGAACTGATCATCGCGTCCCAGCCGACCTCGCAGCCGATGTGCGTCGTCAAGAACAAAGTCAAGCAAGTTCTGGTAGCCTTTGCTTTTCTGTGACTTCCCTGATAAACGCCCACCGAACAAGCGTTCGTAAACCAGTTGTGGGTTGATCTCTTTGGCGACCGGTCGTGTTGGCGATTGCCAAGATATGTGCGAGCCATATAACCGGGTATATCCCACGTTGCTGTCGATTCCGCTAATCACCGGTTCTGTCCCCAATTCGAGAGAGGGCAGCGGCGTATATTGGCTCGTATGTTGGGCCATGAGCTGGTCGACCGAAATGCCACCGCTACTGATGTTTTTACCGGTGGTTTTGGTCACTGGCATGCCCGTCAAGAAGTTCGCTGTTTTCGCATAGTGGCCGTCTCCCCCATGGCTATTTTTTTTATCCAGCCCGGTCAAAACGAGCACGTCGCTTTTCACATCCGCAAGCGGTTGGAGCGAAGGGCTTAGGGTGTAGTCGGTTCCTGAACTGTCGGGGGTCCATGACTTTCCCCAGACACCGTTTGGGAAATAGATAAATGCGGAACGCACCGGTGGTTTACCAGCGCTGCTGCCATCGTTTGATTTTGCGACTTGGTCATCGGCACGCAGGCTTGTGGAAATCGCCGAAGGCATCCACGGCAAGGCCAACGCAACGCCGCAACCTCGCAATACTTGTCGTCGAGATGGGCGTTGAGGCATGTTCATTGGATTAATCATGGAATCACTCCGAGGTTTCGTTCTTCGAGCCGATTGGCTGACGGTAGCGGTGTTGGAATGGATAGGATAACGCAATTTCTTCCAACAAGATCTGACTTCGCATCTCGTTCTCGTTCAGTTTTTTCATGCATGTCTCAACAATGCAAGCGTCAAACTTATTGAGCGAGCGTCCCAAAGCGAATCCAAGAAGCTTTCGGATGAAATGCTGCTGGAATTCTGAACTGCGTTTCATAAGGACGGATTTTAGTTCTGTCGGGCCCGAAAACTGATCCCCCGACGGAAGCTTCCCCGCCGAATCGATTGCCAGACCATTTTCGGAATCGCGCCATCGCCCAATGCCGTCATAATTCTCAAGTCCGAAACCCAATGGGTCCATGCGATCATGGCACGAAGCGCACTCTGCCTTTTGGCGATGAATCTCCAAACGTTGACGCATCGTTTGGTTTGCATCGTTGTGCGAAGATTCTTCTAAAGCAGGTACATTCGGAGGGGGAGGAGGCACAGGCGAACCTAACAATTCGTCGAGAATCCAGCGGCCTCTTAGGACAGGGCTTGTTCGCCTTGGGTAGGAAGATGATGTCAATACACTTGCCATGGTGATGACGCCCCCCCGCCTGCCATCGGAGACGGCAACTGATTGCCAAGGTGCATCGTGCGGTAAATCCATGGAGTAAAACGAAGCCAAGCGTCCGTTGATATAGATACTGTTGGAAGAGATCAATTCCGTCAGCGGTCGATCCTTGCGGAAAATTTCCGAAACATAAAGAACCGCTTCCTCGCGAAGGTCGGCTGCAAGTTCGGGCTGGTACTCTGGAAAAATCGACTCGTCAGGTTTCACTTGTGCAAATCCACGAAGGCCAAGCCATTGCAAACCAAAATTTTCGCCAATCGCTCGACTCCTTGGGTCAGCAAGCATGCGGCGCACTTGGGCTCGTAATACAACTTCGTCGTAAATGCTGCTCGAGTCCGCAAGTTGCAAAAGTTCATCGTCGGGCACCGATGACCAGATCAGTAGAGCCAATCGAGTTGCCAGTTGGTGTGGGGAAAGTCGCTGAACCCCCGATGCTTCGGGTTCCACTTCGACGACAAAAAGAAAATGAGGTGAAACCAAAACACCCTTGAGAGACTGCCGAATCGCAAGACTCAGATCCACCCCTTGGTCCATCGATTTTTCGCAAAGGGACATTAACCTGTCGAGCTCTTCCTGCGTGACTGGGCGACGCCAGGCACGGCGAGCAAACTGAGAGACAATCGATCTTGCTGACGCGATATCCGCTATGACATCCACTGAAATCAGGGGATTGGGCAACGTTGAACAAGCGGCCTCTACCACTCGATCTGCGGAGGTCAGGTAGGACTCCAGATGAATCGTCGAGGTAAACAAGGCGTCACCCACGGTGTCAAATCCTTCACCACCAGCACCATCCGAAGGAGGCTCCTCGTTAGGATCTAGGCGTTGCCCTGTTAAGTCCAAGATGGCATTTCGATACTCCGTCTGAGTCAACCGCCGGCTCATGACAGTCCCTTGGTACCAGCTCTGAGTCTCTTCGGAGGCCAATTGATTGCAGAGATCTCGGTTGGGCCGTGAATCTACCCAGCGATGAAAGTTCCCTTTCTGCTCATCATTTAGACCTGGACTTCCCTGAGGGGGCATTTCATTTAATCGTATTCGTTTCGCAACGCGTTCCCAAGCATCACCCGCCTCCATTGCGGCTTGAGGGTCAGCATACTTCGCCAGATCAAATTCCCCTTCGATTTTGTCCCCTCGATGGCATCCAACACATCGAGCTTCCATGATAGGAAGAATTTTTTCAACGTAGGTCTTCTTCCACTTCTCCATCTTCTCGGCAAGTTCGTCCCCCTTGGCCATTTCTTGCTTGAGAATGAGAAGGGCCAAGATCGGCATCGAGCGTAATACCGCTGAGCCCACGGCGGTTAAGAATGATTTGGACATTACGACTCACCAAGCATTTTTTTGAGTCGTTCGATCTCCTGCTGCAGTTCTTGATTCTTGGCCAAGGCTCTTTCTTTGGCTGCGCGTTCTGCTTCTTTGGCTGCGCGCTCTACTTCTTTCGCTGCGCGCTCTGCCTCCTTCGCTTCGCGCTCTGCCTCCTTGGCTTCGCGTTCTGCTTCCCTGGCTTCGCGTTCTGCCTGGGCAGCATCCAAAGCAATTTCGCCTGTGCCTAGATCAAGGAACTCCAGGTCCTGATCGATCAATCGCAGCCCTAACTGCAGCGTCTCGCATTCCAGCATTCCGTTGATTGGTTTGATCTGTTTCAAATAACCATCGATCATCCGATACCCTTGCAACGCTGGTTCCAAATAGTCACAAGTTGGGTCATAGATGAAGTACTCTTTGACCCCAATCTGTTCATAGATCACCGGTTTTTTAACCGTATCCACTCGACTTGAGCTATTCGAAGTCACCTCAAAAACCACATCCGGAACGCGTTTTTCCACCCACGTCTTGAAAGTCCGTCTGCGCCCTGGATCGCAATCGAGGCAGATAAAATCATCTGGAACGACGAATTTGGAATTCGAACCCTCCTCGTAGTAAACAAGCAAGTCGCTCGCGATGTAGACGCGTTGACCGCGATATCGCCACCTGAGAATCTCAAGAATTCGTACCATCCAATCACGATGCAAATCCGTTTCGCCCATAGGTTCGCCGTCCGATTCTGGATATTCAATGGATTCCGTGATAGATGCAATGCTCATTGAAAAGTAGCTCCTTACGTCGAATTACTTCGAATCATTACCCTAGATATTTTGACCTATTCCACCCCCAAAAGCAAGAAACTTCCATCGTTCCAACAAGCTCAGAACGGTTTCAGTTCCCAACGCTCGCCAAAAAATCCAGCTGCTTCGATCTTGCCTGGCCAACGGGAGTTTGGAGGGGTGCTCAGGTCCACGATCGCCCAATCAGGCAGCTTCGGAACTTGCCTGGCGTTGTTCAAATAATCGTATTCGCGGTAGGTACAGCCGCTATTGAGCACGACATAGCGTTTCGGATTCAACGGGTTGGGGAAAATGAGGATGGGAGCATGCGTTTGCCGAGGATAGGTTTTAGTGCCGACAACCAATTGGGTGTCGCTCCAACGAATCGGCAACTGCTCCGCAATCTTTGCGATCGTAGGATTGCTATCCGCATCTCCCCATAAAATCAAATGATGATTCTCGATATCGGAGGGCTGCAAATCTTCACTGGTTTTGACGCGAGCGTCACCTCGCATCTGACGATGCCATTCGCGAACCGCTCGATCCATTTCGCCGTTAACCCATTTGTCGACTTCGGCATACTGGCCAGCCTTCGAAGGCCTTACAAAAAGGAAAGAATCCATGAAAGCATCGTCGATGGGCCCTTGCAAGTTATGCTTTTTAACAAGCGGCTGCGCCGGCTCTGGCAAAGGAGAACTGACCGACCAGCTTGTGCCGTCCAAGTGCAATCGAGCATGCCAAGTGAGGTCCGATGCGCGTGAGATCGATACCTTTTGTACGCTGTTTAATGGCCCAGCGTCGGTGAGAAGAACCAGCATCGATTGAGCGTCTGGATGGAAATCAATCGGAAAGTCCAGCGAGAATGCCGTTACGTTCTCCGATCGGATCGAGATATACCGCTTGGAAGCTAAGTCCGTTGGTTGCGGCATAATGATATGAGCCTGGATTTTTGCCTGAACCCAATGCTCTTTTATTGCTTCGATAGTGATCCAATCGGATTGATTGTACTTGAGCGTCATGGTCGTGAAGTCAACTTGGCTGGGTATGCGAGTCCGACCATGTTGATCGATGGCTTCGAGCTTCGCTTCAATCTCTTGTCGCGATGCCGGCGCAATGCTGTGAGCTGTTTTGGGGGCAACAATGTGCGTCAACTCGAAGCGTTCCTGCTGAGGTAAATTCCAGGATGCTTCCGCCATCACATCGGCTGCCTGCTTTTGTTTATCCAATTCACCGCTGTAAGCCACCGTGGGTAATCCTCGAAGATTGGTGACCCAATCAGGGCAATCGTACATTTGCCACAGCTTTTGTTCATACCATGTAGGTTGCAAATCTTCGGATTGAAAGACTTTGAGAAACTTGGGGGTTTCAGAAAAACCGGCACCAGGATTGGCTGCGAACCATTTACTTGGGTAATGCACCGCCAAATGCCATGCTGCGGCTCCGCCCATGGAGAATCCCCGAATTGCAATTCTTTTCCGATCCAGCTGGTATTCATGAATGGCGTGTTCAAGGGCTTCCAACGTGTCCACTTCGCCCGCAAGCTTGTTGGCATTGCAATAACGCCCGAACGGATGAATCATGACAACACCAGGAGCCGGTTGCGGATCTGAGTTTGTTAATCGCGCCGAGATGAACTGAAGCTCCAGCCCTTTTTCACTTCGGCCACGACACCATACATCGGTTCGCATTTTAGCTCCCGTCATCTTAGGCAATTGCGCGGTCGAAACAACGCCATAAGGCTGTACCGATCCATCCAATCGGGACCGGTAGCCTCGAACGGTTGGCGAGCCTTCCAACGGAAGATGAATCCAATACGGGGCACTGGAAGCCAAAGCGTCTGCACGACGATGCCCTTCCACGAGCACATCCAATGCTCGATCAAAATCCTTGGGTTCAAAGAAACCATCTTCGTTCAAAGCGATCTCGACTGCACGCGGGAAGATTTCTACGTCCGGCAAGTAATGCCCAGCCATCTCTTGTTGCTTCCCTTTGGCGGAAGCAATTGCCTGGATCTGGGCTACCTTCGCCTTCAAGGACTGAAGTTCCGCAACAAGCTTGCCTCGCTGTTCCTCACCAATCGCAATCCCAGGTGGTGGCACCGACCTTACCGTCTCCATTTGGTTGTCGGCCGGTCCGTCAGCGACCAGGGATGAAGCAAGTAGAAGCACACTCGCAAAGGCGAAAAGAACTGTTTTGCGCATTAGATGTTTCGTCGGAAAGGGTTCTTGGTTTTAGACCAATGGTAGCAAGAGAGATGCGACATAGGTCGTCGCCAATCCAACAAGCGAAAGGCTGGTTGTCAGAATAGACCATGACTGAAGCGTTTCACGCTGAGTCATCCCGCTCAGTCGGTTGACCACCCAGAAACCGCTGTCATTCATCCATGAAAAGCCCATTGCTCCCCAACCAATCGCTAAATAGATATACAGCGGGTGAAAACCTAACGAGCCGTCCGAAAGCATGGGTGCCATCATCGCAGCGGTAGTTAACATGCCTACCGTTGCGCTCCCTTGAGCGATACGAATGACCGCAGCCACCACGTAAGCCAGCAAGATTAGGCTGATCGGTTGCCCCTTGGCTGCAAGCTGGACGGCATCGCCCACACCGGCAACTCGCAGCATACCACCAAAGGCACCGCCAGCACTGGTGATAAGAATGATCATGCCGGCTGTCTCCAACGGCGGGCCAATGAGTTGTTCCAGCTTTTCTTTTCCAAACCCACGCTCACGAGCCATAACCCATAAGGCAATAGCAGCACCGATCAAAAGAGCGATGTTCTTGTGCCCGAAAAAATCAAAGGTGGCGCGAACCGACGTAAAGTAAGCATCGCCACCGAGAACTTGATAGGCTGCCACACACCAGGCAACAGACTGGCCCTTGTTTCCATCCGCGATCACTCGAAATAGGGACGAAAAGCCGATCAAAACAATCGGAAGAACCACCGGCAATATGGACCACAAAAGGGACGGCAGTTCCGACTCGGGCTTATCCGTTGCCTGCTCTTGATCCAGACTGCCACGTAGCGGAACGACGATGCGCGAGTTCAGAAAGACGCAAACGAAGAAACCGATGACCGCAGGGACGAGACCACCCAGTAGCCCAGCCGCTAGCGAGACGCCAATGTCGATTTTCAAACTGTCCACCATCGCCAATGGGCCGGGGTGCGGTATGGTTAACGAATGAGTGATAACGCCGCCACAGCAAACGCATAACACGTACAGCAAATAATCTTTCCCCGTTCGAATTCGAAGCGCTTTGGCTAACGGCACCATCAGCATAAACATGGTATCAAAGAAGATCGGGATGCTTAGAATGTACGTGGACCACAACAAAGCCCAGCCAGCATTCCTTTCCCCGAAAATTTTGAGAAACCGCCGAACGACCTTGTCGGCAGCACCACTTTCCATCAAGCACGTCCCGATGATGGACGCAAGAGCGATCGATATCGCAATATCGCGAGCCGTATCCCCAAGCCCCTTGGCAATAAGCTCGATCACAGCCACCGCATGCGACACGGGCTTTCCTGTTCCCTCTTTGTCCACCACCTTCCATTGGCCAGATGTCCACTCTCCATTTGGATCTAAAAAACGAGCCTTTGGTTCCGGATTGAACGTCAAAAGGCCAGCCACCAACGAAGCCAATAGCAAGGCAACAAAAGCGTGCATCCGCCAGTAGCTGATGGCCGTTACAATAAAACAAACACTGATGGCAAGTACAACAAAAGGCCACCAAGGCGAAGCAGTGAATTGAAACACAGAGCAGATCCGGCGGGAGTGGGAGGTAGGGACAACTCGCGGGCAAGTTGTCCTATAATAAACCATCCCATCCCAAATGGGATGGTCCCTACCCGGATTATTCGGGCTCCAATCTAATAGGTTGCTTGTCTAAACTCTCTGCAGGACAAGAACCGTATCAATGGCTTCTCCATTGAGCTTTTGCGTCGATTCGATATCGCACCAAAAATCATGCACACCGACCAGTTTCAACAGGGGCACTTTGGCAAGCAAGCTTTTGAGCTGCTTCGCGGTATAAATCCGAAGTGTTATATGGTCGGACAGTCGGAACGACTCGCCTTTGCTTTTGTCTTTCACTAGCATCGATATACGAAGCTTTTCTAGACGGGTCTTCATGCTGGTTTCGACAACTGTCAACGCATAGTAGACCGACAAATCACCCTCTTTCGCAGTCCACCGTTCTGTTCCCCAAAGGTCGCCATCCGGGGGCAGAAGATGCAAGGAAAGAACAAATACGCCACCTGGTTTAAGATGTTTGGCGACGCAGTTTAAGTGAGCAAGCGCGGCATCTTCCGACTCAAGGTGCCTGAACGTGTTGATTGCATTGACAGCCGCGTCAAATGGTTCGCTGAAACTGAAGTTGGTCATGTCTCCTACCACGAGTTCTGCGCTTGCTTTCTTCTTTTTTAACTTCTTCTTGCAGTACTCTAAAGCGGTCGAATTCAGATCCAAACCGGTCATCTTGTAACCACGAGGAGCCATGTCGCAGATCAAGCGGCCAGAGCCGCAGCCGAGTTCCAGCACGGTTTCCACCGGGAAAGGGACGTACTTTTTAAAGACGTCTCCTAGAAATTCGGACTCCTTGGGTGTCTCTTTCAAAAAGCCCATCTCATACAACTGAGGATAGTCGTACCAGGATTTGACGGTTTCCGTTTTTACCTTGGTTGCCTGGGATGTCTTGCTTGCTGTCTTCTTGGTTTCGGCAACAACCGGCTTTTTCGTTGTCAGGGTAGTCGTCTCTGCTCGAACTTTTTTTGAGGCCTTGATCGGTGCCACTTTTGTAGCGGCCTTTTTCTTGGATAGGGATTCCGCTTTCGCGGAAGCCATTGCTTTAGAAGACAGTGTCTTTAGTTGGGTGGCTTGCGTGGTCGATTTTTTCTTAGCCAAAGGAAATGCCCTCGTAGGTTCGTCCGTGTTGTTGCTTCAAAAGGATGGATGGCAATGCACTGTTCTGCATTACCAAAACGCCATGACGCGTTAAGTTGTAAGCGGTAGCGGGCTTTCTGAAAACTCGTTCCAGCAATCTTGCCAGAATTCTCGGGAACTTGGTGCGTTGGCAACCAGAATACGAAAACGCATTCGGCGTATCACTCCTTTCTCCATAAACCGCCCAAACACCTTCATCTGTATCTGTCGATTTGGGCTCGAGCCAGCCAGGCTGGCTATTTTGCAATCAGCCAAATCCAAGGGATAGATCAGCAACGCAACACGACTTTTTGAGTCCAGCCAGAATCCATCTTCTCGATGTGAAAATGAGTCACCCTCTAGGTTCACGTTCAGTTCTGGATGGGAATTCAAAAGCGACGTCTGAACACTCAGCCACACTTCCAAAGTCAATAAACTGTTTTCTTTGCCAACTGGTCGTCCAATCTCGTGACTGGATCGAATGTCTAACTGATAGCCAAAGGTCCATGGGGCACTCTCGGGGTAACTGGCGATGATGTCCCCCTGACGGACATAAGCTTCACCAAGCGAAAGGCCGATTTCCGGCAAAGATAATGACGAGTCCACAGGACGAATTTGGACGAACATCTTCATTTCTTCTGCGGGGCCAGTCGTGTCGATAAGACTTATCGAAGGACTGAAATCCCGTAGGCACGCAACAACCCTGGTGGAGCTTGTTTCCAAAATGGCGCTGTCGTCTCGAAGGTTCCAAGTCATCTGCTTACACTCTAAACAAGGTATTTGGTGAATCGGCCATCCAAAAGCAATTTTTCGAATCGTAACATAACCGCACCTGACGCGAGTCACAACCAATTCCATGAACCTTTACGCAGACAATCGAAAATGATTTTTTCAACGAATCACGCCATGAGCATCGCTGTCGACGCAGCAAAACTTGCAGGCCAAATCCTTCGCGAAATGCTGGAGTCGGCTTCCTCGTGGACGAAAGCTCCCAAAGATCTCGTAACCGAAGCGGACCTCGCAGCCCAAT
>JBIKLJ010000008.1:0-54598 GCA_044359895.1 Pirellula sp.
GCCCAGATTTCACTTGGCGAAATGGGTGGTAAAGGAGAAGGGAAATGGGATGGCGTTCCCATGGCGACATTGATGCGTCGCGCTCTGGAGGAATGCACGACCCTAGATGAAGTCAAAAAACTTTGGGCCGATAGCCCGCGTACATGCGAGTACTACTACGTATTCGCCGATGGAAAAGATCGAAGCGCTGTCGGAGTATCCGCAACTCCAGAAGAAATCCAATTCGTTGCACCGGGGGAGGCTCATCCTCTTCTCGGTGAAGGTATTCGCGATGCGGTCGTTTTGTCCGCAGGGACTCGGCTCGATGCGTTGAAGCAGCGAATTCGGGACTCGCATGGCATGATTGACGCGACCGTGGGGCAACAGTTGATGTGTCGTCCCGTGGCGATGACTTCGAATCTGCACAATGTTTTGTTTGTTCCCGAAGATGGCATTTTGTATGTCGCGAATGCGGACCATCAAAAGCCTGCCGCGGACCGTCCGTATGCAAAAATCGATTTGAAGGAATACTTGAACCAGATTCGACAACTGCAATCGGAATCCTCGAAAACCGTGACCCAAGTAGATCGAAAGAAATCGTCCGACGCTTCCAATGGTAACTTGGTGGGCCAAACATGGACCTCCAAAGATTCTTTAGCCGGCATTCTCGGAACCGAAGATGAGAATACGAAGATCGCATTAGAGAGGTTGCTCTGGAAAGCGAGTTCTTTTGATGTAAACATGGAATCCAAGGATGGACGGAACTATGTTCGCTTTCCTTCGCCCGTAAAGAGCAATATCGCCTCCAACGACTTGGTCGCATTGGATTGGTACAACGCGAAAGGGAACAGCGACAGCTCGGGAAAGAGACCTGCCGTGTTGGTGGTCCATGAATCGGGACGAGCGATGACCGTTGGCAAAATGATCGCAACCGGGATCGCGAATCAGGGTATTCATGCATTTTTGATTCATTTGCCGCACTATGGAGTGCGTCGTTCGGACGCCTCGCAAGAAATGGATCCGGCATTGTCACTGCGGCAATCGATTGCCGATGTTCGGCGTGCTTACGATGCGATCTCTGTTTTGCCGGGCATCGATACCTCTCGAATCTGTCTGCAGGGGACTAGCCTAGGCGGATTCGTAGCAGCGACGACTGCCGGAATGGAGGATCGCTTTCACCGAGTCGTTATTCTCTTAGCAGGGGGAGATTTGGTGAGTGTTATTACCGAAGGAAAGAAGGATGCGCAGGGATTCAGAAAACAAATGGAATCCAGAGGACTCGACGAAGCTGCGATCCGAGCCAGCTTGCAGATCGTCGAGCCCATGAACTTTGCCCATCGAATCAATCCCGATCGAGTTTGGTTGTACTCTGGCAAATACGACGATGTCGTCCCGCCACGAAACTCCAAACTGTTCGCGGATGCGGCCAAGCTCAATGGCCACCATATCGAGCTTGAAGCGGACCATTATTCGGGCGTTTTGATGTTGCCGAGCGTTCTTAGAGACCTTGCCCGAATCGTTCGAGAATGATCAAAAACCTCAATCGGACCTCAAAGGACCTTTAAGGTCTTAAGGTCTTGAGGTCTTGAGGTCTTGAGGTCTTGAGGTCCTGTTTGCGATTGAAGCCACGATAGTGGCGGCAGGTGGTAGCCATGGGCGTGAGCCCATGGTTACGGGGCAACCGCCCGTCCGAAGCCCCGACGGCGCGACATGAATCTTTTTGAGGTATAGGCTCCGGACAATCCTCTACCGCCCAGATCAACCGGACCGGTGAATTTCGCCTTAAAATCTGCCCGCCATAGTTTCATCGACCCGTTTTTCAGCTACCGTATGAAGAGAGCCGGCAAGCAACAACCGGTGGTCGACGGACTTTCTTTGCTGCCGGAAACGTCTTCACAACCACGCTATTATGCCCCCAATCTCCGCCACCGCTTTATCGCAAACCGCCCCGATCACCGACTGGGCCCGGAGGATGGATGACGAATCCTTGATGGAGTTGATTCGGCACTATCAGCCACTCTTAAAGGTTCTAGCACGACGTAATTGGGACAAAAGACTCAAGTCGAAAGTGGATCCCTCGGACGCGCTTCAGCAAACCTGGACATCGATTTCCAAGAACGCAGGCAAGACCCATTTTGAGGATCGTCGGCACTTTTACAGCTACCTGCGGAAGGTGCTGATAAACCAAATCACGGACATGAAACGCCTTCTTCTGAAGTGCCAAAAACGGTCGGGTGGCACTGATGTTGTTGTTTTCGTCGAAACCGACCCATCCCTCTATGAATGCTTGGCCCCGCGACATCAGCGCATCAATCCAGCTCTCCAAGAGATCGCCGATCGCGAACTGGCCGAACATACCTTGTTCGCATTGTTGCGATTACCTAGAGAGCTTCAGCGGATGATCCGTTGGCGGTTTCGCAAGGAAATGACTTACGAACAAATTGCACAGAAATTAGGACGACACCCCGATACGATTCGGCACGTGATCAACAAGTGCCTGAAAAGCTTGGAAAAAGATTTGGTGCAGCGTTTCCCAGACTCCTCTACGGCCTGATCGGTCTGAACATGAACAAAGCTTCCCTACTCCCGGGTTCCTCGGACCCGACCGAAGTCGAACGCCGGCGACTCGATAAGTGGCTAGATCAGACTCAGGACGAATACGATCTGCACCCGGCGGACCAAATCGACTTTGAGCGTTCTCTCGAACTGATCCAAAGGCTTAACGACGCCAAGAGGAAATCCTTCGACCCTACGCGTTCGAGTACACCGTGTTTCACAAACCCCAAATTAATTGGAATCGGCGCATTCGGATTGGTTTTCTCCGTCGACGGTCACGATTTGTACGACTCCGAGTTCTCGCATCCCTCGGAGCCTAATGCCTTCGACTCCGGTCCGTCGCGAACCCAATCCCAGTATGCGATCAAGTTGCTCCGTCCCTCCAAAAGCGATGCCGTCATTGCCCAAAAGCGATTCCTGGCGGAATCGCAGACGACAGCGACGCTCCACCACCCCAACATCGTCTCGGTTTATGAGCAAGGAGCAATCGATTCGGTACCTTTCTTGGTGACGGAACTCGCAGAGAAAGGAACCCTCGCATCCTACTTCGACACTACTGCATCACCTATCCGTCCGAGGCACGCGGCATGGTTGATGATGAAAATTGCGGAGGCAGTCCATTGTTCACACTCCTACCTTGTCATCCACCGAGACATCAAACCAGGAAATATCCTTCTCCGCCGAGTTCGAAAGGAGGAGTCGTTCGAAGGGATCGAGGTCTGGCCGCTGCTCACGGATTTCGGACTCTCCAAAAACCTCACCCCGATCGAGAATCGAACCAACTTAACGGTCGAGGGAGAGGTGCTCGGCACACTCCGGTACATGTCTCCGGAACAGGTTCTCGGCGAGCCGCTTCAAACGCAGTCCGACATTTTTTCGCTCGGCGTCGTCTTCCATGAAATGGTCTATGGCACCAATCCATTCCTCGCTCGGAATGATTTTGCAACGCGAGAAAACATCGTCAAGCATCCGCCCAAGCTACCGATGGACAAGGTCGACGTCCCCCGAGAGATTCGCGCGATCCTCGCAAAGTGCTTGCAGAAAAGCCCTGAGTATCGGTATCAAGCGGCAAGCTCGCTGGCGACTGATTTGGAAAACTACCTCGAAGGCAGGCCGCTATCGATCTCTACACCAAGCTACTGGGAGCAACTCGCCAAATTAATCCAGTCGGCTCCTATCGCCTCCTCGGTACTAGGAACCATCTTCGCATGTAGCCTAATCCTAGCTGGATTGCTAAGTCGCGAATGGAACGCGCAGCGAAAGCTGGCCAATGAGCGACAGGAAATTGGTCAGCTCTTTTTGCAGTCCATCCAAGTCGCAAACGGGAGCATCAACGATACGATCCTAGCCGGTGCGAGAGTCTCTCCAAAAGAGCTGCTCGATCACCTCAACGGGCAGATCGAACTTCTCGAAAAAGCACTGTCCATAAACCAAGACGATGCTCTCCTGATGAACAACCTGCAGATCTTGAGGCATTATGCCTCGATCTGCTATCACACGCTCTCCCTGGTCCCCGATCCGAAGGATTCTTCTGAGTTGCAGCAGTCGGCGATCACCCAAAGAAAGAAATCGCTCGAACTCATCGAACGGTTGCTCGTATTGCAGCCAGGAAAAACAAGCCGCCTGAAGGATCGAATCGTCGGTGAATATTGGATGTCCGTTTTTCTTTACGAAGATAGCCAGCGGCAGGAGAAGGCTCGATGGATCGAGAAGACTCTTGAGCACTCCAAAAAGTATCTGACCGATTTCCCGGGAGATTTAGACATCGCTTTTTTGGCCATCACGGAGCAAATCGAGCAATCCCTATTGTTCACGCGATCGGATCCGAAATACGCCAAGGCCATCCTCGAGGAGACGATCAGCGAGCTAGATGCCCTTCGCTTCGACAACAGCCGAAAATACGAGGTCGACTCCAACCATCTCAGAGCACTATCAAAACTTTCCAACATCGCTATCGCTCACGACGATATCGATACGGCGAGACGTTCCGTCGAGCGTTGTTTCTCCTTCGCCGAAGAAAAGCTGTTACCAAACATCGGCGAGGATTGGAGATACCGTGAGTACTGGACGACCTTCCTCGACAACCTGTGCTTAGAACTAGAGTTCCACCAACGCGATGAATTGACGGTTGAGTGCTCGCGACGCTGGCAGTCGTATGTAAGCACTCTCTCCGAATGGGTGGGTGCCAACAGAAATTCGGGGATTCAGCAAAGTCGCAGCGCCAATCGGATCGCGGCAAAGTTCTACGAACTCGAAGCACTACGGCGATTGAATAGGAACGATGAATACCAATCAGCTTTAGGTGAGTTGTCTCAATGGTGGCGATCCTCCATTGAAGACCAGGATCTCGACCCGCAAGCATTGATCGCCACCATGGGAAAAAGGTTGCGTGGGGGACAAACCACCGTCGACCGAATCCTCCAAGAGATCGGTGCTATTCAAAATCCCGTTTCCAATGAGTGAAATCTCTCTGCGCGTTTGAAGATTCCTGCCCAGGCGCGCACACTCCCCTGATCCTCGCCAACCCGTATCGCAGGAGGCGCTATCGAACGCGTGCGGTACAAAAATATCGCCACACCGAAACAGCGTGATAGGCGGGCTCGGTATGACTTCAGGTGCCCCCTTCGTTGCCCTAGCGCATCAAGAAATGCGACCGCTTTAGGTGAGCGATCGCAGTCGGGGGTCGCAAACGCTCAGCGTTAACTTGGTTTGTTAAGAACAGGGGACGTTTTTCGGTTCCCAAATGTATTTCACGAAGTCCGTCGGAATCCTACGAAGCAGAGAAAAGAGCCTTGAATCAGTTTCACAAGATCGAACAGCAGCTGTCTCCCCTCAAGGACGCATTGCTCAAACACCGCATCTACAGCGAAATTGATCGCATTGATGCGTTGCGACTTTTCATGGAACACCACGTCTTCGCCGTGTGGGATTTCATGTCGTTGCTCAAGGTGCTGCAGCGGAAACTCTGTTGTGTCGAAGTCCCGTGGCTGCCCTCCTGCGATCAGCAGGGGAGTCGGTTTATCAACGAAATCGTCCTCGCTGAAGAGAGCGACGACGACGGGCGAGGTGGATTCGCCAGTCATTTCGAGCTTTATCATCGCTCAATGAAGCAATGTGGTGCGAACACCGCTGGGATTGATGGATTTCTAAGCGACCTTCGTCGGGGTGTTCCAGTGCTGACAGCACTTGCGTCCCCCACAGTCCCCGAAGCTGCACGTCCTTTTGTTGCGCAGACGTTCAAGATTATCGAGACTGGCAACTTGTGTGCAGTTGCTTCAGCTTTCACGTTTGGACGGGAAGATTTGTTGCCATGCGTGTTTCAGCGCATCGTGGATGAGTTGAATACGTTGGCTGGAGGGCAACTGGATAACTTTAAGTATTACCTTGATCGCCATATCGGCTTGGATGGCGACGAGCATGGTCCAATGGCTACCCGTCTGCTTCAGTCCCTTTGCGGTGCCGACGATGCACTTTGGGAAAAGGCTGAACGAGCAGCAGTTGACTGCTTGCTTGCTCGTCTAGAACTTTGGAATGGAATCTACGATGCGATCCGCAGGTAAGGCGCGTCGTTAGGCAACCTCGATCAGCCGTCTTGTTGAAACATCCGATTGTCGATCGCTAGCGTTTTCCGAACTGCTTATTCGAGTTTGCGGACAAGCACCAAATTGCGATGGAGCTGTTTTACAACCCTCCCTATCACAGCACGTGCAACCGAATCGAACGATGTTGGGGCGTGCTGAGCATCACCCGGAGGAACTGGGGGAAATAGTAAACCCGAATACCCTGGAGAGCTTAATCGCCGATCTGCAGGTATGCTCAAACTATGCGGATTGTAGGGATTGGGCTCATGTTGATCTATAAAAAACGCCGATCGGATAGAAATAGTTCAATTCACGCAGACGCCATCTCAACAATTTGGAACGACCGGATGTACGAGTCATTTTTCGGATTTGTCAAACGTCCTTTCCTAGCTGTCTCCACGCTTGATCGGTACTTTCCGTCAACAAGCGTCGAACAAACATGCCAGACGACCTCGCGAGCGATTTCTCGGGCCGAAGGGCCGGTTGCAATTTTCGGGGGCACGGGGTTAGGCAAGACAATGTGCTGCATGCGTGTTGCCGAAAATTTTCGCCGAAACTTCGAAGTGGTAATGCTAGCAAGCTCGCAGCTTATTACTCGCCGAGCGTTGCTTCAGAGTCTTCTTTTCGAACTGCGTTGCCCCTATCGCGAGATGTCGGAGGGGGAGCTGCGACTGACTTTGATGAATCGCCTTCAACCTTCTACGGAAAACCCAACCGACGGCTTGGTCTTGATCATCGATGAGGCTCAAACACTTTCGATGAAATTGTTGGAGGAGTTGCGACTGCTGACCAACGTCGTCCGGAATGGAATCCCTCGCGTTCGAATGATTCTTTGCGGAACGATGAGACTCGAAGAGTGCCTGTCTCACCCTCATATGGAGTCGCTGAATCAGCGGTTGGCCGCTCGTTGCTATCTGACACCCATGAGCATGTCGGAGACGGGGCAATATGTGAAACATAAGATTGAGCTAAGTGGTGTGGACAGTTCAACGATCATGACGCGCGATGCTCTCGAAGCAATCTATCGTGGCTCCGACGGTATTCCTCGGCTTGTTGACCAGCTTGCCGACCAAGCACTTTTGCTGGCATGCAACGATCGCGAACGACCAGTGTCTGCAGCCATGGTTGGACGAGCTTGGTGCATGCTACAGCAGTTGCCCAATCCATGGAGCGAACCAGAATCGATCGCAAAATCAGAGGTCACCGAAAGGTTTATCAGTCAAAGCAGCCCAACTAACGTTGTTTCGTCCTGCTTGCTAAATCCGACCATCCCTGCCAACACACCCGAGCTCACGAAGACGCTTGCCCATGTCAGTGCGGCGGGTTCCGGCATCGAATTCGGACAGCTTGACGAGGAGCCAGAGACTGCCAGTGTCCCTAACCCGTTCCCTCCTAACCCGTTCCCTTCGTCTATTAGCTTGGAACGGTATCCAAGCAACAATCCGATCGTGGATGAGCAATCGTTTTCGATGCCTGAATCAAGGCGGCCGATCGAACCGAAGAAGAATTTATTGGACGTGTTTGCTGGCGACTTCGACGAAGAATTTACTATCCCGGTTCAATCTTCCACCAGTTACAACGTTTATTCTGGGGCCGCTTACGGAAATCTCAACCACGATTTAAGCAGTTTTGGAACGAAGCAAGCTCCATCGAATACTCCTGTGCGATTCGAGGTGGATGACGCAGACTTATTTTTGCAGTCGTCGCAACAGGGGACCAACTTTGTTCCGCCCGAAGCTAGGGAAGAAATATATCCCGATTTTGTATCGAACATCTCGCCTGAACAAGCGGCCAATCTCGAGCGGCAGATTGAAGATGAAATGCGAGAGCTTGTGTCGGGGCTCAACATCAATGCGATGACCTTTGATCCGCTTCAAGCGATTGCAAATCCATCGAGTGAACGGGAGCCGGACTTCGGCAGAAGCGAAACAACCGAACAGCGGCTGGCCCATCAAGCTCATACGGACGTGCTTTCTTTCTCGGGGCTTCGCGAACGATCTCAGGAAGATTCCCAATACGGAAACTCAATGTATTCCGATGAAGTAGCATCCTTGGATCGAGATGCACTGAGCGACGACCGCGACTTGTTGGTCATCGAAGACGACTTGGAAGCAGTCCGCAGTGGAACTCATCAGGCAACGCAGGCTTCCTCCAAAGCCACACTTCATCCTTATGCGAAACTGTTCACGAAACTGAGAAGCTCATGATCGATGATGTCTCCCAACACGACAAGGATCGACTTAAGGAATGGCTGCCGAGGCTGGCCCATTTCCATACGCTCATGGAGACGGAACCAACGGTCGTTCAACAGAGCATCGAGCGGGTCGAAGAGGTTTGTCCGCAGGCGCCAACGATTGTCAGTTTATCTGTCGCCCAAGCTGAAGCTACAGTTCCTGGAACGCGAGCAAACCGGCAACAGATCGTCCATTTACCGCTGGATGGGCTCGTGGCGAAGATGTCCAAGGTCAATCCCTTTGTATTGGGATTGGGGTGTATTGGTCAGCGAGATCGGGAATTGCTTCTGGAGATCGCCGACGAAATCGCTTTGGGATGCGCCGCGAAGTCGGGTCGCAATGCAGTGGTCATTCGAATCCGGAAAGAGAATTCTCAGGATGTTCATCGTCAGGTAGAACAGACGGCGTCTTCAGGAACCTCCTTTCCTAGAAAGTCAAAACTGCCATACCACTTATGGCATGACTTCGGTGAAACGAAAATGGAAAAGCGTCGATGGAACACCCAGCTGCTTGAATTGCTGCGGCTTCGCAAAGAATTCGGACTCATCTTGATTGATCTTGGAGATTCCGAATCCCAAGCCATCATTCGGTTGGGACGATTGTGCGATGGAGTTGTTATTCAGGTGATGGACCAGGTAAGCCCGAAGACCGTCAAGGCAGCCATCAATCATTTCAAGCTGGAACAGCTACCGTTGCTTGGGATCATGTCTTTGGAATGCGTTCTCGAGAAATAATTCCTAGCATGGCGCTTGATAGCGAGATGAATCGCTGCGTGGCTATCGAGAAATAGAGTCCAGCGATGAATATCGACGCTGCGGTAAGCGTAGCTACAATGGTCACGCGTCTTCGATGAAACACGGCACACCTAGTCCCGGACGTGGTAAGACATGTCTGTAGGCAAAGGTCGATTGAAAAGGATTCTAGAATGGTTCGTTGTTTGGTTACCGGTGGGGCAGGCTTTATTGGTTCGCATATTGTTCGTGGCCTATTGGAGGCTGGGCACAAAGTTCGCGTGCTGGACAATTTGGAGACGGGAAAACGCGCAAACTTAGACGAAGTCTTAGACCGCATTGACCTGATCGAAGGGGACATATGCGACCCGATCGCGGCAAAAGAAGCCTTGTCGGGGGTAGAGCGAGTGTTTCACCAAGCCGCATTGGCCTCCGTTCCCCTGTCCTTGGAGCGACCGTTGGACACTCACCGCGCATGCGCCACAGGTACGCTGAACATGCTGCACCAAAGCGTGAAGGCGGGGGTTAAGCGATTTGTTTACGCAGCCAGCAGTAGCGCTTACGGAGACCAACCCACCTCCTCCAAGCGAGAAACCGACCTGCCTTTGCCCCTGTCCCCCTACGCGGTTGCGAAGCTAACCGGCGAGTATTACTGCCAAGCTTATTTCCACAGTTTTGGATTAGAAACCGTTGGGATTCGCTACTTTAACGTTTTCGGACCTCGGCAAGACCCAGAGAGCCCTTATTCCGCTGTGATTCCGCTGTTCGTGAGTCGAATTCTTACGGGACACCGGCCCATCATTTATGGGGACGGTTTGCAATCGAGAGATTTTACCTACGTAGCCAACGTCGTGCATGGAAATCTGCTTGCGGCAGAACGTCCCAATATCGGCGGACGCGTGATCAATGTGGCGGATGGTGGGCAAACAACACTATTGCAATTACTGACATTGCTGAGTCAAATGCTTGGCCGGTCCATCGAACCAGACTTTCAACCAGCGCGAGTTGGTGATGTCCGCGAAAGCCTTGCGGATATCACTTTGGCACGACGGCTTCTGGGGTACGAACCCAAAGTTCGACTTGAAGAGGGTATCAAAAGAACGATCGCCTACTATCGCGAGACAGTGCGCGAATTGGTCCGCTGACCCGTTCTAAGACGAGAGGCCGAATCCGTTTTATCCAACAAGCAACCCGAGCCAAAAACATCTGCTGGCAAGTGATTTCAGCAGGCGACCACTTGGCTGCAAGTTGGAAACTGAACTCATCGCACTCAAGTTTGCAAGCTCTTACACTCCTTCTATGATTGTTTATTCCATCATTGTTTTGCTGGTAGCCATGCTTCCAGTGCTGATGTTCCTCAAGAACAGCACTCTGTTTACGAAAGCAACCCGCGAAGCTGAATTTCTTGCTGACGTTCAATCCATTCCAGTGAGCATCCTGATTCCTGCCAGGAACGAAGAAGCCAGCATTGGCGAAGCCCTCCGTTCACTTCTAAGCTCCAAACATGGTCAAGAGCTTGGCTCGCAAGCCAACGCTGCGATCGAAATCCTCGTGATGGATGACCATTCGGAAGACAATACCGCGTCGATTGTTGAGGCAATTTCTGCGACCGATGGACGCGTCCGATTGCTTCATTCGAAGCCTCTTCCGGAGAACTGGAATGGAAAACAGCATGCTTGTTGGCAGCTTGCCAACGCAGCTCGTTTCGAACATTTGCTATTCTTGGACGCAGATGTTCGCATGACGAGCGATGCGATTTCGCGCTGCTTGGCGGAGCAAAAGCTGCGGAATTCGCCACTGGTAAGCGGCTTTCCGATGCAAGAAACAGGAACTTTGGCGGAGAAAATGCTGATCCCGCTGATGCACTACGTTCTACTTGGGTATTTGCCTATCGAACGGATGCGTTCCACATTAGGTGTCGGTTTGGCAGCCGGTTGCGGCCAATTGTTTCTCGCCGAACGCACGGCCTACAGGAGGGCCGGCGGTCACGAAGCGATTCAGAAAACTAGACACGATGGAATTCAATTGCCACGCGCGTTTCGCAAAGCAGGGTTGAGAACAGATATCTTCGACGCTTCCGACATCGCTCGTTGCCGAATGTATACCTCGGCGGGCCAAGTCTGCAACGGATTGCTCAAGAATGCGACCGAGGGCATTGCAAACCCAAGGTTGATTTTTATCTTCACCTTCTTGCTTGTGTTCGGATCGGTGCTTCCCCTTACGTCCCTGGTCTACGGAGCCTTCGCTCAATGGTCTTGGTTTGCGATGGCTTTATTGCTGACGGCCAGCGTGATCGCGTTTATCCCTCGCTGGAAAGCCTGCAAGCTGTTTCAGCAATCTTACTTAGGTGCCTGGTTGCATCCACTGGGTGTGGCGTGTTTCGTAGCCTTGCAATGGGTTGCGTTAGTGCGGCAGCAGCTCGGGCTAACGACTGTCTGGCGAGGTCGAAAGTAAGTCGCCTCGGAGAGCCAAAGGGAGTTTCTCGCAAGCCATGCTGGGTTAAGGTTCTTTCGGATCTCGAACCAATCGAATGACCCCTTGGCGATAACTGACCAAGATCCCGCCCGGTAATTGCTGCTTGGTGGGATGCGGTGAATTCCTGGAGGCCAGAATCACTTGCTCCAGCCTCTTCCAGTGCCGTAAGCTCATCTCTCGCAGGGGCCATTTGAATTCATGCCAAACCAGGGTCAGCACTTCTTGAATTATTGGCCAACCAATTTCATGAAGTTGTTGGACAGGTACTTCCAGCCGTTCGTTTGGCTGGAAAACGCAATGCGAATCGGATCGCCATCGCTCGAGCCAACCGCGGGCTTGTTGTTCCATCTCGGCATGTTGCTGTGCGATCAAATCGCAGGCCTGTAGCAAACGACGATCAAGCGAGTCATCTCCTGAAAACGATCGCAGTATGGGCAGAAGTTCGTGTCGAATGCGATTGCGTGTGTAGTTGCAAAGCGCATTCGAAGCATCGATTCGGTAAGGCAATTTGCGATCGTCCAGATACGCCAGAATTTCCTGACGCGACAGGTGCAGCATCGGACGTATCATGCGAAGCGTGGAAGAAATTTCTTTCGAAGGCCGCATGCCAGCAAGCCCCCGAGGGCCGCTGCCCCGCAGCAGATTGTGCAAGAACGTCTCGACTTGATCGTCTGCATGATGTGCCAGCACAATCCACTTGGCGTCCAAGTCGGTCGCTGTTTGAATTAGAAAGTTGCGACGTAGATTTCGCAGGTAGTTTTCAGATTGGTTTTCGCGTTCGTCCAGGGTGGCAACTTGGCACACGCATGGCAAAGCAAACTGTTTCGCGATCATCTCGACGAAAATCTGATCGTCATTACTGTCTTCACCGCGGAGCCCGTGATTGAAATGGGCCACGATTGTTTTCGTGGGATCCGTTCTCAGTGCAACCAACGCATCCAAAAGGGCGGTGCTATCCGCACCGCCGCTCACGGCCACCACCAATTTATCCTCGTGCCAACTCGCCAGCGGCCAAGCATCCGTCAACCGCTCGCGGAATTGCGACGTGATCGTCATGGTTATTTGGTCGGTTTCATTTCCCCGCTCTTGTACTCGGCCCAGTACTTATCGAGCTCCTTCTTTATCATGCTGCTCATCAAAAAGACCCCAATCAAATTGGGAACGGACATCGCCAGGATCAGCATGTCGCTGAAATCGAGAATGTTTTGCGGAGTGATGATCGACCCCAGGAAGGTAAATGACAGGAACAAGGCTTTGTACAACAGCGACCATTTTTGACCAAAGAGAGAAACAAAGCAGCGTTCCCCATAGTACGACCAAGAAACACAGGTCGAGTAAGCGAACAAGAAAACCGCAAGGTACAGAATATAGCGGAACCAGTCGAAGCTCGCGTTCTGAGTAAACGCGGCCAGCGTCACCATGGATCCTTTGCTGTCGACCGCAAGTTGTTGGACTTCGGGGGAACGGTAAACTCCGGTGCAAACGATTGTTAAAGCCGTCAGAGTGCAAACCAAAACGGTATCAATAAATGGTTCTAGAAGAGCCACCATCCCTTCGCTGATCGGCTTGTCTGTTTTGGCAGCAGAGTGAGCAATTGCAGCGGAGCCCGCACCCGCTTCGTTGGAGAAAACCGCTCGCTTAATCCCAATCACCATCACCCCGATAAACCCACCATACATTGCGCTTGGATTGAACGCCCCCGTGATGATCTCGATCACGGCGTTGGGCAAGTGTTGGTAATTCATGCAAAGGATCGCGACGCACACAGACATGTAGGCAACACACATGAACGGCACGACAGCACCCGCAAAATTGCCGATCGACTTGATGCCGCCAACAATGACAATTCCCACGAGCACGGTCATGACTAGCCCATAGACCCATGGATATTGTTCCAGAAATGCAAAGGACGGTTCCGTTTTAAGTGCGTTCAGCGATTGTGCAACTTGGTAGGAATTACCCCCGCCGAGGGATCCGCCGATACATAGAAACGTAAACACGATGGCGAGCAAGCTTCCAAGAGCGCCGAGTCCCATCTTCGAAAGTCCTTCGCGAAGATAGACCATGGGTCCACCCAGGACCAATCCTTGCTCATCCTTGGTTCGGTACATCACCGCAAGTGTGCATTCCGAAAACTTGCTGGTCATTCCCAGGAAGCCCGACAAGATCATCCAAAAGGTAGCCCCAGGACCACCCACGCCAATCGCAATGGCAACACCGGCGATGTTGCCCAGTCCAACGGTTCCGGACAATGCGGAAGACAACGCTTGAAAATGCGACACATCGCCTGCATGACCATCGGCGTCGTATTTGCCACGAACAAGCTGGATTGCATGCCAGAAGCCTCGCAAGTTGATGAAACCCATGCGAAGCGTCAAAAACACTCCAGCAAACAAAAGCCAAATCACCACGAATGGAATTTTGGTACCTAGCCATTGCTTGGTTCCAAAATCATAGAACAACACGGCATCCATGGGCGCGACAAGAAAGGTTCCAAACCAACCATCAACCTGCTCAATCCACCCCTTGGGAGCTTCGTTTTCAATCTTGAGCTCACCACTTTTGATTTTCTCGTCGCGTTCTCTTTTCAGTCGGTCGGTCGTCGATTCTGGAAGCGCGTTTGGAAGCGGAATCGTGTGAGGATCCGTCTTGCCGACGGTGGCAGAATTTGCCATCGCAGAATTTACCATCGCAGGGTTCACCGTCTCCGAACTTACCGTCTCCGAACTTACCGTCGGTGCATTTTCAGTCGACTCCTGAAATCCAAGACTTGATTTTGTCAGACCACCCGTTGCGATCAAGACCGCAAGGGCCACCGCGGTTAAGCTCGACCGCCATGAATAAAAATCGCAGAATGCCATCAACGAGCCCTTTAGAAGGAAACCAAAAAGACAGGGATAAATCGCTGGCAGTATGCTACACAACCGACCCCAAAGTGCTAGCGGAAGTCAAGCAAAAATAGCTGCGATCGATCGAATCGAGCCATTTTCGAAGAGAGACCTTGCCAAAAGGGCAAATTCGAAGCGTGTCGACGTCGCAGCGTGGTCAGAGACTTAGGAGGAAATGGATCATCGCCGTTGTGTGCCAACGAAAAAAACCGGAAGGAACTTCCGGTTTTTGCATTTGCGACTTTGGACCAGGAAAGCCTGATGGACACTTCCCTGTCAGCTGCATTAGCGGTACATGTTGCTTGGGCTTCCGTTTGGCAGCCCGTTGGCTGTCGCAGGGAACGCTGGCGGCAGGCCGGCGTTGTTCGGAGCAGCGGGTACTTTGGCGCCGGTGTTCGGATTGGAGAAGTCATATGCTGTGGAGCGTCCAACACTTCCAGGGCGGTAACCACTGGTGGGCAGCTGGTTTGCCACCGATGGCATGGTTTGTTGGAAACCTGCCGGCACGGCGTTGGGCATGCTTGAGCTAGGTGCAGGAAGTCCGCCTGGAGCCATAGCATTGAGACCGACTGGCATTGCAGGCACTCCGTTGTTAGCAATTCCCGTGTATGCGGGGGTTCCAGCGGAATTGATACCGCTGGATACCGAAGGCCCACCGTATGCCGGTGGTAGGGCAGGAACGTTGTTGGCTAACGCGTTGGCGTTCGGCATCCCGCCTTGAAATTGATTCGTGGGGACTGGCATTCCCGGTGCGCCCATGTTTGCAGGTGGCATTCCCATGGGGGTGTTTGCAAAAGCTGGGGAAGTACCGGCCCCATTGGCCGCAGGCGCACTCAATCCAGCCGTTGCACCATAACCCGCCGGTGCGCTGTAGCCCGCCGGTGCGCTGTAGCCCGTTGGCGCGCTGTAGCCCGTTGGCGCGCTGTAGCCCGTTGGCGCGCTGTAGCCCGTTGGCGCGCTGTAGCCAGTTGGAGGTGTAAAGCCACCTTGCTTTCCAGCGTTGCTAACCATTCCGTATTGACCGTTCGTGTAGCCATTTGCCATAGCTGCGGAACCTGCACCACCCGTCATCGCATTCGATGGGCTGTTGCCTGCCATGGATCCCGGTGGCGTCGCAAAGGACGGCCCTGTTGCATTCGCAGTGCTAGCACTGGTTGCACCATAGGGGTTGGGGCGCCCGGCGTTTGCCGCAGTGCTTGAAACCGGGGAAGGAGTGTTTCGTGAAGCAGGGCTTGTTGGCGAGCCCGCTTGCCCCGAAGGCATTGCTAAGCTGGGGCTACTGCCTGCTAAAGTTGATTCGCTTGGCTTCCGCGACCAAGAAAACATATCGGAGCCTGGCATTTTCCATCCACTCTTGTTCCAACCACTGCTACAGCCCGCTTGTGTACCAGCAACGGCAACGACGACAACGGCAAGCCGGGTCCAATGAGCTAGTTTCATTCTCATGGCAATCAATTCCCTCTGATAGCTAGTGACACACAAACGCTTGGTAAGGATGGTGTCGAGTTGGTAGTGGATAGGATTCGTTTGAAAGAATCGGATTGTAAATTCAAGTCGCATCTGTATCGATTTTTCGGCTAACACGATTCGATTCCTTCAGCACAATCGTCAAATTTAACCCAATTGCTCGATTGACCGACGAAAACCGCGGTGTCGTACCTTGAAGCAAGGGTGTAGCGAAATTCATGAGCTCGCGTCAATGGAGACCTGAATTTGTGGTAGAAAGGTGGCTATGAATTCGCGACCCAAGACCCGCTTGCCCGTAGATCCGTTTGTGCTCGGGTTGTTTGGAATGGTGCTTGTCGCGACGATTTTGCCATGCCAGGGCGTATTGGCAGCCTTGGCTGAGAAACTGAAACTGGCCGCAATTGTGTTGTTGTTCTTTCTCCATGGCGCGCGTCTTTCAGGGGAATCCATCCGCAACGGGATGCTTCATGGAAGGCTTCAAGCCGCAACGTTGCTGGTTACGTTTTGCCTTTTTCCCCTCCTGGGAATCGCGATCCTTCGGATTCCTGGAATCACGCTAGCCTTCCTGCCAGGCTTGTGCTTTCTTACTCTTCTACCATCAACAGTTCAATCTTCGATCGCCTTCACCTCGTTCGCCAAGGGGAACGTGGCCGCAGCCGTCTGTGCCGCCACCCTTTCGAACCTGGTTGGTGTATTCATGACTCCGATGCTGGTCGCCATGCTGATGCCTCCGCAAGATCAGGCTTTGAATCCAGGAATGGAAGTTGCGGGCCTCGCGGAATCCGTTGGTGCTATTTGCCTACAGTTGCTTTTGCCATTCACGCTCGGCCATTTATCCAGACCTTGGACAAGCAAGTGGGTAAGCCATCACAAAGCAATGCTCAGCAATCTGGATCGCAGCTCCATCTTATTGGTGGTCTATACTGCCTTCAGCGCCGCGGTGGTGCAAGGTTTATGGAGCCGTACCTCATGGCAGGACATTCTCTTGCTCTCGCTGGTGTGTCTGGGGCTGCTATCGTTTGTCCTGTTGGCAACTTGGCAGCTTGGTCAGTGGCTGGGTCTGAAGCGAGAGGACACGATTGTTCTGTTCTTCTGCGGATCCAAGAAGAGCCTAGCGACGGGCGTGCCAATTGCGGGCGCGATGTTTCAAGCGACCGATGTTGGCTTGATGATCTTACCTCTGATGGTATACCACCAAATTCAATTGATCGTTTGCTCGATCATCGCATCGAAGCTTCATCTTGCATCAGAATGCCAAGAAGAAACCATGCCTGAATCATGACACGCAACGATTACTTCAAATGCTCGCGCAGCACAGCAGCGGCTAGCTCGGGCGTTGTGGTATTGATAAAGCAATCGGATCCCCACTCGAAACCGGCAACCTTACTGAGTCTTGGAATGACGCGAAGGCGCCAATGCGACGAATCCTCTTGGCGACTTTGAAATGGACTTGTTTGAAGAACAAAGTTGTACGATGCAGAGGGTCTTGCAGCTTCCAGTGCACTCAGAGTTCGCTTGGATACGTCGGCTAGATCCTGAAGGGCTTCCGATGAAATCTCTTCGAACGAACCACCATGCTGGCGAGGTAGAATGGAGAAGCTGAATGGAAACCGGGAAGCAAAAGGGCAGATCGCGACAAAGTGCTCGGTTTCCAACAAGACTCGCTCCCCACGCAGCATCTCTTCTTCGATCATCTCACAAAGATAGCAGCTACCGAATTGACGCAAGTAAAGCGCTAACCGCTCTTGGATTCTTTCGATATCGCGAGGAACAAAATCAAGGCTGATCAGCTGGCTATGAGAATGAAACAGAGATGCTCCAGCATCGGCTCCGAAGTTCTTGAATACCACCGCATATCGCAAATCGCTCTGAGCTCGCCAATACAGCAGCCTGCGACGATACGCCGCAAAGACAACGGCGATATGATCGACGGGCAAAGCGGTAATGCTGCCGACATGGTTTGGCGATTCGATAATCACTTCGTGGCCGCCTCGCGGTTGCCGTCGCTGAAAGATCCGCGAGTCATTCAAGGTGGCCGTGGAAGCTTGAGGGCTTAAGTCAATTTGGCCCGCTGAACGTTCACGATTTTGGACTCGCTCCGAACAGAGGCCAGGGTTTTCCAAACCATGCTCGAGCAAATCCGGTACGCAGGTTCTAGGGACCGCTGGGAACTTGTTGGGAACGACGCGAACTTTCCAAAGATTTCTTGCTGGATCGTTCGCAGATTTGCGATTGCTGGTGGTCGCATCGGAATCGTATTCAGGCAAAACCAAGGTTGGATGGGGCGTCTCGTGCTCAAAGCCAACACAAAACGGGCATACGATGCCACCTGATGGCACAGCCCGTGTGTTGAGTTTAAATTGATCTGGTCGTTCTTCTCGATTGGGGGCGAAGATCACCCATCGATCGGTCAGCCAGTCGTATCTTGTTTCATTCATGGCTCTTGCCGATCGATTTTCGCTTACTCCTTCGTGGCGGCTAATTCGCGGGCTCGTCGGTAAGCAGTTTCGTATGCCAGTGCGCTATTGGTCCACGACCAATCTTGGGACATTCCATGCTTCACCAGTGTATCCCAAATTTGCGGTTCACGCGAATACGTATCGATCGCCTCGCTGACACATTCTTTCAAGGATTCCAAATCGTACTGCAAAAAGGAGAATCCATTTGCCTGACCGTCAAAGTCACCAGATTGATTTCGACCGGACGGCGAGAACCGCTGGACCGTATCGATAAGGCCCCCCGTTGCGTGCACGATGGGAACCGTTCCGTATCGCAGAGAATACAGCTGGTTCAAGCCGCATGGTTCGTAGCGACTTGGCATCAGAAACATATCGCTGGCTGCTTCGATTCGGTGAGCAAGCGGATCAGAAAACTCAAGCCTCACGGCAACCCGATCCGGGCGCCGCCTTGCCAATTCCGAAAGGGAATGAGCGAACCTAGCTTCTCCATTTCCAAGAATGACCCACTGGGCATCGAACGAGTCGACAAACAGTTCGAGCAATGGCTTGACTAAATCCCAACCCTTTTGCTCCGCCAGTCTACCAATCAAGCCAATCATGGGTGTTGTTTCGCTTGGAGGTAAGCCCATCTCCATTTGCATGGCTCGTTTGCAAGCTGCCTTGCCTTGCTTCCAATTGTCGGTCGAAAAATTTGCCGGCAAATGGTGATCGTGCGAGGGGTCCCACACTCGATAATCAACCCCGTTGACAATTCCGGAGATTCGATCGGCACGCGCACGAAGCGTGCCATCCAGTCCGCAACCATGCATGGGTTGCTGAATCTCATGCGCGTAGGACGGGCTTACCGTCGTGATGTAGTCGGCAAAAGAGATCCCGGTCTTCAACAGATTGAGGTCTCCGTAAAACTCCATCTGTTGCCAATTGAAGTACTTCCAATCCAACCCGGTAAGGCTCATGTCGTGGCTCCAGTATCGCCCTTGGTACGCGAGATTGTGGATGGTCATCACAGACGCGGCTTGCGAATACCAAGCCAAGTTTCCGAAGTTGGTCTTATGATAAGCCGGGATCAACGCGGCCTGCCAATCATGGCAATGAATAATGTCGATTGGAATCCTCAGTCGTTCGATTGCTTCCACAACACATCGAGAAAAGAAACAGAACCGTTCGCAATTGTCGCGATAGTCTCCATGCTGATCACCGTACAGTTGATCGCGATCGAAGTACAACGGTTGATCGACAAGATAAACATCCACTGGATTCTCGGCAGGACCGATCGAGGTCTTTAAAATCCTAGCCGCCATCGACTTGCCTGCGATCTCGACGACGAACGAGATATGCGTGTCGATGATCTGCCCATGGCTCGACAACGCTCGGCGGTACGCAGGCAAGAATACACTGCACTTGTGACCTTGCTCGGCCAACTTAAGCGGCAGGGTTCCACAAACGTCAGCAAGTCCGCCCGTCTTCGCGAACGGAATTGCTTCCGCGGTTGCCATCACTATGTGCATCTTCATTACTGGATCGTTGTGGTTTTTGAGAGGCTACGCAAGACATCATGTTCCTACGTCGCGGAACGACGGACATGATACTTGAATTGAGCCCAATTGATAACGGATTTTCCCGCACCCATGACAGCTTTTGTGAAGAGCATCGAATGGGATTCCTGGAGCGAAAGAGCGGGCTCCAGCCATGTCAACACCAGAGAGGGACAAAGGACGAAAAAAGATTCGGAGACAAATTGTTGCCAAGTTGATATTGGATGGGTTATAAATCGCGTACTATAATCCCCCGATGCAGATCCATCATCCAGCAAGATGATTCCGTTCACTCGAATTGCAAGGTTCTCCTCGTGCTATCGATCCGACCGACAGTTGCCGAGCATGCGTTTTACGTTTTTGGACGATCGATTCACCCCGAACTTTTCAGTATCTACCGAACACGCCAAATCCTTCGCAAAAAGTATTCAGCCAGAATCGACATCACAAGCGATGGACATATCATCCAGTTCAGCAACGGCCCCCGAGTGATGACGGAAGTGGTCTGTTCCGCCAACCAACTGTTGCCTCAACGACGACGCCTGGTGAGTTCGAACCTGAAAGGCAAAAACGTAGAACACGTGGAGGGAAAGCGTGGCGTGTCCTACCAAACTCAGTTTGAATTGGAACATGTTTCCACGGAAATGTTCTGGATGGTTCACAACCAATTGCAATCAAGCCAATGCAAAAACGAACTAGTGCAGTCATTTGACTCGAGCGGACGTATCGCCTTTGGAGCAGTCAGCTTTGTGCATGTGGATGAACACGAGCACAGGCTTTGCATTCAGGCATTTCACACTTTCCCCGATGATTGTGCCATCGTAAAGTCGATCACCACCTTCAGCGCTAGCTAGCTCTTTTCCAGCGAAGTGGCAGAAGCTGGCCGGCATAACGCGCGGCGCGGCAATCTTTTCGACGAGCGAATTGGACTTCAGGCTTTTGGCACTAGCCAAAATGAAGGAACTTGCTGACAATTCGGGACTTATTGAGTACCCGAATCCCTCTGCCGAGCAACCGACCACTGGTCGACCATCGGCCTTTTGGCGAGCGAAAGACTAGTGGACAGAAAACTAATTGCCTGGTTGCTGATATGCGTTTCCCTTTTCTTGCTGTTCAATAGCATGCAAAGGAACCGCGAAATTGCTCGATTGGAGCAAGAAAAACAGGCTAAGGTTGCGGAAGATCTCAAGCAAAAAAAATTACAGGATACCAAAGCCCGGGCTGAAGCGATTGCCAAACAAGATCCAACGTTTTCGCTGCCAGTGGAGCCAGAAAGGGTACGAACGACCCTTGGAAGCATGGATCCGCAAGATTCATTTCCCTTTTTGGTAACTTTGGACAACCAGGGTGCGGCGATTGAACGGATTGAGTTGGTTGGGCAAACGAAAAAGGGAAGCTTCGATTACCGTTCTTTGCGTTTCAAGGAACGAGAGGGATATCTGGGATACTTGGCCTTGGAGGAACGCCCGGGCTCCTTGGATGTTAATTCTGTACCGAAAGGGTCCGCTGCGGCCACCGCATTGTGCAAAGAAGATCCTTCCCTTGTTGGTCTGTTGCCCGGTGACCAAATTGTTGGGTGGGATCAACTGGATGGATCGCCATCGCTATACAAGCTCGAAAAAAGGCTGAGCAACCAACCTGCTGGCAATACGATTGAACTGAAGCTGCAGCGCGCCTTACCCAAAAAAGTTCCGGTGCCGGAACCGGCGGGAGACTCCTCCGAATTGGAGAAGGCTAGCGCTGCGTTAGAAGGTAATCCAACTTTTACTTTTGTTTGCACTCTGACAGACCGTCCGCTGGACGTTTTGCGTGCAGAGGATGACTTTGATGCCGAGCAAGTCATTGGCAACGATCCGGTAGTGTCATGCTTGACGACTCTTGCTTCCGTCGATGCTACCGCCAAAATTGAAGGTACGGATCCGTCGATCCTGGGACTGGAGCGGACACGCAAGGGACGCTGGAATGTGAAGCCACTTGAAGTCGAGGGTGGTATGGGGGTTGAGTATTCCATGCCGCTTCAAGCGTTTTTGAAGGTTTCGGGTGCGGAAGCGAATCTAGAATTGGTTAAGCAATATCGATTGCTGGCTATTACCCCTGAACAGGCCAAGGATCCCAATGCAAGAACGCACCATTTGCAGCTGACGACGATTGTTCGCAACCTGGACGATAAGCCGCATTCCGTTGCGATTCGTCAGGAGGGACTGAATGGTATCTCGCTGGAAGGTTGGTGGTATCCAACCAAGATTTCCCCCTTCTTTTTTAGTGCCGCAGGAGCTCGGGATGTGATTGTGGGGGATGGACTTCAGACCCATACCTTGCTTACCACCAGATCCATCGTAGCCAATGCAACCAGCTTTCCCTCGGATCCTGATTTAGGGATATTTGGACCTGCGGATACTCTTCAGAAACGCACGGTTAGGTATGTGGGGTTGGATACTCAGAGCTTCACGGCGGCGATGTTGCCGAACGCTGATTCGCCTGAATCGATGTCGAACTTGCAACGAGCGAAAGCAGTTGTGTTAAATTCTGCTTACACGGATCTCAACCGTCATCCTTCCTCCAAGCAACAGGCTACCAACGTTGGATTTTGGTTTGAGACTGATACTAAAATCATCCAGCCCGGCTCGGAGTGGAAGCTGGACTACGAGGTTTTTGCTGCACCCAAAGATCCGATTATTCTACGCGCTTACCAATTGGAAGACGCCATTGAATATGGATGGTGGATTTTTGGTTTTTTTGCCAAGCGTTTGGGTTGGGTTTTGCATTTCTTCTTTTACCTAACCAGCAACTTTGGTATCGCGATCATGTTGTTGACCGTCTTGGTCCGTTCGTGCATGTTCCCGGTCAGTCGCAAAATGGCGCTTAACGCGCAAAAAATGCAATCGGTTCAGCCTCATACGGCCAAGCTGAAGGAGATGCTGAAAGATGACCCTCGCAAAATGATGGCTGGCCAGCAGATGTTGATGAAGAAAGCGGGCATCAATCAGTTCGCGGGATGCTTACCCGCCTTGATTCAGCTTCCCATCGTGATTGGACTTTACCGATGCGTGTCGGTGGACGTGGGATTGCGGCAGCAAAGCTTGGTCCCTGGTTGGGATTGGTGCTCCAATTTGGCTGGTCCCGACATGTTTTTGGACTGGCATTCTTGGATGCCAGACTTCATTGCTGGTCGTGGCTCAGGCTGGTTCGGTCCTTACTTGAACATTTTGCCGATTATCACGATCGCGTTATTTATTGTTCAGCAGAAGGTGTTGATGCCCAAGGCAACCGACGAACAATCGCGAATCGCTCAGCAAATGATGATGGTAATGACCATCATGATGGGCGTTCTTTTCTTCAAGGTCCCGGCGGGGCTCTGTATCTATTTCATCACCTCCTCGACATGGTCCTTGGTAGAGCGATTCTTGATCAAGCGATTTACGCCTCAGTCTGCAAAAATCGAGTTGCCTGACAACACAGCGGCGGAAATCGTTGCGGCTTTAAATAAAGGGACAAGTGCAGCTACCCGTCCTTCGGCGTCCGCTTTCAAAGATGACAAACCAAAACCAAAGGCGACCAAACCGCCCGAAACGTTAACAGAACTCTGGGAAAACGTTTTTGGAAAAAAGCCTCAAGCGGTCGTAGAGCCAAGTCCTGAGAACAAAAAATCGCAAGCCAAGGCTCAACAAGGTCGAGCGAAACGCAGTCGGAACAAGTAGCAGTTTTCGAATCGGCAGTTTCACATGGAGGCGTAGGAAAGAGATTCGAAATGAGTTAATGTTCTTGCGTTCAAGAGGTTTACAGGGTGGACGCCGTTCTTAAGGTACTGGTTTGGAGAGATTCTGTTGGACGCTTTAGGTAGTATGGTAGTAGAGAAAAAGAAGACGGGGCGAGCGATTGCGTTGCCACAGGATGCCCGAGCGATGCAGGGCGTATGGTTGTTCTTGATTTCGCTAACTATTTTCTTTGTTTCCAGCATTCTTCTTTACGTCGTGTACATTGCGATGCGAATTGCGCCAGAAGCTGGTATGAAGCCTCAGTCGTTTGTTTTGCCGATGAGCTTTTTGCCCTCGACCATTTTGCTGGTCGGGATATCCGCCTCCTTGGAATGGGCTCTACGGGCCGCCAGGCGAGAGCGGAACGCAGAGGTCAAGCAAGCGACCTTGGCTGCGTTCGTCATGGGAATGTTATTTATGGCTATCCAATCGGAGGGGATGTATCGCTTGATTTATGCAGCATCTATCGCCACTTCGTCGAAAAATAGCGCCTATGCATTAGCTTTTGTATTGGCGTTGCTTCATGCATTGCATGTCGTTGGTGGGGTGTTTGGGTTGATGCAAGTTGTCTTCCAAGCTCGCAGGAACAAGTACGACCACGAACGCTATTTCGGACTCCAGTTTTGTACGTTGTACTGGCATTTTTTGGACCTAGTATGGGTCTTCCTCATTGCGAGCTTCTTGGCAACGGGATATCTCGTCAACAAGAGCTAGGCTGCTCTGGCTTGGTCGGATCCGGTGGGCCATTGCGTTTCAGAATCCCAGCCAAGGAGCTTGGTGTTCTCTGCCAAACCCATTCTAAGTTCAAGGTTCTTGGTAAGATGGGCCGAGAAGTTGTCTGCTTCGTGAAATCGCACGAACCATTTCGCCTTGTCAGTCATTTTATACAAATGGCTGCTAGATAGGGATTGAGCGAGGCAGTTCGAAAAGCATTCAGGACTATTGGTATCGCACGTGGTTCCGAGCGAGAATCGGTGGATCATATCGTGCATCCAGCCGATTGAATTCGCAAGAACTGGTACTCCCGAGGCGGCAGCTCGGATAACGATGCTAGCGGAATAGCGGTGCGTTGGATAAGGAGTTGCGATCAGGTTGACAGCCTTGCAACTTGCCCACAGTTCCTCGGTTGTCAAATGACGGTCCACGGAGAGAACTCGTCCGTTTTGGACTAGGTTCGCATGTTCGCCGCGAAGCGCTTGACGGACCTCCTCTGACGCTTTTCCTGCTAGAAGCAATCGATCATCGGGATTCAGTCTAGGAAGTGCTTTCGAGAAAGCTCTGAGTAAATCGAGCGATCCTTTGCGACGATCCACCAAGCCAACCAAGGCAACATAGCGCCCGCATGTTGGGATTTGCAGGATTCGCCTGGCCGTTTCTTGGGACATCGCGGGCGGTGCTTCGACTGGATCAGGAAGCAAGCTCGCTTTTTCGGCTAGGCCACCTCCGAACGCCTTCATGCTTTCTATTGCGTGAGGAACGATGTGATGAATTTTCTTCCACGGTCCATGAGAAAGAACAGTTAATGCAAGATGTTGTTTCACTTGGTTGCGAAACCCGCGGTGTCGATAGGCGTACTTTCCGAGCAGCAATACAATTTCGGATTCGACTCCTGGTCGTCTCAGGTGATAGGTGAGCGGGCTTGGGATGCCGGTCAAATGTGAAAGTGGGTTTCCGAATGTGACATACGTATGGTCGGGCTGGATTTTTTGGAGCCCCTTATAGAGTCCGCGAGCGATAGCAAAATTTGCGGATGGCCCGTTGACACACAGACCGCCGCCGCCCGGCCGATGCACGAAGCCGGGTATCGCGTGGCACTGAAACATTCCCTCTAAGGGCCCTAGATGGTCAGCGTATTCCGCCGATTCGGTGGCCTCTTTGGAGGTTACCAAGTGAATTTCGCACGGCAGTCCCGCCAACCGCGTCATCAGAAGCTTGACGTAGTTTAGATTATGGCCGACATGTTGGGGTTCAAAGACAAGGACTCGCATAGGGACTGCACTGTCCCAAAAACCAGGCCCGAGGCCAAGATCAAAAAACTCGATTCGGAAACCATGTTAAGAGACATACGAAAACCGCGAACTGTTCGCTGCGCAAACGGGCCGGCTCGCATCCCCAGGATGCTCCAGGCATTGATTTACGAGCCGATGTTTTATCTTCCGTGGGGCTGGCATCGCCAATTCCAGGGTTGAAAATCCCGGCCTGGAAGTTACGGAGCTGGTTTTGAGTAATCGGGCCGGGCTTTCGTATTCAGTGCTTCCCAAGGTTTCGGATAGTAGTAATGCGGCACGCTGGGCCCCCGGTGATTCGCGTAATTGCCATTGAGCTGATTTGATTTCCAGGCCATCGCTTCTTGGCTGGAGGGCTCGATCTTGTAAGCCAGGTAGCCAGAGGCAAAACGGGGGCGATTGTAAACCTGACGGTATTCTGGAAGGGAATTCCAAATGGGGCGCGCAAAGAGGTCCTGTCGCTGTAATGCGGGATCCAAGTAGGTGCCCGAGAACCAATCCCCCGCGCTGGCTGCCTGAAGGTTCAAAAGGGCGAAACTCGCGGCAAAACATGCCGAAATCCATTTGCAATTCTTCATCTGACACCCCCTGAAAACACAAAGCCTGTTGCTCGATCCTAAAACTCTAAGTCGAGCCGGAAGGCTGCCTAAATCGACGATCCCGCCGTTTTTTCCCCCACATTGCAATGCTGTTATTCATGCGATTTCCAACAAATCGATTGTCTGAATCAGGCCAGCTCCGTCGGTTAGATAGGTTGAGCTGGTTTTGGCGAGCATAAGGACTCGGAATCGCAGTCTGGGAAAGATGGGTGCTATGAGGGAGATTTGACACCCGTTACAATGCAGGCGATGGTGGGCGGATGTAATTGAGCGCCCAGGGTGAAGAAACAAGCGGATGGATTAAGAACAGATCAAGATGGCAAAAGGACTAAGAACATCCATGAACAAGCATAGCCAGAGGGTTCTTGTTTTGCAGAGACGATACGATCTCTTTATGGTTTTAGGATCGACGATTGCGGCCTTTTGCGTTTGGCATGTTGGAGCAGGTTTCGGAATTGCTCAACAATTGGATTCGCAGGGGACCGTCATCGAATCCCAAGGGACCGTGTCACCTGCGGTTTACACAGCTCCGTCAGTTGCAGAATCAACGAATTTATCTTTGGTGCAGCCAGCGAATTTCGCTTCGGTCCCAACGCCTCACGTCACCTCCGTCGGGCGTGATTGGGCCTTGGAAACGGCAAACGCAAAGCTTGGTTTGCAGCCCGATGGTTTTCCGAACCTCCAGAATGCGAAAATGGAACTCGAAAAGTCGATGATGGCTCTCGAGAATTTTCTGGCGTCTTCTCCGCAGCACCAAGCTAACTGGCTCGGCTTCTTGAATTGGAATGAGTTGAAGGCTCAACTGGCTCAAGAGAGGCCTGAACGTCAGAAACTAGCTCAGATCGAAAAGACGTTCCGCCAAAACTACCTTGGCCTCGAGTACCCGCAGTTTGCGAATGTGCGTGAATCTCTGAAGCGTTATATCGTGGCACTACGCTTTAACGCCGATCAAGCACGATCGATGGAGTTTCTGGGGCAGGAGCTGGCAAAGGTTTCTGAGAAATTGCAAGTGCCAGATTTCCAAAAGGATTTTGATGCAACTCGGCAAATTGGTGAGACCCTTACTAATCTTGATCAAGCCAATCAAGCGATGGAGTTGGTTCGTGTGGTACGCGGCCACTACGCCAGGGCGAATCTTCGCGTGCTTGTTTCGAACCAATTCGTCAACGAGAAGTTCGCAAAACCGGTCAACGAATCCAATCCGGTTAACGAATTGATTCTCGGAACTCAGATTTATGGCCAAAGTCAAATGTCAGGTTTTGTCATCCCACAATTGGTGGATAGCTCGTCCAACGCTATGATTCGACTGAACTTGAGTGGTAACTTTTCAAGCCAAAATATCGGTTACAATCGTTCGGTGAAATTGCATACGCAAGGATACGGGAGCATCGCAGCAAGCGAAACGATTGCCCTGATGGATTCAGGCCTCGTACCTCTGAACGACACATACGTCGATGCTAACTTGTCGAGCCAAATCGATAGCATCGAGGCAAAGCTGGGGATTGTTAGGAAGATTGCTTCGAAGCAAGCGGCCAAATCAAAACCAGAGGCTGATGCAATTGCTGAGGGCCGGCTTGAGAATCGAGTGAAGGATCAATTCCACTCGCAGATCTCGACTCAAATCGCTCAAGCCAATGATAAGATTCGAACACCGGACATGCCAATCTTGAAGAGACTTGGGTTGAGCCGACCAAACCGAGTGACTTGGAGCTCGCCCGAGTATCTTGCGCTTCTCTGGAACGTGCAACAAGGCGTCCAGTTGTCAGCACCAACCTCTTGCCCCTTGATGGTCGAAGGATCGGGAATCTCGGTGCAGTTCCACGAATCCGTCGTCTCCAATTTGACAGATCCTGTGTTGGGCGGGCGAGTCTTAAGAAGTGCCGAGTTTCCAGCGTTGGCTGCGCAATTCGAAGGACTGAACGATGGTCAACCAATCCTTAAGGATGACGGTGAAATCTGGTCCCTGACAATGGAAAAATTCAATCCGGTAGAGCTTCAGCTTGATAATGGTCTGGTCACGTTTCGGATTCGTACCGAGCAGCTTGATAAGGGGGACCAAGTACTGGAGCAACCGGCTGCAATCGAAGCATCCTACTTGCCCGTTGTGACTGATGGCTTGCTTCAATTTCATCGCCAAGGTGAGATTCGTATCGATTTCTCTGCCAAATCACAGAAAGGCTTGAAAGCTGTCACCTTGCGAAGCTTTCTGAAGAATCGTTTCGATCAGGTTTTCAAAGAAACACTACTCGAAAAGCCGATCAACGTCACAGAAAAATTGCCAGAAGAGCTCCAAGGTCTGAAGCTGTCATCCATCCAAGTGGATGATGGTTGGCTCCAAGCGCATTTGCGATAGCCTGAAGTGAGTCAGGGGGTGTGCCAACCATGAAAACGGCGGCACAGCGGGTGGTAGGCTTCCTCCCTTCGGACACATTCGTAGAGTTATTTACCTAATTGCCCGGCTTCATTTCCTCCAGGCTTCTAGGAAAATGAGTTTGTTCGATGTATTCTTAAGAGCATATGACTCTCGATCTAATTCTCCAGCAAGTTCTAACGCTGGTACATTCTGCGGACTACCGTCCGTCGAAACCTCGCATCATCCTCAAAACGTTGAAGCTTCCTGAGGAAGACTACAGGCTTCTTCGTCGTGCAATTAGGCAACTAGTTCGCGATGGCTTGATTGTATTTGGCGCGAATCACATGGTGATGCGGCTAGATCAACATGGCAAGGGCCGCCCCGCGAAATCTGCGACTTCACCATCACCAGCGACAGTTCTCGTGGATAGCTCCGACTCGGATTTGGAATCGGAGTTGGAATTGGAATTGCCACGCGAAGTCGATAAGTCATCTCGAACGAAACGTGAGCGTAACGAACGGCAAGGAACCTTTCGCGCGGCGACAGGCGGTTTCGGTTTTGTTCGGGTGGCTCCTTCGCTGACCCATGAGAAAATCGATGACATTTTCATACCACCCTCGGCCACGCGCGGGGCGATGGAGGGTGATACCGTTCGCGTGAAAATAGTGCGAACGGGAAAAGACGGTAAAGTGGAAGGCCAAGTGGACGAGATCGTAGCGCGAGCACGCCGTGAGTTCTCAGGGACTTATCAATTGATCGACGGTAAGTCCGTCGTGTGGGTAGACGGAGCGAAGCTCGATCACCCAGTTCAAATCGGTGATATCCGCGGGTTGCCTCTTAACGAAAAAGACAAAGTGATTGTCGAGCTGGTCCGTTTCCCGGATGCCTTCCATCCTGGCGAAGGGGTTATCCTCAAGGTTCTTGGTAGCAGCAAGAACCCGGCCATCGATACACTGGCGGTCATGCACCAGTTCGGACTTGAGGACACTTACCCAGAAGCAGCACTTGCGGTTGCGCGTGCTCAAGCGGATCTATTTCGTGAAGACCTTATCCCAGAAAATCGTACCGATTTGACCGGGGTTCCAACGCTGACGATTGATCCGGTCGACGCTCGCGATTTTGACGATGCGATCTCGTTGAGCAAAAACGAGAAGGGGAACTGGGAGCTTCAGGTCCACATTGCAGATGTCTCGTACTTTGTCCCGATTGGTTCCGCTCTTGACGAAGAAGCACGCCGGCGTGGTACCAGTGTTTATCTTCCCGACAAAGTCATTCCGATGATTCCTGAGACGATTAGCAATCACCTTGCTTCGCTTCAGCCCGACCGCAAACGACTTGCGAAAACGGTTTTCATGGAGTACACCCCTGAAGGCACGTTGATTCATCAGCATGTGTTCAATAGTGTGATCTGCAATCAGCATCGTTTCAATTACGAGCAAATCGATCAGTATCTTGAGGATGCAGAGCCTTGGAAAATCAAGCTGAAGCCGGCTATTTTCCAACTGGTCGCGGATATGCATGAGTTGGCGATGGTATTGCGAGCCATTCGAAATCGACAAGGCGCTTTGGAGCTTACGCTACCTGAAGTCAAGATCGATCTCGACAAGCTTGGCAAAGTCCGCGGCGCGCATTTGGTCCAGCATACGGTCAGTCATCAAATGATCGAAGAGTTCATGTTGGCAGCCAATCAATCGGTTGCTTCATGGCTCGATTCGCTAGAGCTTCCGTTTTTACGTCGAGCGCACGCGCCGCCGAACCGAATGAAGCTGCGAAGGCTCAATGAATTCGTTCGAGCGCTCGGTATTCCCGCAGAAAACATGGAAGACCGATTCGAGATTCAACGCGTGGTGAACGCAGTCCGTGGTCAGCCCACGGAGTATGCCGTCAATTTTGCGATTCTTAAGAGCATGTCTAAAGCGGTTTATCAGGCTGAGTTTGAGCGGCACTATGCCCTGGATATGACTCATTACTGCCACTTCACTAGCCCCATTCGACGTTATCCAGACCTGGTTGTTCACCGCATCGTTCAAAAGCTTATCGACGGGCAGCCCGCGAAAGAAAATGAGTTGGTACTTGAACATCTCGGTATGCAATGCAGCTATGCCGAACAGAACGCCGAAAGCGCAGAGCGAGAGCTGATTCGAGTCAAGTTGCTCCATTTTCTGGCTAAAAAGCAAGGCGAAATGCTCACCGGAGTGGTTGCTGCGGTGCGTTCCAACGGTCTGACGATTCGAGCCATCGAGGTTCCTGTGGATGGATCGATTGGCGTGCGGGATCTGCCTCAAGATCGCTATCGTTTTGATAAAGATACGCACACTCTCGAAGGCTTCAAGGACGGAAATCGATTCCGGCTTGGAGACGAATTGATAGTTCGAATCCAACGGGTGGATACGGCAAAGCGCGAACTGCACTTTAGCTTTGAGAAGGTGACCAAGCGCACGTCACCAGCCCCGATCCAATCCAAGAAACGCAAGGATCAGGATCGAGATTTTGGCCGCAAGAGCAAGGCGTTGGACGACAAGAAAGCCAAAAAGGGCGCGAAGCACAAACGAAGAAAATAGCCACTGAGGCTTTTTGCGGGATCGCATAAGAGGCATTTCAACTGGGCCGCAGACGCTAGCGCAGATGATTCATAACCCGAAGCGTAACGGCTTGTTGTTTTAGTGAAGTCGTTATTGGGTAAGGGCGGTACGACGGACTTCCAAGTCCGTCCAAGGGAATTCGACAGACTAGGAAGTCCATCCAAGGGAATTCGACGGACTAGGAAGTCCGTCCAAGGGAATTCGACGGACTAGGAAGTCCGTCGTACCATTCAATCAACAGCCTGGTCAGCGAGGGATTGCTAAAATCGCCCCTCGCTAACCGCGTTACGGCTGTTATCCAAGAACGTTTGTCGCGGCTAGCGCCTGCGGCTCAAGCTGATCCTTGCGAATCAGCCGAGCCCAGGCGTGAGTCAGCTATTTCTTATCGACGAGTTCTTTGACCAGCTTCTTCAGTTCAGCGATCTCATTTTTCAGCTCTGCAACTTCCTTGGCAAGGCCACCATCTTCGCCGCTTCGAAGCGCTTTAAGAAACACGGAAGGATTCATTGGTGCGTTACGCATAGCGTCCGCATCCTTAAATCGCTCGAGCATTTCTTTCGAATCCAGGACAAACCCTTCCGTGGTCGGCAACGACAACTCGATCGTCTCCATGGCGAGATCAGAAGGCTTCATTTTGGTCGGCTTTACTTCAAGCGTCATCGTTTCGCCATCGCGCTCAATCAAAAGCTGCAAAGGCTTATCGTTTCTTCCGGCCTCTTGAATCTTCTCCATCAGGTCCGTGTAAACGGTAATGGTTTTATCATTTGCGGATACAATCACATCACCCTTTTTGATCCCAACCTTTTCCGCTGGTGATTCTGCCATTGTCGACTCGACAATAACACCCTTCAAAGCTTTGGCGGTCGCGTCCGGCTTGACGTCGTTGAATTCTTCTGAGTCTTCTGAGTCTGTCAGCATCTGTTCCAATGCGACACCGATTCGATAAACTTCATCCTGTTTGGTCAACGGGCTAATCAGCCTACCCGAGACTTGGCCCTTGTTCATACGAAGTACCGTTGCGGTCTTTTTGCCGTCTTGGTCGACCTTGATCTCAACGACATTTCCTTCGTTTTGAGCATTGCCTTTCGGGCTTGATTCGTCCGAGTTGATTTGGACGGTGCTGAAAACTTTCATCACCTTGGCATCTTTACCATCGCCTTCGGTGACCGTGAAAGTCTTGGCTTTATCGATTGCGGGCTGCAGTTGTGCCATGATCTTGGCACGCTTCTCCACGGAGACCTTGTTCTCTTCCAAGGCCTTGCTAACTTTATCAAGAATGTTTCCTAGGTCGCTGCTGGTAACAACCACTTGGACATTATGGTCCTCTTTCACTTCAGGTGGATCGTCCTTGGCAAACACCGAAGGCGATGCTACCAGCGCGGTACAAACAAACAAATGGGCGACCCCCAAACGAGTCCCCACGCCCATCAAGTTCCATTGTCTTTTCATACGATTAAATCCCTTTCCGAGAACAAAATAAAAATCCGATACGGTACCCGGCATAGTCTTACAGTCCGTAAGGCTTCAGCCCTACATTCTTAACCGGAACAACAAGCTGACGACCATCATTCAGCTTGCTTGTGTAATACTCAGGTCGCACCTCGAGCTGATATCCCTTACGGCGAAGCTGTTCTTTTAGCCGAGCGATCTGCAAATCTTCTTTGGCCCACACTTCTCTGGGATCGATTTCGCCGAGATCATAGATCGGAATCTCTGCGGTCTCGTCATTGGGGCCCGTGACCACCATCTTCATCCCGTCGTCATTTGAATTTGCATTCCGAGGTGAATTCGTATCGATACGAGGCTTCCAAGAGGTCGTCGCTATCGAATCGGGGTCAATGCCGGCAGGCTTGGGACTGTCGAACACCAACATACCTGCTGCGAAACCCAAGCCTAAAATCAAGCTTGCGGCCAAAGCACCAAGCAATGCCGACCGGGCCGAACCAGAACCAGCGCTGCCTCCTAAAAAAGCAAAATGTTTCGCCGGAGGCGTTAGATTGCTGACGGCCGCTTTGTCCACCCCATTGTTGGTAGCATGAAAGCGGGCGGCTTCTCGCGATCGCTGAATCTGTGCGATCTGTTTCGCCCATTGCTGTTCTTCCAGCAACGCCATCGCCAGCGTTCGCCACTTCGATGGATCGGAATCGAATTCTTGGAGAGCGATCGCAAGCATCTCTTGCGTCATCTCGCCATCGACGATTTTTTGTAGGCTTGTTGGTGTCATTTTCGTTCGTTACAAACGGTTCTTGGTTTACTTAGATGGTTTCGCTCAGTTTGTTTCGCTCAGCTTGGCACGAAGCGATTTTCGTGCTTTGAGCAATCGATACTCTACGGTCTTGATTGAAATGCCAAGATGATCTGCTAGCTCCTGATACCCCCACCCTTCGGTGTATTTCAAAAGCAAAATCTGCCGATCCTGCGGATCGAGTTGCTCCATCGCTGAATTCACGCCATTCGACGTTTCGGACTTTAGCAGCCATTCGCCAGGTGGACACTCCACGCAATCCGACTGCAGCTGCCCTAACGCAACGGCCCGTTCCATCAATCGTTTTCTGCGGCCGGTCGACCGGTGATGATTGATTACCTTTCGCAAGGCAATACGATACAGCCAAGGAGCAATCTTGGCTGGATCCGTCGGGCGACTCTGTTGGACGATTGCCGCCAAAGCGACTTCTTGCAAAACATCTTCCGCCGCCTGCCGATCGGAAAGCCTGGATTGAATCACCGTCGCCAGCCAGCGACGATGCTCCTGCAAGGCCTTAGGCCAGTCAATCTCGGTCCAGTCTAAAGATTCCATGGGCAAAGTAAGAGCGGCAACATTCATGATGGGTAAGAGTCACCGAGAAAGACTATTACCCTGAACAATACTGCAAGAAAACTAACTTTGCTATCGATGGCGAAAATTGTTTCGTTATTCAACACCCAGAAGTCAGTCGATCCACATCCGAAAGGGATCGATGTCCGCTGGATTCGAGTTTGGGAACGAGCTTTGGCCCGAAGAAACCGGCCTTGCTGAGGCAACTTGTTGAAGTTCTTGGACGAGGCTGGCATTGCTGAGCACGGACGAACTGATTTCCGTCCGTACAGGTTCTGGCCCAGCAACGTTGATGTTTCCAGCTCGGTCGATCGAGAACTGGACTTCCTGGCCCTTGCTGGCTGTTGGGGGCAAGCCCCATCGGACCCTTGCGTCCTCGACAATCTTCCCGAGTTGCTTTCTTAGAGCAGCAAACCGACTGGACCAATCTTGCTCGGATTGGCTAGCTTTAAGGTTCGACGCTGGAGTACGTGGCCCCGAGAGGCCATTGTCCGACAGCGTTTGTTCCTTGGAGTGGCTTGGCGACGCCATGGTCGATCGAATCACGTCTCCAAAGAAATGGCTGGCTGAGCTCAGAGTTTTTTCGACGGATTGTTTCGCTACCAAGCTTGCTGGCAAGGCTGTTGCCCAAGCTAAAGGAAGATTCATGGAAAGGCTCGCTCGGCTTGATTGGTTGCATCGTTGAAATCACATTGGATTCAAATGGGTAAAGTTTGCCGTTCATATCGTTTCGGCGCTATGCAGACCATGGGTTGAGTCTTTCCCGGGAATCGACTGGAAAAGTGGCAACCCAAGATGCTCGAGTTCCAAACAGCCTTGCGGCACGTGGGAGTCTTGAACAAATATTGGATTTCTTCCGCATTGCATTCATGGACTTTAACGATTATTCCGATACCAACCTTTGTTCCTGGGGGGAAAGAGGTACATGTGCACAAGGAGCTACTGCTGTGCCTGGCAGTAGTTCCTTGCACATGCTTCATAGTTACGTTGCGCAACAACTTCACCCCCAGATTCGCTATGCTCACCCAATTGACACGACGACTAGCCGAGACCGCGGATGCTGCACGCGAGGTTTCTGTGACGTGTCTTTGCTTGCTATTGGTGCTGAGCGGCGGCTGCAACTTCATCCCGGACATCAAGCACAAACCGCAGTATCACAATCCGTTTCCTCAGATTTCGAAGGTCGCTGTAATGCCCTTTCGAAATCAAAGCCAAGAGCCCACGCTCAGTGGTTCTCGAGTTTCGATGGCTTATTACAACGAGCTGCAGTCGATTCGCGGCTTTGAGGTGGTGCCGTTCGGAGTGGTTGAAAACCAACTTGCCTTTTTTGAGCAGCAGGTTTTAGGGCGGCAAGTCAGTTCGCCGATCGACTTTCAAAAATTCGCGAAACATCTAGGTGTCGATGCCGTCCTTCAAGGTGCGATCACCGACTACGATCCTTACTATCCACCCCGGATGGCTTTGAAAGTCAATTGGTATGCAGCCAATCCTGGTTTTCACCCCATCCCAGTTGGCTACGGTCTACCGTGGGGCACTAAGAAAGAGAAGAAGATTCCAGAATGGATTCGCTTGGAGTCGGAACGCGCGTTAGCGGCGGAACAATTGAAGAGCCAAACTCCGGAAGAAGAGCTGGACTCCGAAGACGTTCGCCCTGTTCAGAACGTTCCCGAACCTGAAGCCCCAGAGCAAGATCTTGTACGATCGGACGAAGAGCTATCGAATCGAGTTGCGCAAGCAAAGATTGAGTTGCCGCTACGGAAGCCTGACGCGGCATCCGACGCAGCGGCTGGTACGAACCCTATCGCAGAACGTGAAGCTGCCCAGGAGATGGAGATTGCGAACAGCGAATCGGCTGATTTGCCAGCAAACTGGCCTGATCCACAGGGGTTCATTCCGCCCCGTCCTGCGTCGCAACCACCTGAAATGCGAGTCCAGTTCGAGCCAATTATTTCACATATGCGCACTTATAACGGCAATGACGAAGATTTCACGCAAGCACTTGGGGAGTACTTTTACTTTCGTGACGACGAGCGATTTGGAGGCTGGCAAGCGTATCTCCAACGCAGCGAAGACTTTATAAGATTTTGCTGTCACCTGCACATTGTCGAAACCTTGGGTTCACGCGGCGGCGAGTTAGAAAGTCGTATGATTCTTCGATGGCCTATCAACCGATACGAGCGTTAGTTGTCCAGGCACGGACACGAACGATCGAAATCAGGCACATAAGGGTCGGTACGATGAGTGGTGAAGTGAATGTCGTTGCGTTAGTACGCGGCGAAGAGCAGTACATTTTTGTTTTTGATGAATCGAACCGTACCGAGACTCTTCGAATGCTGGGCCGTTATGCTGCGGACCCTGAATTATCATTCACCTGGTTCGATGCCGCTCTGCTAAGCCAGCGAGTGCGTGAGCTTATGCCAGCAAGCGGAATTGGAAGTCCCTCCAGCAAAGCCATTGCTAGCCAACCCTCAGCAAGCTCGAATGCTGGCCAAGGCCGAGTGGTTACTAAATCGGTTCCGCGATTTAAGCTGTCTTAACTGGTACTGCCCAAGTTGCCATCGCAGCCTTATCACATCTAAGAATAGGCTTCTCTAAGATCGCCACCAAATTCACCCTCCCCAATCTGCGTTCAGGGAGGGGCAGCCCGCGATAGCCTGACTGGGGAAGGGCGTTGCGACCGCTGGCATTATTCTCGATCCTGAATATCCTGTTGAGTGATGCTAGTGCCCCTGTGAGATAGACGCTGCGAGATACCTGTGCCGCCCTCCGGGATTAAGACGCATACCCCCTAATCCCTTTCTCCTATGTTTTCATTTCCGTGTATTCAGTGTGTTCCGTGGTTCCAAAATCCGTTCTATCTTGAATCCTTGTTGGACTTTGCTAAAGTCGAGCGTCCCTTTGAGATCTAAGCTTTATTGGACCTATCGAGTTGCTTCAACAGCATTTCGACTTCTATCGGCAGCTTTGCTTCTAATTCGGCGAGCCGCGAAGGAATGTCCATCGACGCATGCAACAGCGTAAGGATGATGATTTTGTCCTCGATGCCCGTTTCGCAAACGAACAGATGCTGCTCGATTCGGTAAAACTTAAGCGACTCATGAAAGAAAGCTTCCTCGCGAAGTATTTCTGCGTTGTCGGAGATGCGACTGATTCCTGCCTCAAGCTTACTGATATATTGCAATGCAACTCGCTCTCCAAATTTCTCCAACGAGTAAGCTTCGATGCTGGTAATGTCGAGCAGAGCGCGATTGGTTAAGAGAACCGTCCGCTTTTTTCGGGCTTTACTGGCCACTATTGGACTTTCTTTAACAGGCTGCGAAGATCGCCCTTGAACGTATGCATTCGACCATCAATCGCATCCTGATATCCTTCAAGAATTGCATCGCGTGCTGCGGCAGCTTCTTGTCTGACCTTGTGTTGCCGTAAAAGATCTCTCATGAATTCGCTAGGCGTCGCGTAAAGCGTTCCGTCGCCAGAATTCGCGTCGACGAACGCCCGCAATTCATCCGTTAGCGACAGGTTGATTGATGAGCTCATTTCCCTGGTTCCATTGTAAATCGATTGGCAGTAACGAGATAGAATTCTATCCGAAATGGCAAATAACGTCAATAATTGCCATGGATCCATCCAGGGCTCCTGCGGTCGATGCTATTCACTGTTCGACCTTCTGTAAAAGCCTCTGGCGAAAACTGTGGGGCGAAAAATGTCGCCCCTTATCCCTTTCTTTTATGTTTTCATTTCCGTGTATTCAGTGTGTTCCGTGGTTCCAAAATCCGTTCTATCTTGGATCCTTGTTGGACTTTGCCAAAAACGAGCGTCCCTTTGAGACGCTTTGAGGCGATTGGAGTGCAAAGCAGCTCAGCTAACTCAAGGTAATCGGCATTGGAAAATTCGAATGGCTCGTTCGCCGTCACCGAGATCCACTTGATGGATGTCGCACCGCCAACCTGCGGCTTGAATCCAGGGTTCGAACCTGTCTCCTGTGTGGCGATGCGGTTCGCTAAGAAACACGCTTCCATCAGGCGCAAGATGGCGGCGCATGCAAGGCTCTAAGATTGGGAAGAGTTTAGGATCGTAGACGATATCCGAACCCAAAATGATGGGGAAACGACCGAGAGACGTATCCCGATCTCGCCAATCTAATTTCCTAACTCGAACTCGCTCTTCGATTTGTCGAGCATTGAACTTGCACACGAGCAATGCGATTGGAACCGCATCCGTGATGACGACGTTCGCACCTCGTAGACCGGCGGAGATTCCAGCCCGGCCGCTTCCACCGCCCAGTTCCAGAACTCTGCAACGCTCTATCCCTTGCACCGTCTCTAAGAACTTATCCAATCCTTCTGCAGCCCGCCACGATGCGGCCCAAAAAGGATCCAGTTCGACCGTTCCTTCGCGGCTCTGGGAAAGAGCGCGAATGAGCAGTGCATCCGGATCGATTACTTTCGTCCAGGGATAAACCGAGCCAGCGATTTTGGTTGACGTATGCTCTACGGGTACCAATCTCTGAATTCTTGCGAGTAGCTTCGACTGAGATCGAGACAAACAGGGGATTGCCATGGAAAACTAAGCAGGCTCTTCCATTTCTCGAATGTACGCTCGCAGTCGTTCCAATTCGTCCTTGGTTTCCTTGAGCTTCAGCATGTTGGAAACTCGCTTTTGAAGCTCCAATGAATTCACCGGCTTCGACAAAAAGTCGTCGGTTCCTGAATCCACAGCACGTTCAATGTCTCCCAATTCGCTAAGAGCCGTGACCATCAAAATCATGATATGGGAAGTGCTGGGATCGGTCTTGATCTTGCGGCAAACTTCAAACCCATTCAATTTAGGCATCATTACATCCAACAAGATCAGATCGGGTTCGAACGAAGCGACCTTGTTGATGGTGTCTTGCCCGTCTACTGCAAATTCGGTCTCGCAATCAATTTTGACAAGCAAGGCTTCAAGCAGTTCCCGATTGGGCGCGTTGTCGTCTGCGATGAGTATTCGAGGAGTCTTCATGGGAATGGCTGGAACCTTAAATCGCAACGGCCATGCCAGAAGCAGGCACTGGGAAATGGACTGTCATGTGTTTGACTTCCGAACGAATCGCTTCAAGCTTGGACGGATTGTCATGTGATTTTAAGGCAGCAGCGATCCAACCGCCGATCGTTTTGAATTCGTCGACACCCATACCACGTGTGGTCAAGGCTGGAGAACCGATCCGAATTCCACTTGGGTCCATCGGTTTACGCGTATCGAAAGGGATCATGTTCATGTTGACCGTGATGCCACATAAGTCCAATGCTTTTTCAGCGATCTTTCCGCCAATCCCAAAGCTGGTAACATCCACCAAGACGAGATGGTTATCTGTTCCACCACTGATCAATCTCAAGCCTTGCGAGGTCAGCGATTCAGCTAGGGCCTTCGAATTGGCAACGACCTGCCGACCGTATTCTTTGAAACTGGGCAACAGTGCTTCGGCGAAACAAACGGCTTTTCCGGCTACCACGTGCATCAACGGGCCACCCTGAATTCCGGGGAAAATGGCGCTGTTCACCGACTTGGCAAATTCGCTGCGGCAAAGGATCAGACCACTTCGCGGTCCTCGCAATGTCTTGTGCGTGGTTGTCGTTACATAATCAGCGTAAGGAACTGGCGAATTGTGAACGCCAGCTGCAACGAGTCCTGCGTAGTGAGCCATGTCCACCAGCAGCTTGCTACCGCACTCTTTTGCAATCTCAGCAAAGCGGTCGTGGAAGATTTCTCGTGGATAGGCGCTTGCCCCTGCGACGATCAACTTTGGTTTGTGTTCTTTCGCCAATCTCGCAACTTGATCAAAGTCGATGCGGTGATGAACAGGGTCCACACCGTAGGAAATAAAGTTGTACAGCTTTCCACTGATGTTCAGCGGCATACCGTGTGTCAAATGCCCACCCTGAGCCAAGTCCAATCCCAAAACCGTGTCGCCAGGCAGCAACGTGGACAGGTAAACAGCCATGTTCGCCTGGGAGCCCGAATGAGGTTGCACGTTGGCATGCTCGGCACCGAAAAGTTCCTTGGCTCGATCGATCGCCAAGGTTTCAACCACATCCACGTACTCGCAACCACCGTAATACCGTTTTCCGGGGTAGCCTTCCGCATACTTGTTGGTAAGAACGCTTCCCACCGCCTGCATGATTGCTGGGCTGGTGTAATTTTCGCTCGCAATCATTTCGAGCCCTTCTTGTTGACGAAGGGATTCCGATTCGATGGCTGCCCACAAGGCTGGGTCTTGGGATGAAAGTATGCTCATGGCCCGATTAATGAGAGAAATAGAGGGGTTCGGAGGGACACTCGAGGGAATTGTCAACTAGTCGATTCACCTAGTCAATCTACCCAGTCATTCTACGATGCCGCTGAAACGGTGCCCTGGAATTGGCATTTCAACCGCATAAAGTCCTGTCCGAGACGTTGCAAACAGAGTTTTCATTTCAGCCCCACCGAAAGCGCAATTGGCGGGCTGCTCTGGAAACGCGATGATCCCCAGCAATTTCCCAGCCGGCGAGACAATCTGCACTCCCAGGTCGGTTGTGATATACAAGTTGCCTTGCACATCCACGGAAAGGCCGTCTCCGCCCGAGTTTTCTTTGCGTTCGGGTTGCTTGATTTCGAACAGTACTGATTTATCCTCCAAAACACCTGGGGACTTCACAGAATAGGCAAAGATCTGCTTTTGCAAGGAGGGAACCACATAAAGGGTGCCTTCGTCCGGCGAAAGGATGATTCCGTTGGGCGCCTGAATCTCAGCATCCAGCCGAACCACAGCCCCATTCGGGTGACGGTAATAAACCCCTTCGACCCCTTGCGGCCACGGTTCAGGAGCACCATAACGCGGGTCGGTAAAATAAATGCCCCCCTGTCGGTCGATCACCAAATCGTTGCAGGCGTTGTATCTTTTGCCGCCAAATTCAGTGGACAACACTTCGATTTTCTTGGTCGCAGTGTCAATCGCAATCAGCTCGCCAACCACAATGGGCACATCCAATCGGCCCATTCGGCAGGCAATCAATCGGTTCTGCCCATCGAACATCAGGCCATTGCAATTCCCGGACGGCTCCAGAAAAACTTCGAGCGTCCCCTTCAAGTCTGTTCGCATGATGCGATTGTTCGGAATGTCCGTGAAGTACAAATGGTTGCCGTTGAAGGCAGGCCCCTCGGTGAATTGAAATCCACCATGGAGCTTTTTAGGTTTCGCAGTTACCGGAAAATTTGGGGCCTTGTCTTTGGCCACCGATTCTGCATCTCTGGCCGCCGATTCTGTTTCGCTGGCTGGCTCTTGGCCCAGGGCCGAATAGGCTAGCGAAAATTGGGCCAGCAAAAGGCCAGCAAGCGTCAAACGACGCGACAGATTGGAAGAGAAGGTGAGACTCATAACGATGGCGACTCCTATGCAGGACAAAACAGCGGAACCGCTAGATTGTCCCACAGTCGAGGAACTCCATCAACCCATCGCTTTGGGCAGAGCTATTTCGAAGCGGCTTGCCGTTGATAGATGGCTTGAATCATCGATTCTGTGTCTTTGAATTTTTTGGAAACCGCCAACGCTTGCTCGATGAGTTTCCGGGCTTCGGCTTCCCCGTGACCAAGTACCAAAAGCGCTTGGAATGTCTCCTCCACGACACCAGGGCCTTGTACTTCAGCGCCGGGAAGCTCGCGACGCACCAGAAGTGCGAACCGGGGCATTTTTCGGCGAAGAGTTGCAATGATCTTCTCGGCGGTAGCCGGCCCAACACCCGGCAGAGTCGATAAGCCCTTCGCGTCTTGCTGCTCAATCATGACCGCGGTGTCCTGCACAGGCCGAACCATCGCTCGCAGCGCTTTTTTCACCCCCACACCGTCCACCGAACAAAACAATTCGAAAAAGTCCCGCTCAATCGTTGTTAGGAACCCGACGAGCTTAGGCATCAACCGCCCGCCCTGGGCAGCATTTCCATCAATGTAATGGATCGTGTGCAAGGATATGTTCTTGCCGATTTCTGATTGCAGATGACGCCGCGTGTATTCTGGGATCGCAACCTCGTATTCGAACGGCGGCACATTCAGGGTCGCACAATCATCTGCAAGGGTGAGCAACTGGCCGGAGACTTTGGTGATCAACGTTTTTTCCTAGCATTTTCGAGTAGTCCTGCGACAGGACCGGTTGCAAAGTGATGGCACAATGCGATGGCCAAGGCGTCCGCCACGTCAGGTGGATCGGGTGTTTCTTTTAACCCTAGCTGCTGCTGAACCGCCAGCTGCATCTGGGATTTTGGCGCTCGTCCATTTCCCGTCAATAGCTTCTTGACCTTCGTGGGTTCGTACGATTGCACTGGTTTTCCAGAATTCGACGCCGCTAAGCAGAGTACGCCCCGAGCGTGCCCCATCAAAATGGCCGTTCGAGGTCGCTCATAATGCGAGTACAGCTGCTCGATCGCAACATAATCGATCGGATAGCTTTCAAAGACTTCCATGATGCCCGCATAGAGCTCTTTTAGTCTTGTTGCTAAAGGCTGGTCGCGCCGCACACGGATGACTCCCGCCTCGACCAATTGCACCTTAGCGCGACTGCGAATGATTCCATAGCCAGTGATCGCAAGCCCTGGGTCCAGCCCAAGAATCAATTGTCCGGAATGGCAAATACTACTCGGAGCGTGGCTGAGAGCTTGGCTCATCGGATTCCATCCCCTTTTCAGAAAGTAGACAAGCGACCTGCTCTCCGTTTCGAACGAGCAGATAAGGACCGGCTACGGTTGGAACATTCCAAGTGATCCCCTCCAGCACCGGAACTTGCAAGATTTCTTTAGGGCCTTTGCCACCGCTTGTTGGTTCGGAACTGGCTGGCAACAACACAATGCGACCATCTTCGGTTGTGATTAGAATATGGCCGTTGACGATGATCAGTTGTCCTTGACCGTAACGCCCTCCTCGCCAACGTCGTTCTCCAGTGGCTGGATCGACACACTCTAAAACACCATCACTTAGCGCAAACAGCGAGCCTTCAAACAAGACGGCGTTTGTAAACTTTGTCTTGAGAACTTTGGTGTTGCTCCAAAGTGTTTCGACCGCCCATCCCTCTGCTTCGCTCTGCGACTTTCCTTCGACTTTGACCAGTTGAATCATCTTAGAACCCAAAGCATATCCCTTACCGAGCAGGATTCTTCGGTCATCGATGTTGACGGGTTGACTGGCGCATGCGTCCCCATTGGATTTGCTTGGCCAAGGTGTCTCCCACAAAACATTCCCGTTGCTTGGATCGTGCCCGGTAGCGTTCCCCTCGTTCACACTGACGATTTGTTGCACACCTTGAATCGTTAGCAACATTGGGGAAGCGTATGCAATCTGGGTCTTGCCGCCGGTCCATTGGACTTTGCCTGTCAATAAATCCAGGGCTACCAGTGATTTCACTTGAGGGTCGTTCAGTTTACCCCCAAACGGCACCACGACAGTCTGTTCGATTATCAACGGCGAGCCGCTTCTGCCCCACGCTATGGCTTGTTCCGAGCCCGCTTGGTCGGTATTGGCCAAGGCGTTGAGATCCTGTTGCCAAAGAATTTCCCCTGTTTGAAGCGTCAAACAAGCCACGATCCCTGAGGCCGTTTGCGCTACAACTCGGTCGTCTCGAATAGTAGGTGTGGAGCGTGGGCCAATCCCCCCCATCGTCTGGAAGTGCTTGCCCGGAAACTTCGCTTTCCATACCTCGGAACCGTCGCTTAATCGATACGCGCTCACACTCTCCTGCTCATCTATTTGTTCAAGAGTGATCGCAAGGCCTTGGCTGACGGAGAAACCCGACCAACCCGCTCCGATGGCTTTCTTCCATAGGACCTTTGGAGCTCGCTTGTCCCACTTGGTATCGAACCGCTCGCTGAGAACGACACCGGAGCGATCGTTGCCGAGAAACTGAGTCGAGCGAACATCGAGTGCCGAAATGTCGGAGGAATCTTGCCCAGCCGATGCCGTTGGTAACGGGGTGGACCATCGGTTGCGAAATACCGGCAGCGTTTCGCCCGTGAAACCAACGAACCTAAACAGCGACGAAAAAGCAATCAGGGAGACCACCGGTAACGCTAAAAAAATCAAATGCGAATTAATCGAACGCCCCAGCATTCTCCATAGGCCTGCGTAAATCAGCAGGCTGGCGAGCATGCCCAAACCGATTCCGGCGAGGTTGGCAAATTGATGGTCGGTTTCATACAAGACGGCGCGGGCCACCGGGACGCAGCCTGCCGAAACAAGGCCGAGCAAAAGCAAAATGGACAACCGTTTAGGTCGTCCATTTCGCGTTCGATTGGATTCGAATGGATTCGCGGCTACACTCATTTGGTGATGGATTGCGATTGGAGAGCTTTGACGTAATCCTGAGCGATATTCAGGACCTCACGATTGTAGAAATTAGGATAGAAGATCGCGTTGCGTTCCGCTTTCGCTTCCATTTGCTCCTCTTCAATCTTCTCGGGGGTAAATTCTTTGCGAAGGGCCATGTACTCGGACTCCTTCAAAGAAATATTTTTATCATCTTTCTGCTTCATGTAGGCATCGACGCGGGAAAGAAGCTTCTCAAATTCAGGATCTTGGGAGACGCGTTCGTTGGTCGCTTGTTGCATCGCAACCTTCATTGCACTGTCGGTCATGCGATAGTTCTTATGAGGTCTCGCGTTCACTTTATCCATCGGGATCGGAAACTCCAAATCGCTTTCTGACACGTCCAGCTTCGCAGTCAACGAGGGAATGATCACGTCGGAGGAAACACCCTCCAGCTGAGTCGATCGACCGTCCGGCAAATAAAACTGCTGGATGGTTAGTTTGAGAGCGCCTAATTCTTGTTTGGCGTTTGGGCCAAAAATCGCTTGTGAAATATCGACCAGAGTTTGGACAGTCCCCTTTCCGTGAGTCTTTGGATCACCCACGATGAGGCCTCGTCCGTAATCTTGAATGGCGCCCGCAAAAATCTCGCTTGCGCTGGCGCTGAACTGGCTGATCTTGACGATCAATGGACCGTTCCAAGCAATTCCACGATCTTCATCGTCCAGTTGTTCCACTTGTCCGTCTGGACTCTTGACTTGCACGACGGTGCCTTGCTCAATGAACAGACCTGTTGCTGAAACCGCTTCGGGCAAGGAACCGCCACCGTTCTTGCTTAGGTCCAAGATCACAGCGTCCACCTTCGATGCGGTGAACTTCTCTAGAATCTTTTTTAAATCGCGGGTGGTGCTGCGGAAATCTTTTTTCCGGGCTCGCGCGCCGTCCATGTCGAGATAGAAGCTTGGTAGTTTGATGTACCCAAAGCGGTAAGGGGATCCATCAGGCTTGGTTCCATGCTCGACGATCTCTTCTTGGGCTGCAGAATCTTCCAGCTTAATGACGGCTCGCGTGATTTCGTAAATGACTTGATCGCCACCAGCCTTTGGCTTCACATGCAGCCGAACGCGGCTACCGGGCTCGCCGCGAATCATTTTCACGACATCCTTCAGCTTCATGTCTTGGGTTTCAACCGGTGGCGAGTTGTCTTCTTGCCCGACAGCAACAATCTTGTCACCCATCTTCAGTCGGCCGTCCAAGTCGGCAGCTCCGCCGGCAACGACGCTTTCAACGATGGTCATTCCATCTTCTGGCCGAAGCGTGGCACCGATCCCCTTCAGTTCCAGCTTCAGATGAGTGTCAAAGTCCTCTTTTTCCTGAGGCGCCATGTAGGTGGTGTGGGGATCCAAGGCATTGGTCAGCGAAGACAGATACAATTCCAACAACTCATCCGAATCCATTTTGGTTCGAATGTTGTAGGCGGTGCGGTATCGTCGATGAAGAGTTTCGCGAATTTCATCGTCAGTTTTTCCGTCGGCTCGCAGCGACAGGAAGCTTAACTTGATGGTCTTTCTCCATCGCTCCGTCAGCTCATCGACGTTGCTTGCGAATGCTATTTCCTTGGCATCCGAAGCAATGCTCTCGTCGGCTGTGAAATCATGAGCGGCATCAATTTGCTGATTGATGATTGGCATCGCTTGGTCAAGTCGAGTCAGGAATCGCTTGTAAACGACGTAGGCAAAGGTAACGTTGTTCTTCACGAACAGATCGTCCAAGGCCTGCTCGTATTGACGAAATTCTTGAATGTCCGAGGCTAAAAAGTACGACTTCAGGGGATCCACTCCCTTGATAAACATTTCAAACGCGCGCGATGACATTTCGTCGTTGAATTTGGGATGCAGAATATGCCCCTCTTCAACCAATTGCCGAACGGCCCGCACGATCGACTTGGTGGCGGCAGGTGGTTCGGAGATTTGGGCAACCTTCGGAATATCGTCCGCAAACGCTCTTGGCGGGAACTGGATCATGCCCAAGCCGGAGGCCGACAAGCCCATCGCAACAATCAAAAGTCCTTGTAATGACTTTCTGGCCAATCGCATTCTTTGGAGTTGGAATCGGGTGCGCATCTTCGTTTTCTAACTGTTCGTGGTTACTTTGTTTAGAAATGGTCCGTCAGCAAAAACCTGCCCAATCGGCTTACTTTATCACAACTTCATAGTAGGGAATCGGGTAGTCAGAAGCAACACGGATCTATTTTTCGCTAAAATCTAGACCGTTTTGTGGCATCGAGCCATGAAAACATGCTAACAGTCTCCGCCCAAGGGAAGTCCATTGAATATTTTCGCACTCATTCTCCAGTTGCATTTCGCGGTGACCCTTTATCTGGTAGGACTGATCTGGATCGTCCAGATCATTCACTATCCCTTGATGAAGTACGTCGAACCTTCTCGTTTTGTTGCCTTCGAAAAAGAGCATTGCCAAAAAATGGCTCCCGTTGTGGCGCCCGCCATGCTCCTGGAAGGGGCTCTGAGCTTCTTGGTTTGTTATCAAGTCTTCGCGGAGCCGATCGGCATTGGGGCCATGATTGCTTCCACCATCGGCTTGATTCTTCTTGGTTTTATATGGTGCAGCACGTTTGCGGTCCAGGTTCCAATCCATAATCGACTGGCTGAAGGCTTGAACATCGACTTAATCGCGACACTAGTTCGAACCAATTGGATACGAACGGCTGCTTGGACCTTGCGAGGATTTGCTGCTGGATATTTGATCTGGGCTTATTACCTTTGGGCGGAAGGGCTGAAAACACCATGACCGAAAGCCGAAAGGAACGACTGAAGTCCATCTTGTATGCCATTCGCGATCTGGACGAATTTTCATCGGAGGGGGCAAAACTGCTTTGCAACGACCCGACTCCCGCGTATGTCACCAAAGTCATTCGGCTTTTGGCGAAAGATGGGCTTCTCAATCGTGTCGAACGGGACAATCAGGAATTTTTTCGATGGGTCCGCAATTCCGGAGTCGACCCGGACCACTGGATCGATCGCCATGTTTATGGCGAGCAGATCAAGCAATCGCCGGAACAAGATCGCCCTCGCGAGCAACTGGTTCTAGAAGGGCCGTCCAAGTTAAGCGACGCCCAACTCATTGCGATCCTAATTCGAGTTGGCATCGTGGGTGAGTCCGCGATTCAGGCTGGGCGAGTGCTTGCCAATCGATTCGGAGGGGAAAAAATCGCCAACCTTCCTGACTGGGGATTGGCCGAACTGCGAGCGATCAGCAAAACCATCCGCAAAGACAGCTACGCTCAAATCATGGCGGGGATTGAATTGGGGCGTCGGATCGCGCTTTTACGCGATCAGAAACCTGTGTTGGCGGAACGCATTCGAGGCTCCGACGATGCGATTCGATACTGCTCCCGCGTTTTCGCACGTCTCGCTGTCGATGGAAAGCAAGAGGAATTCCACATCGTGACTTTGGATACGCAGCATGGTCCCATCAACAATCACCTGATTACGGTGGGAACTTTGGACGCAAGCCTAGTCCATCCGCGAGAAGTCTTCCGAGCTGCCATCCGTGACGCTGCTTCGGCGATTCTCTTGGTGCACAACCACCCATCGGGGGACCCTACGCCCAGCCGTGAAGATAAGGCCGTAACCGAACGATTGACGCAGGTGGGGGAAGTTGTTGGTATTCGTGTGCTCGATCACATCATTGTTGCGAAAGAACGCTGCCGCAGCGTCTTGGCCGAACGGTAAGGAGACACCGGGCCACAACCAAAATAGAACAGGAGGCGAACCGACGGGAGGGGAACGATTGACCGCTTTTGACGGAAACCGGCCTCAAGGGACAGGTTTTGTGACTTCCGAGCCCGAAAATTGGGTTTCGCAAAAACTTTTTGGTGGTAGATTCGTCAATTCTCACTCGATTATCTCTCAATCGGCTGACGTCATAGCGATCGCAGCGTAATCTGGACGCCTAGGCCAAATTGCGAAAGCCCTAACCGCTTTTCCACCCCTCTTTGGATTTATTCCCCTATGCAGAAAACAAAAGAGAACGAGATATTTGGGCATCAACCAGGACTGTTTTTATTGTTCTTCACGGAGATGTGGGAACGATTCAGTTACTACGGCATGCGAGCCCTGCTTGTGTTGTTCTTGGTAAGTGAGTTGGCGGATGGTGGTTGGGCTTGGTCCAGAAAAGGCGCTCTTGAGCTCTATGCTTTGTACACCGGCCTTGTCTATTTGACTCCGATCTTGGGTGGCATCATCGCGGACAAGTTCCTTGGGTACCGCGGAGCGGTACTGCTGGGGGCATTCTTGATGACACTAGGGCATGCATCGATGGCGTTTGACACGCCATTGTTTTTTTACATAGGTCTCTCTTTGCTGATCGTTGGCAATGGATTTTTCAAACCCAACATCTCATCCCTCGTCGGGCAACTGTACGTTAACAGTCCTGAAAAGAAGGATGGTGCCTACACTATTTTTTATATGGGTATCAACGCGGGAGCGTTCCTTGGAATTCTTCTTTGTGGGTATATCGGGGAGAAGGTCGGTTGGGGATTTGGCTTTGGTCTTGCAGGGATCTTTATGGGACTTGGCCTGATAATGTTTTATCTGGGCAAATCTTTGTTTGGTGAGATCGGCAAACGCCAGCCAAAAGCAAATCCAGATGTTGTTAAGCAAGCGGTCGCCGAAGCACCCGCCAACGTGGTGCGCGATCGATTGATTGTGATTGGTATTCTGTCGTTCTTCACCATCTTCTTCTGGATGGCGTTCGAGCAGGCTGGCGGATCGATGACGATCTTTGCGAAAGACTATACCGCCCGTGTTCTCAGTGGATCTGCTGCGACCTTGTTCTTTTGGTCCAACACCGCGTTGACCGTCGGGCCGTTGGCCATTGTGACTTATGTCTTGTTCAAGCTAGTCAACAAAACGTATGGCCAAATCCCATTTTCAAACATCTCGATCTGCATCAGCTTTGCGATCATTTGGATTATTGCCCTATGGATGTTGAACAAGGAATTCAATATGAAAGCGTACGTGGTCGCTTTTGAAACGGAAACAACCTCGGAATCGGGAGAGAAGAGCAAGAAGACCATTGAACGTACGATCCAGGATGATCAACCGCTTGCTGTGGATCAGACTGTTTTCGTAGTGGACCGAGAAGCCAAAGGGGGCAACGGAAAACTCAAAATCATTACCAAAGAACAAGCTGCTAGCTTCGATACGGAATACGTAGCAAAAGTCATTAAAGAAAAGCAAAGCGAAACCGAAGTACCCGCAAGTTGGTTCGGCATTCTCAACTCTTTCTTCATCATTGCTTTTGCACCGCTCCTGAGCCGTATCTGGGAAAGCCGATGGAACCCATCGGCACCTGCGAAATTCGGACTAGGGCTGATCTTGCTTGGGCTTGGGTTTGGCGTCCTGGCTCTAGGGAGCATGGGAATCACCAATGAGTCCAAATCCGCGTCTGTCAGCATGTGGTGGCTGATTGTGGCCTATCTGCTACATACGCTTGGGGAACTGTGCGTTTCGCCGGTGGGACTTTCTTACGTAAGTAAATTAGCACCCTTCAAATTGGTCGGGTTGATGTTTGGAGTTTGGTTCTGTGCGACCGCCATTGCGAACTACTTGGCGGGCTGGACCGGAAGCTTCATCGATCCGATCTCCGAAACCTACGGACTCGCTTTCTTCTTCTTGATCTACACGGTCATTCCGATTTTGTCGGGGCTCATCATTTGGGCATTGACCCCGATGATCAAGAAAAAGATGCACGGCATTGAATAGACCAGGACGGTTTTGGGTGCGGTGATAAGCGCCGAAATAGAAAATAGAAAATGAGCAGACTAGGAATAGAGAATGAGTGAGTCCAACACCACCGAATTTAAACCGTACATTGCTGACGAAGAGAACATTCCCGAACTGACTTGGTTTCCAGTCATCATCGGTGCGCTTCTCGGAATTGTCTTCGGCGCATCATCGATGTATTTGGTTCTGAAGGTTGGGTTGACGGTTTCTGCATCGATTCCTGTGGCTGTTCTTTCTATTACGCTCTTTCGAGCTATCTCCCAAGTGACCGGCCTTCGGAAAACGACCATCCTGGAGAACAACATCGTCCAAACGACCGGTTCCGCTGGCGAATCGCTGGCGTTTGCGGTTGGATTGATCATGCCGACCCTGCTTCTGCTGGGGTTTGATATCGATGTGGTTCGAGTCATGACGGTCAGTGTGTTCGGTGGTCTGCTCGGGATTCTACTGATGATTCCTTTGCGGCAAGCCTTTATTGTCAAGCAGCATGGCACGTTGACGTTTCCAGAAGCAAAGGCGTGCGCCGAAGTTCTGCTGGCGGGCGAAAAAGGTGGCTCCACGGCAGTCATGGTCTTTTCCGGATTCGGACTTGGATTCGTCTATCAGTTTTTGATGCAGGCACTTCATCTATGGAAGGATGGTGTCTCGTTTGCTATGTACTATGTGGACGCTGCAGGGAAAGCCGTGGGGCTCAAAGGGGCCTCAGTGAGTGTCGAGCTTTCTCCTTCGCTGTTGGGTGTCGGTTATATTATTGGACCCAAAATTGCCAGCATCATGGTGGCCGGCGGCGTGTTGGCCTACTTGGTACTGAGCCCGATGATTGTGTTCTTTGGTGATGGGCTGCAGACGCCGCTGGAACCGGGGACCAAGCTGATCAGCGAGATGAACGAAGGGGAGATCCGATCGAGCTATATCCTTTACATCGGTGCTGGAGCGGTCGCCACAGGTGGCATCATCAGCATGATCAAAGCTCTGCCAGTAATCTTCAATGCGATCGCAACCAGCATGCGCGATCTGTTCGGAAAACGAGCAAGCAACGGTTCAAGCAACCGCCGCACCGAGAAAGACATTCCGATTCCAATCGTCTTGGGGGGAAGCCTATTGCTGGTGGTTGGTTTGATGGCGGTTCCTCAGTTGGGGCTCGGATTTGGTTATACCGGGATGGCTGGAGCCGCAATGATTGTGGTATTCGGGTTTCTGTTCGTCACGGTTTCTTCGCGATTGACGGGTGAGATCGGATCCTCTTCCAACCCAATCTCGGGCATGACCGTCGCGACGCTTTTGCTGACTTGCCTGTTGTTGCTATTGATGGAAGGTTTTGGGCTCGCGACGATCAACAAAGAGATCAAGCTTACGGCTTTAACCATCGCAGGAGTTGTTTGCGTGGCATCCTCCAATGGTGGAAGCATGGCCCAAGCTTTGAAAGCGGGTCACCTGGTTGGGGCCACGCCAAGATCCCAGCAGATTGCCATTTTGGTTGGTGCGCTGACTTCTGCTTTAGTCGTTGGTTTGGTTTTGATTGCGATGAACGAAGCGAATTCCACCTACAGCAAAAAGGCGGTCGAAAAATATGAGTCGATTGTGGTGAACACGGACGGACTACCCAAAGACACCGTCCGTTCCGGTATCTACTCTGCCGATGACAAAAACAGTTACTTCGTACTCAATGTAGGAAGGACCGAGCGGGATGCAGCGTTGCCACCTGGTCGTTATCTTATCGATTCTGCCGGCAAACCCGTTTACTTGGTCGATCCGGGTATCAACGGGGTTTTAGAGAGGAACGATCAAGGCGACGATATCAAGTCCAGCAAATTTGACGCCCCGAAAACGGTTTTGATGCAGTTGATTATCGATGGAATTTTGGATCGCCGACTACCGTGGGGCCTGGTTCTAATCGGGGCCTTGATCGCTCTGACTTTAGAGCTTGCCTGCGTTCCAAGTTTGCCGTTCGCGGTGGGTGTTTATTTGCCATTGGCAGCGTCGACCCCTATCTTTATCGGTGGCATGATTCGATTGGCCGTCGATCGTCTTCGAGGCTTAAAGGCTGGCCAGGAAGATGATTCGAGCCCCGCTGTCTTGCTCAGTTCTGGCTACATTGCTGGCGGAGCGATCGCGGCCGTGTTGATTTCCTTTATGAATTTCCGCGAAGAAATTCTCAAAGCGATTAACTTGGAGTCGCTTGCTCCCACGAAGGAATGGGTATCGCTGCTTCCGTTTGTCGGTTTGTGTATCATTCTGTGCTTTGTTGGCTTACTGAAACGGACCGAAGTCCCCAAAGACGAATCGCAGATACCAAAAAATGCATAAGCTGTGGGTCATAGCGCATCGCGAATACGTTGCCATGGTTGGTACCAAGGCTTTCGTCTTCACCCTAGTGATGATGCCGATATTGATGTTCGGCAGTCTGCTGATCATGCCGTTGGTCAATCAAGTTTCCAGTGGTAAGAATCGCAAGATCGTGATCGCAGACGCCACGGGAGCGCTCTTTCAGGCGATCGCAAGGTCCGCAAGCCTTCGAAACGAAGCGATTGAGAAACTTGCGGCAACCGAGCCCGATGAGAGCATTGGCGGGCCGTCCACGTCTGCTAATCGAGGTGGCTTTATGGGACAAGCTTCGGACACCTGGGAGTTTTCAGAAACGCAAGCTCCATTGACCGAACAACAACGGTTGGAGCTGAGCGAACGGCTTCGGTCCGGTGAACTGTACGCTTTCGTCGAACTGCCGGACGGCCTACTAGATCTACCGAAGGAGCCCGCGAAATCAGAAGCGAACGAACAGGGAGAAGCCCCGCTAGCGGTTTCGATTCCCAAGTTTTACAGCCAAGACGCATTGATCAATGAAGTCCGAGGATGGCTGGGTGGCGTGATCAATCAAGAGGCTAGACTTACAAGATTGAAACAAGCAGGGTTAGACAATTTGGATCCAACAGTTTTTGCCAAGATCGATGCCAAGATCGAGCTTGCACCCAGTTTGCCCATGCAGGCTTCGGACAAAGGTAAGTCCGGAAACACTTCGGCGATGGATTCTTTGATTGCCATGTTCCTCCCTTTCGGGGTAATGATGTTGATGTTCATGGTCATCTTGATGGCGGCTCAACCGATGCTTGAAAGCGCGATGGAAGAAAAGAATCTTCGCATCTCGGAATTGCTTTTGGGGTCAGTGACTCCAGCCCAACTCATGGGTGGTAAGCTGCTTGGAAACGTTGCTGGTTCGTTGATCATTTTTGTCTTGTATGGCTCGGGCGGCTTGTTTCTGCTCAATTCACAAAGCCTTACTGATAAATTGCCTGTTTCTGTTTTGCCCTGGTTCTTGTTGTTTCAGTTGCTGGGCGTGTTGTTCTTCAGTTCGATCTTCCTGACGGTAGGTGCATCGGTCAACGAACTCAAGGAGGCACAATCGCTGCTTCTGCCCGTTTGGATGGTTTTGATGATGCCGATGATGGTGTGGTTTATCGCGATTCGGGACCCGAACGGTCCTGTCGCAACGACGCTCAGTTTCTTCCCACCATCTTGTCCGATGATGATGGTATTGAGACTGGCATCCGGTACGACGGTCCCCTACTGGCAGCCACCTTTGGCCGCACTGATTATGGTCGTTTCAACCTACTTGATCGTTCGTACTGCGGGGCACATTTATCGAGCTGGTTTGCTACGAAATGAAGGCGTGCGCTCGATTACCCAGTTGTTTCGACGATCTTTTTCAAGCTAGTATCCATGGCGATTCTTCCGATCATCGCCTTGATACTGCTGGTAGGTATGCTAACCGGAGCTAGTCTTTTTTCGGCGGGGGCTTGCACTCTTCTGATCGTCTTTCAGCTGACTCGATTTTATTCGAATCGGTGGGCAGATAGCCTAACGGTGGAGCGTACGCTTACCGCATCGGAGTTGCAAATCGGGGAGAGCTTTTCGGTCGGGTTGCAGTTAAGCAACAAAGCAGGCTATTTCATCCCATGGCTTTTTGCTGAAGATGTTTTATCCAAACGAGCGATCTCGCAGCCGCACCAAGCGCTTGAGATTACCGGAAGTCCGGCAAAGCTGTATTGCTTGGCGGCGCGACAACTGGCGCTGATGACGTATCGCGTTCGCGTTTTGCGTCGAGGTTACTTTCAATTAGGCCCGACTGTCATCGAGACCGGCGATCTCTTGGGGCTACATCGAAACTATCGAATCGTTTCCGAGCCACAGTTTGTTCTGGTTTTGCCAAAATTGATTCCGTTGCAAGGCATGAATGTCACAAGCCGAAGACCGATGGGAGACTTGCATGTTCGAGATCGATCCATGGAGGATCCAACTCAGATGGTTGGGATTCGAGAGTATCGAGCTGGCGATGGCTTGAATCGCATTCATTGGCGCGCGACCGCTCGAACTGGAAAACTGCACACTCGCGTTTTTCAGCCAACTTGCATCCAAGGCGCGATGCTGGTGGTCGATATGCACCAACAGTCGAATCCGGAGAGAAACGAACCGTATCGTA
>JBIKLJ010000266.1:0-6045 GCA_044359895.1 Pirellula sp.
CCCAGCGCCAAAGGCTACTCCATCGCCATTCCTCCGCCTTGGACACTAAATTAGCTCGTAGCGCATTGCGTTCGACGTATCGGCACACGGTGATAAAGTGTAGATCGTCCTGAATCGGAAAAGATTTAAATCGGCCCTGATAAACATGACCTTGGCCCGTGGAATGCCTATGCGCATGCCAGCGTTGAGTATGAGTCAAGGTTAGCCAACCGGTAAACTTCGATAGTTCTCCGTTTTCGATCGGCTGGACAACAAGATGCCAGTGGTTAGGCATGAGACAATACGACAAAAGCCGTGTACCCGTTCTTTCGATGGCCTGCTCTAGTATTCGCTCGAAGGCTTCGTAGTCTTCGTCCTTCTCGAAAATCGGAAGTCTTGCGTTTGCACGATTAAGCACATGATAAATCAAACCACCAACTGCCGCTCGCTTTGCTCTTCCCATAACCAACCAGACTAGCGAAATTAAACCCAAAGGTCGAAAAACGGTTCCTGACACCTTTTTTCTCCTCCAACCAGACTAGCGAAATTAAACCCAAATGTCAAGAAACGGTTCCTGACACCTTTTTTCTTCCTCAAATGTCAAGAAACGGTTCCTGACACCTTTTTTCTTCCTTGACACCTTTTTTCTTCCTCGTCATGTAACCGGCCGGGTTGTACTGGTATTCGAGACTAGACGATACTCCCGAAACGGCTGGCAGATTGATCTTGGTATTCCAATCCATGGAATTGTACTCGTATGTGGTAACACGTCCTAAAGGATCGGTTTCTGAGACGGTGTTACCCATCGTGTCGTAGGTCGCTGTGTAGGTACGGCTTGGATAGACATGATGTTTAGCGCACCAAACCTATTGCGACATGTCGGGACGAGCCCGACCGTCGCTGATATGCGCATGCACGCGATGCAAAAAGGTGTTAGGAACGTTCCTGACACCTTTTTTCTTTCCCAACCTACGTTAAAGTGCTCAGTACTTGGCGTCACAAAAGCTCCAATCTCGATTGGATGGTGCATGAATTCTACTTGGCCCTTGCACGCTTGGGAGGACATCAAAATCGCAAAGGCGATCACCCACCTGGATGGCAAGTCATCTGGGAGGGATGGAAAGAGATTGTGCCGATGGTTATTGGCTACGAAGTTGCGAATTCAAAAGTATAAAAGATGTGACTAAACCTAAGCGCTAGCGCTTGTTACGGCCTACGTGTTATTCGCAAACGGAAAATGGGGTAACCTCATCATAGGTCGGAAGAGACTATCGAAACACGAAGGGTTAGCCGGTGATCACAAGATGGTTCGGCGTTTAATGACGCCACCCTTCGCATCCAGAACGGGCAAGATAACAGTGAACGCGTTTGGGTCGTTGCGTTTTACGATCAGTTCCAGCTTGGTGATTTCCAATCGCGTGATGACGCAGAAAAGAACTTCTTGCTCCGTTCCGCTGTAACCTCCCAGTGTTTTGAAGTTGGTGACGCCCCGCCCCAGCTCTTCCAAAAGAGACTTGCGAATGGCGTCTCGATGTTCCGTCATAATCATCACTCCGTTGTAGGCCTCGATGCCGTGAAGCAGATAGTCGATGGTCTTCGAGGCTGCTAAGTAGGTAAGCATGGAATAAAGAGCTGGTTCAACCCCCAGGAAAACAGCAGCCACGGAGAAGATAATGATGTTCAGTCCGAGGATCACTTCCCCGACCGTCGCAAAGGTGCGAGAACTGAGTACGACAGCCAGAATTTCAGTTCCGTCCAATACTCCCCCACTCCGAATGGCAAGCCCCACGCCTGCACCGACGAAGAAACCACCAAAGGCTGCCCCAAGAAATTTATCGGAAGTCACGTGAGGCAAAGGCACCAGAGCTACGGTCAGGGCCAACCCCAGAATGGCGACTCCACTTTGGATCGCAAACATAGGGCCAATGAGCCTGTTTGCAATCATAACGAACGGAACGTTCACCAGCACCAACCAAATAGATAGCGGAACTGGTGTCAAGTCTGCGAGCAGCATGGAAATGCCCGTGATGCCCCCATCGATAAAGCCATTGGGAAGCAAGAAGCACTCGAGCCCAATGGCTGCGACGAGAACTCCGAAAAGCAAGAAAAGCCAATTGAGCAAGGCTGAGACTATCTGGTTGTTGAACATACCACGATTGTAGCCAATGCTCCATTTTCCAAAACCCGAACTTGCGATTTTTCGATGCGGACTTCTAGAGTCCTTGTGAGAGTCTTAGCTTATTGGAGGGCCAGCTTACTTGAACAGAGTTGCTGGATCGGCTTCCCATAGTTTTCTTACGGCGAGCGCGCCGCTGATCGCGCACATCACAAAGGTCAGGCAAAACACCAGCAGAATCCGTAAGGGGCTCAACTGCATCACCAAGCCTGTCCATTCCGACAACAATTGGTACAGAAGCCAACTGAAAAGCCAGCCGGGAAAGAAACCGAAAATGCTCAGATAAAACGACTGGGTCATTACGAACCGCAAGAAATAGTACGGTCCATAGCCCATCGCTTTCAGTGTCGCAAACTCCGCCAAGTGATCGTGAATATCCGTAAACAAGATTTGATAACAAATAATTACACCGACGAAAAGCCCCATGACCGTGCCAATCGAAAAAATGATCCCGATCGGCGTGTTGGTCGCCCAGAATCCAATTTCCCGTTGAATGAGTGCTTCCCGGTCATAAATTCGGACGGCATCCCCCAGCAGGCTTTGAAGCTCCGCCTGGACAGCAAGTTTGTCGGCACCGGGTTGAAGCACCACCAACCCTAGATCCACTGCAGCTAACGGCGGGTTGCGACCGTTGCGAAACGGGAAATAGTGTTCTACACCTCGTTCTGTCATGACGATCGACCCGTCGTAGACAAAATCGGTGCCTATCTCCACCCATTCTTGCATTTGGATTTTCTTGCCGGAAAGCTCGATTTCTTGGCTCTGAAGGGTTTTCAAATCGTACTTTTCGAATCCATACTTCGACTTGCTTTTGCGATCAACTAGCGCATCATCCCGATCTTGCAAGAGCTTGCACTTGGCGTTCATATCCGAGTCGATAAACACTTCGCAATCTAAAGGCACACCTATTGCTCGAATCGACCTGGAAACGTTTCCGATGACTCGGATTTCGGCCATCGCTCGATCGATGTACAGTGGGTTGGCTTCACGGACCATATCCAAGCCACGTGCTCTTAAGATCAGCCCAAAGTCAAATCGTTGTTCGCTTGGGACCGTGTAGCGAGCAGGGCTGATAATGATCAAGTCGGCCCGAAGGAGTCTAAGGACTTGAACGGTGCTGTCGAACAGACCGTTGAGAAAACCGATCTGCATGAACATCAGGATGACGGCAAAGCCGATCCCGGACGAAGCGAGCGCCAGCTTGGGGTAACTTGAGGTTGTGTTTAGCCAAGCCAGTGGAGTTTGCATCGGAGCGTGCTAACGTATTGCCGTTCTTACTTCTGGCTCCGTTCGAGCAGGAAGAGACGCATAGAATGCAGCCTCATCCACTCCATCTCCATCGAAGTCACCGACCACAACTTGGCCAGCTTCCCCTTCGATTTCAAAGATGCGATCGGTTGCGTCCCATTTGCCGTTTCCATTGCTGTCGACGATCAAGTCACGTCCGCGAACCACGGCAATTTCGTCCAAGCCGTCTCCATTGAAATCACCTACCACGGCGATATCGCCGGGCTTGCCGAAATCAAAGAAGGAATCATCTTGTTCGCTAAATCGCCCATCGCCATTCACATCGATCTTCCATTTTCCATTGCTGAAGATCCCCAGCGTCGAGACACCGTCCCCATTGAAGTCGCCGGCAACGGGTTGGTGTGATTCCGTTCCAAAGCGGAAGACGTGATCAACCACATCCGATCGCGGTTCGCCTGCGACGCTGCGCTGCATCAGACGTTCCTGCCCAGGTACTGTATTGCGAGGTGGCAAGTTCTTTGGGATTGCGACCAGCAGGTTGTCCGTGTGATTCTCGGGGTCGGGAAGACCTGGCTCCTTTGCAAGGGCTTCTTCGTCTCCATCCCGTTCGGGTCCAAAGATTCCAATATCATCCTTGCCGTCATTGTCCCAATCACCAACAACAGGGAGATCGGCTTTGTCACCCAGCTTGGCCCACAGATCGCCTGAATCCCAGACTCCATTTCCATTGATGTCGAGCAACCATTCCCCATCTTTGAACAGGGCCAGTTCATCGCGTCCATCGCCATTGAAATCCCCGGCCAAGTGAATCGCACCATCCACATCAAAGGCATCCCGGGACAAGCGTGCTGGCTTTTTCTTGTTGGTAGAGACAATGACCCATCTACCGCGATCAATGGTATCAATCGTCCATTGGCTGGCGTTCAGGATCTTAGTTGCGTCGGCAACTCGTTCACGACTGACTTCTTTATCGACACGGTGGCCTCGGGGTTCGCCCGCGTTGACCACGCTAAGGTGCCAAGTGTACTCGCTGGAATAGCCAATCGCGGGTTCATCGGGTCTTCCAACGATCGGTGGCGGAATCACCAATACGCGTTCGAAGGGCAGGGTCACAAATCCATTGACAGGTGGCGGATTATTCGGCGGTGGCGTTACTGGTGGAGGTGGTGCAGGCGGTGGAGCCTTTGTCACCACGATTTCGCTGAAATTGTTTTCAACGGAACGATTGCCTGCGTTCAAGTTGATCATCAAAATGGCATCGCGACCAGGATTGGTAGCAGGATTGATCGACAGAAGTTCGATGATCCCTTGTTGCTGGGAATCACCGATGACATCATCGGCGTTGATGCTGAAGCCGCCAATCGATCCAGCCGTATCGCGTCCATCGAAGTACCCCTCAGGCTGAACTTGATAGATGTGGTAAGCTCCGGGACGCAAGCCTTTGAATTCGTAGAAACCCTTGCTGTCGGTCAATACGCGAATCGTGGGCGTGTTGTAGATTCCAGGCAGAGCGTTTCGCGAGCTCAGGCGTTCCCCAGTTCGTGTACGCAGCTCCAGCACGACGCTTCCAATGGGTGCATCGTCGGCATTTCGAATTCCATCTCGCAATCCCTTCAAGACCAAAGGTGGCTGGCCATTTTCGGTTTCGATGGGCTCGCCGTCTTGAAACACATAACCGGAGATGCTTGCAGGGGGCACTTCACAAAAGTCAAGCTCTCGAAGACTCTGGCCAGATCGAAGCGTGATGTTTGCTAACAAGTCGACGGTGCTCGTGTCGGCCACTCCGGCAGGTGCCATTTGTCCGCCTTGGAAGTACCCTTCAGGCTGAATCTCGCGGACGGAGTATTGTCCGGGTACCAGTCCTTCGAATCGGTAATCACCATTGGCGTTGGTCAGTGTTGTTCGAACCACTCGTCCTTGCGCATTGAGAAGCTCGATGCGAACTCCTTCAATAGGTGACTCTTCGGGGTCCAAGATGCAGTCTTCATCGAGATCCGCGAAAACCTTTCCTTCCAAGGAGGCAGGTCTTTGTTCGCAGAAATCATAGCGTAGAGCTTGCACCCCCGAACCGATAGCGATTGCAGAGATCAAGTCGGCGACGCTATCGTTGCCACCCTCGCTGCCCGCTTTTTGTCCGCCTTGTAGGTAGCCCGCTGGTTGCGTCTCACGCAGGGTGTATGTGCCAGGTCTTAGACTCTGGAACTGGTAATTGCCTAACGCGTCCGTCCGGGTGGATGCGACCACGGTTCCGCTTCCATCCAAAAGTTCGATCAAAACATTCGAGATTGGGACCTCGCCGGGGTCTCGCACACAATCCCCGTCGGCGTCTTCGTAGACATTGCCCGCGATGCTCGACGATAGAATTTCGCAGAAGTCATAATTGATCCCTTGTTGTCCACCGCCCAATGGGATCAGTTCAATTCGCGTTCCGCTGACAGCTTGTCCAACGTTGGTTCCTGCCACTGTTCCAGCGCGTGATCCACCATCCAGCAGATCCAGTGGCTGAGTTTGTAGAATGCTGTAGACGCCCGAGGGTAGGTTGTCGAATTGGTAGGTGCCATCAGTTCCTGTGAAGGTCGTAGCAACGATAGCACCCGATGCGTTCACGAGCTCGATCTTGACGCCAGGCAATGGCGATTTCG
>JBIKLJ010000267.1:0-6023 GCA_044359895.1 Pirellula sp.
ATTCGAATTCGCTCGTGACCTTCGATTTGACCGAACTTCCAAATCTTTCGCCAGAGGTTAGCCCGATCAACGCAGGGCTAAGGCTTCGCGGTTCGGTAGGTTACTTCGGCCAAACACCGAAAAATGGTGCCAGCTTGTTGGTACTTATCGATGGATCAACGGCCTTTCGACGTGAACGACTTGGACGGGACGACGGCATATCGGATATGGATATCGTCATTCCCAAGGGGGGGCGATTCCTGACGCTCATGGTGACGGATCTGGACCAAGACATCGGCCATGACCAAGTCTGCTTCATCAACTGCCGATTCGAGGCGGCTCAAGCAATCGATCCAGAGGTGGAGAATGCAGAACGCGAGCGAGTCGCAACCGTTCAAGCTCGAATTGCGGAACTGGAGAAGCAGATCGCTTCCCTTGTAGAAGTGGATCAAGTGTACGCGGTTCAAAGCGAGACACCGCCAGCCGTCCAGATGCTCGCCCGAGGTGATACCGAGCAGGCTCGTGATGAAGTGACGCCAAGTGCGTTGGAATGTCTTGAAGGGCTCAGCAATTTTTCTCTGGATGCTTCGTCTTCCGATTTGTCGCGACGGCTTGCGTTGTCGGATTGGATCACCGATACCGCCAACCCTCTCTTCAAACGCGTGATCGTGAATCGTCTTTGGCAGCAGCACTTCGGGCAAGGCATTGTTGCGACCCCAAGCGACTTTGGTTTGGGAGGGGCTCTGCCAACACACCCCGAACTCTTGGATTGGTTAGCCAACGACTTTCATGAAAAGCGGTACTCCTTAAAGGCCATGCATCGATTGATTTGCTGCAGTTCAACGTATCGACAGCAATCGATCCTCGACTCGCATCTTCCCAGCCATGCAAAGGCGACTGCGGCGGATGCAAACAATCGCTGGTTATGGCGACAGAATGCATTCAAGTTGGATGCGGAATCCACGCGAGACGCAGTCCTTGCGGTAAGTGGCCATTTGGAGCCGTCCATGTTTGGACCTGGCTTTCGAGAATTCGACTACAAGGAAGAATATGCACCCGTCTATTCTTATGTGACTCGTAACGACCGGGAGGCCAATCGACGAAGCATTTATCGCTTTCGAGTTAGAACGACTCCGAATCCCTGGTTAACGTCGCTCGATTGTCCCAATTCGGCGAACTTCACACCCACTCGGTTTGTTACAACAACCGCACTGCAATCGCTTGCCTTGCTGAATCATGATTTTGTTTTGCAGCAGTCTGAGAACTTAGCAAACCGAATTTCCAGCCTGCATGACGTGCAAAAAGACCAGATCGCAGTGGCATGGTCTTTGGTGTTTAGCCGCAAGCCCTCGGAACTCGAAATGAGAGCATCCGAAGAATTGATTGGCAAACATGGTCTGTCCACTTTTTGCAGATACCTTCTCAACTCGAACGAGTTTGTTTCCATAGACTAGAGCGGATGGGTGATCATGGAAAAGAATCGAGTCCTTTCAGCTAGGCCAGTTGCGGCCGGTCGACGTGCATTTCTGAAGCAGCTTGGTGATGGCTTCGGGGCGTGCGCTCTGTCGGCATTATTGCATTCGGAAGCGGTGCGAGCAGCCGGTTCCCCGATGGATGCCACAATCAATGACGAACAGGGGCGATCCCGTTTGCCACATCATGCGGCCAAGGCCAAGTCGGTCATTCAGATCTTTTGCCCGGGGGGGCTAAGTCACGTCGATACTTGGGACTATCGGCCCGAGCTGACACGGCTGCATGGCAAGCCCTTTGATCCGGAGCTGGGCAAGCAAACCTTTGCAGGGATTGCGGGTGAGTACGCTAAGAGCTTTTGGGATTTCAACCAGCACGGTCAATGTGGACGCTGGATGAGCAGTTTGTTTCCGCAGTTGGCGAAGCATGTCGATGACATGGCGTTTGTCTATTCCATGCAAAACAAGTCGGCCTTGCATGGTCCGGCCATGTTCATGATGAACAGCGGCTTTGTTCGGCCCGGATTTCCATCCATGGGATCTTGGGTCACCTACGGATTAGGGAGCGAGAACGAGAACTTGCCGGCCTTTGTCGTCTTGCCAGATACGCGTGGGCTCCCCCCGGGGGGCGTTCTCAACTGGAATTCGGGCTTTCTGCCAGCGGTTCACCAGGGGACGGTACTGAGCACCACTGCCAACATGCCACCGATCGCCAACCTGTTTCCTCGGAGAGGTCGGGAAGTCGAGCTCGAACACGATGGACTTGCGTTCTTAAAAACGATCAACCAACAGCATGCATCGACGCGTCAAGGGGACTCGATGCTGGAAGCTCGCATCGCAAGTTACGAATTGGCGGCACGACTGCAATTGAGTGCGCCCGAAGCTGTCGATCTCAGCAGCGAATCAGGATCGACCCACCAACGGTATTGTCTTGACGACGAGGACATTGGGCCTTTTGGACGGCAATGTCTGCTGGCTCGAAGGATGGTCGAACGGGGCGTTCGTTTCGTTCAGATCTTTTGTGGTGCAGAAAACACAAGCAGCAAAAAGATACGGCCCAATTGGGATTCGCATGAAGACATCGTTCGCGATCATGGATACTGGGGACGAATCTTGGATACGGGCGCAAGCGCTTTGCTGGAAGATCTCAAGCAACGTGGACTTCTGGACTCGACCTTAGTGATATGCACGAGCGAATTTGGAAGGCAGCCGTTCATGCAAGGCAAACAAAAAGGGCGGGATCATAACCCCGGTGTGTTTACCGCGTGGATGTCTGGTGGAGGAACGAAAGGTGGTACTTCCTATGGAAGCAGCGATGACGTTGGCTTTAAGGCGCTCGACAAACCAACCTATTCGTACGACCTCCATGCAACCGCGCTGCATCTGCTCGGGATCGACCATGAAAGACTAAGCGTTTATCACGATGGAATTCAGCGGCGATTGACCGATGTTCATGGTCATGTCCTGAAAGAGATCATTCATGGCTAGCGTCAGCATCGCATGACCTTTCCTAACGCGGACTATTCAAAACCCGAAGCGTAACGGCTCGTTGCTTGAGTGAAGTCGTTATTGGGTAAGGGCGGTACGACGGACTTCCAAGTCCGTCTATGGGGAATTCGACGGACTAGGAAGTCCGTCGTACCAATTAAATCAACAGCCCGTTACGCATCGGGTTGTGAAAACAGTCTGCATTTTTGGCAACCCAACGTAACAATTTACGCGAGCTTGACTCAAATTCAAACCGAACTAGGGTCATGAATAATTCGCGCTAGGACCGTGCTCGCGGCGGTCCCAGATTGGGCCTAACGGCGCGCAATCTTCCTCGAAGCGAGGACCAAAAGGCGGTATCAAAAAAATCTTTTGAAAGTGCCGATGACAAAAAGTCGCTGCTTCCTACAATACAGGGAGAAGTTTGTGAAACTTTTCACAAAGTCGCTCCTCCGCAGGAATCGGTCGTGGCTAACTATCTTCCTATATTGATTTATCTTATTGCCGTGATTGGGTTTGCGGCTGTCTCGCTCATCCTTCCTCACCTTGTTGCGCCCCGGCGGCACACGCGGGTGAAGGACATGCCGTACGAATCGGGGATGGACCCGGTAGGTGACGCCAGGAAGCCTTTCGACGTCAAGTTTTATTTGATAGCGATCTTGTTTTTGGTTTTTGACGTTGAGCTGTTGTTCATATATCCGTGGGCGGTTTCGCTGCTTGCTCCGGATGGGGTTCCAGTGGACTTTCGACCGGCTGTGTTTGTTGTCTTGATCATATTGATTGCGACCTTGGCTTTGGCCTACTTGGTTGCCTATCGTAAAGGGGTGTTTGATTGGCGACGCAAATAAACAAGCAACTTGGTGATAATGTCTTTTTGACGACATTGGACGCCGCCGCCTCTTGGGGGCGTGCAAACAGTCTGTGGCCAATGCCTTTTGCTACAGCTTGCTGTGGTATTGAGCTGATGAGTACAGCGGCCAGCAAGCATGACTTGTCCAGGTTTGGTAGCGAGGTGATGCGATTTTCTCCGCGTCAGTGCGACTTGATGATTGTCGCGGGGCGTGTTGTGATGAAAATGCTGCCCGTTTTGCAGCGGATTTGGTTGCAGATGCCTGAGCCGAAGTGGTGCATTTCGATGGGTGCTTGTGCGTGCTCGGGTGGGGTTTTCGATACCTACTCGGTGGTTCAAGGGATTGACCGGTTTATGCCGGTGGATGTCTATGTTCCTGGTTGTCCACCGCGTCCGGAGCAGTTGATCAAGTCGATTCTTGATTTGCAGGCCAAGATTCAAAGTGGTGGTACGGTGAATGCTCGTGAGTTTAAGTTGCGAGTGCTTCCTGAGGGGCCATCGCGGTTTGATGAGGAAGAATTGATTCGGATCCGTGAGCGGAATGGATTCAAGCTCGAAGACCCTAAGTACGATCCGGTGCACTAACATCATGTCCAATCAACCCAGTACCAATAAAGCTGTTCCTGGTTCTACTTCTCAGATGGAATCCACCAAGGCTAATCTTGTTGCGGCGTTGCCGGGCATTGAGCTGACTTGGTCGGTTTTTTGCTCGCAAGACCGTGTCGTGTTTCCTGCCGGTTCTCTGTTGAAGGTTTTGCAGGCCTTCAAGTCGGCTGGATTTGATCAGCTGACCGATTTGACGGCTGTCGATCTCTTGGAGTACGGGAACGCATCCGAGCGATTCGAAATTGTTTATTGTTTGCTCAATGTCGAATCCGGGCTTCGTCTGATTGCGAAAACGCATCTCAGCGAGCCTGATTTGACGATCCCTTCAGCCACCCAGGTTTGGTTTGGTGCGGACTGGCTGGAGCGTGAAGTTTATGACATGTATGGCATTATTTTTGATGGCCATCCAAACTTCAAGCGACTTCTTTTGCCTCAAGAATTTCAGTCGTTTCCGCTGCGAAAAGATTATCCAGTGAAGGGGCGCGGCGAACGCCATAACTTCCCAGTCGTGACGCGAGCTGAAAGCTAAACAGGAACGAACCGATATGCCTTTAGAATTGATCGACGATCCGAGCCTTGGCAGCGACAAACGCGAAGGTCTATGGACTTTGAACTTTGGTCCTCAGCATCCTGCCACGCACACAACCCTTCGGTTGGTATTGCAATTGGATGGTGAGATGGTGATCGATGCGGAGCCTGACATCGGGTTTTTGCATAGCGGTTTCGAGAAGCTAGGTGAAGTGCTGGATTTTAATCAGTACGTCACCATCGTTGACCGCATGAATTACATCTCGCCGTTGGCCAACGAAATCGCTTGGCATCATTCTGTCGAGAAGTTGCTTGGGATCGAGCTGACGCCTAGGTGCAAATACATCCGAACCATCTTCGCGGAACTGATGCGGATCCATGACCACCTGCTTTGTACCGGAACTTGCGTGCTGGACCTGGGTGGTGCGACGGCGTTCATGTACGCATTCAATGAACGCGAAGCTATCTACGAAATCTGCGAACGCGCTTCCGGGCAGCGGTTTCACACTTCGTACACCCGTGTTGGCGGTCTGCTATACGATGTGACGGACGATTGGGTGGAGATGGTCAAGAAGTATTGCAAGAACTTTCCGAAAGCGTTTCGAGATTTCGAAGGTCTCGTCATGAAGAACCGGATCTTCGTCGAGCGAACTCGCGATGTGGGTGTTCTTTCGAAGGAAGATGCGATAGCGGGCGGAGCGACTGGTCCAGTGGCTCGTGCCAGTGGAGTTGTGCGAGACTTAAGGCGTGACGAGCCTTATCTTGCTTACGATGATTTGGATTTCGATGTGTGTGCAAGCCAAGGTGGCGATTGTTACGCTCGGTTCCAAGTTCGGATGATGGAGATGCTAGAGAGCATTAAGATCATTGAGCAAGCCATCGAGAAGCTACCTTCGGGACCGATTTACGCTGCGGGAACTGGAAAAGAAACCATACCGGACAAGCGAGAAGTTTATCGGAGCATCGAAGGGTTGATCCACCACTTCGAAGGCATCATGCCGAATCGCCAAATGGCAAGCCCCAAGGATTCTGTTTACGCAGCGACCGAGTCGCCCAATGGTGAACTGGGGTATTACATTGTTGGGGATGGATCGTTCCGAGCT
>JBIKLJ010000085.1:0-20204 GCA_044359895.1 Pirellula sp.
ATAGTTGTAAGTTCGAATTCGTTCGCTGCGATCGCCGGACCCGATCAGCGACATTCTTTCGTTGGACTGTTGCTTGAGTTGAGCTTCGCGTTTTACCTCATAAATCCGCGTTTTCAGCACTCGAAGCGCCCTGGCTAGGTTCTTATGTTGGCTCTTTTCGTCTTGGCATTGTACTACGATATTGGTTTCGAAATGGGTTAGTCGAATCGCAGATTCTGTTTTGTTCACGTGCTGACCACCAGGCCCCGACGCACAAAACTTATCGATCCGGTAATCATCAGGCTTCAAATCGACTTCGATGTCCTCGGGCTCGGCCATCACAGCGACGGTAGCCGCAGAAGTGTGAATGCGGCCTTGAGCTTCCGTCTCGGGGACGCGCTGGACGCGGTGCCCCCCGCTTTCGAATTGAAGTTCACGGAAAGAACCTTCTCCCTCGATGCCGAGGATGATTTCTTTGAAGCCGCCTCGTTCGCTGACACTCGAATCAAGGATCTCGACTTTCCAGCCCTTTTGGTCCGCGTGGTGCTTGTACATCGTATAAAGATCGCGAGCGAACAAGGACGCTTCTTCGCCACCCGTTCCAGCGCGGATTTCAAGAACACATTGAGATCGCAAAGCGTCTTCACCACCAATGCTCATGTCGAGCAGTTCCGTCCAAATGGCTTCTCGTTCAGCCCGTAAACGATTGGACTCTTCCTGAGCCATTGCCACTTCGTCGGGATCGGCGGAATTGAGCATTGGAGCCAGTTCCTTTAATTCTTCCCCCATGCTCTTGTAGTTGCGATACTTGGTGCCAACTTTCAGAAGGCTCCCATGCTCTTTCATGATTTGAGCCATTTTGGATGAGTCCCCCGTCAGTACAACAGGGTCCGACATCATCGCCTCCAGCTCGTTAAATCGAGCCAGCGTTTGATCGAGTTGTTCGCGAATCTTCATTGGAATACTTAGCTTGGTAAAAACAAAACCGTCACAGGCCTAGGTTGGCAATCTGCGACGGTCTTTTGTTTCTGATTGCCAGAGCCATTTAATTCGAGAGCGAAACCCTTTCTGGGAGAGCGTCGCGAGTGTGGCTCGGGCAGCTATTTCTTCTTAGCAGCAGGCTTCTTGGGGTTCTGAAGGCTAGCATAAGTGCCAGCAGCGAACTTGTTCTGGAACTTTTCAATCCGACCGGCGGTGTCCACAAACTTCAGCTTGCCGGTGTAGAAAGGATGGCAAACATTGCAAATGTCCACTCGAAGCTCCTTGCGGGTGCTGCGAGTTACGAAACTGTTCCCGCATCCGCAGGTAACCTGTGTTTCGATGTATTTTGGATGAATGCTATCTTTCATGACTTTGCAGTGCTCGAATTGGGAGCCCATGGACTCGAAAAGGAACTAAATAAACTGGGAGTGGGCGAAAAGGGACTCGAACCCCCGACATCCACTTTGTAAGAGTGGCGCTCTAACCAACTGAGCTATTCGCCCGATTTTATTCGGTTGAACTGTTTCGACTTTGCCAGCCAGTGTTTCCACTTTAGCGGGAAGACGACACCAATTCCAGTGTGCAGGGCTTAAATCCCGAGAAGACGCATGCGTCTTGAGCGACGCTCGGCGCGTTGCTTGCTTCTGCGCTTGATTTCGCTAGGCTTTTCATAGAACTCGCGACGTCGCATTTCCTTTTTCAGCCCGCTTCTTTCGACCAACTTGCGGAAACGGCGAACCGCTTCTTGAATCGTTTCTCTGTCGCGGACCAACAACCTGACCATGCAAAATCTCCACCGATTGTAATTATGTGACGAACTGTAATGCACCAGCGATTCGAATTTTTCGACCGATGGCTCAAACCGCCTGGCTGCTGACCCATTCCACACAGCCAGCTTATACCACCACTCCTCTTTTTCGGGTGGACAAGCATCACATCGGGAAGCTCACGACCAAGAATGCAGAAATATACCCACCTTATTCAAGTCGGTCCAGGGCGAATAGCGGCTTGTGGCAGCAAAAACTTCCAGGATCTCGCAAGGTACTTCCACTTCCTGGGCAAATTTTTACGAAAATGAAAAATTTGCTACGCAAATCGATATGGCTCGTTTACGAACAGTGAGTTTTCGCAGCTCGTGAATCGCTTCGAATTGTTCGGGTGATCACAGCTTGTTCGGGTGATCACAGCCGAGCGTTAGCCGTCCGAATTTCCTGAGTTGGCGCCGCCCCCACTATTGCCGCTGCCTCCGCCACTTCCTGAATTCGAAAGGCCAGGTCGACCTGGACGTGCTGATCCTCCGGGGCCGGGCGTGCTTGCTGGGCCAGCCGGCATGCTGGGCATCCCTGCGCCAGGTGCTCCAGAAAAGCCTGGCTGACCACCTTGGAAGCCGGACTGAGCCATTCCGCCGGGAGGGGCTCCGCCACCCATGCTCATTCCCATTTGCGCCAAACCGACCAATTGCTGAATCGCCTCGTCGAACTCTTGCTGAGTCTCCGCGTTGCTAATCGAACCAAGGATTCCGTTAACGAAAAGCAAAGCCTGGCCAATCTGCTTGTGAATCTGTTTTGGATCCGCCGACTGCAGTCCCGTGGTCGCGTTTGCCATCGCGGAGTCCCATGACTGAACCAATTCCGCTGGCAGCCATCGGCCGTCTGTCAATGTAAATTTTTCGGGCACTCGGTTGGTTTGGCCAGGAGATATCGCACTGATCATGGCTTCGTACTGAGTCGACGAATCCACCTGGAATTTGAAATTCAATTCACGACTGATGGTCGTTGATTTAAACGGGCTGTCCTCCGGAATCAGTCGGTTCAGCTCCTCCGACTTGGCCATAAGATTGTTGATGTACTTGCGAGCAATATCTCGCAATTCTGAATTCTGGAGAGTTGAAGCGGTTAGTAAATCCTCTGGCAAACTCATCTCCAAAAGGTCAACGATCCCATCGTAGGTGGTCGCCAGCAGCTCTTCTTGCTCGGATGGAATTGGAAGGGCCTTGCTGTTCAAAACAAATTCTTTCTTGGATCGTAACGCCCCAAGCAGATCGTTTCGAAAACGCTTGATCAGATCGAGCGTGCGCGGCTCGATGCGAGTGGATGCAAGCCGCACGAGCTGTTGAACTTCGGATTGCTTCTTGGAAGGTAGCAGGTCCCAAAACACCAATACATTCTGCTTTTTCAGCTCTTGATCCAGCACAGCGATAAACTGCTCTGCGGTTTGGTTTTCCTCGAAAATAACCGGTGTTTCGCTCGCCCATTCCTTGGGGGATTCGCTGGCGCCCCCTGAAGAGCTGCCAGAGCCCGTGTCGGAGGAATCTTTTTCCGCGCCTTTGGGGCGGCTTGGGGGAGCCTTGGCAAGAGCTCTCGCCCTGAGTCGGCTCTTATCGTCAAGCTTGCTGAGGGGGACCGTGATTTCTTGGCCATCAGGCTTTCTTAGAATCAGCGAAACCCCATTGAGTCTAACAAAATTGGCTTCGATGTTTTTCTTGCCCGTGCTGTCGGTCCAGGATTGGGTCTTTTCCTGGGAGAAAAGCAGCGAACTGTCCAAGATGCCGCAAGTGGAAAAAGCACCGGCCGCCAAAACCAACGCAAAAACCTTGCAACATTGTCGATTTTGGTTGCGTTTTGATTGAGAGGATGTGGTTCGCAAAATAGTAGCACCTAGATATTCAGGAGGATGCATTACGGATTCGATGGCCCCAGATCACAATATGATATCTGCAACAGCGTAGGATTGATACGATCTTGCCGCGAGAAATTCCTCGCCTAGCCGAAGAAAGTCGCCGAAGCGCGTTGACGCAGAAATTCAAAAAAATCGCGGGGTGCTATTTCCCGGCACGGCGTAGTGTTGGGCTTCGTATTAGGCTCGTCGGATCGATTTTGCGTGGGGATCGATCACGGGGAAGAAGAGAAAACCTAAGCAGGCCCAGTAGGGTTCGAACCTACGACCTACGGATTAGAAATCCGTTGCTCTATCCAACTGAGCTATGAGCCCGTTCACCCAGTCCAGCTTTTCGGAGAATTCCGAATTCACTGGACGAAGTTTGCTCTCGGTTTGCTTGCCCCACGAATCTCGAAGTGATTCCCGATGCCGGATCGCATGATATCCTGAACGACCCTCCTTGCAAACGGGTAATTCAATGCCCGCATAGTCAGTCTACCTTGGTATCCAAGGATTCATTTAGAAACACTCGGAAAGCGGATTCGTTGTAGACTTGCCAAACGCCGGCCAAAATGTCTGGACGCCCATCTTGATTCACATCTGCGATCGCAACGGAAGTATATTGCGAGCGATCTCGCTCGATGGAATGACGAACAAAATTGAGTTCGCTTTGTTGTTCCCACCAGCAAATGGAGTCATAAGTCCCTGGCCCAAATTCGACTGGTCGAGGAAACATCCCGACCCCTACGACATCCAAATCGCCGTCACCATCTAAATCTGCGACGGATGCTCCTAACGCACCCACCAGAAGTCCAAGCCAATGATCTTCCCATTCCCCGCGGCCGGCATTACGAACCCATCCCACACCGTGGTACGGTTTTGCTAGGAATGTATCCATCGCGTCACCGCAGGTGTAGACGATGTCCAAGTGACCGTCTCGATCGAGATCGACAACTTGAAACGAGCTTGAATTGTAAGAAGGATCCTTGAGTCGCAAAATTGTCTCCTTCTCGTACTTTCCGTGACCTCGATTGTAATTGATTTCAATGGTCTCGAATTCTTGTCCGTACATGACAACGTAGTCCAACAAGGAGTCGCCATCCATGTCAGCAATCTCGATCCCTAAAGCACCATGACGAGGGTCGATTACTTTGGAGTTGAACATCGGAGATTCTGGTGTGCCACCGATATTCTCGAGCAACCGCATTGCCCCTGTTTTGATCCAACCAAAGTCTGCCACCAAAATATCAAGGTCGCCGTCTTGGTCGTAGTCATATGGCTTGGCATCCACAACACGCGAGACATTTTCCATAAGAACTTGTGTGGGTAAGTCACCCATCTTCAAAGAAACACGGCCGAGGTAATGATCCGCAACTGCCAATCCGCCGATCTCACTGAGTAAGTAATCCTCATTCCCATCGTTGTTCCAGTCGCATCGATGCGCGCGGCATATGTTCCTTCCTTCGGCAACAACATGGGAAGCCTGAATTTCTGCTGTGCTTGGGGCCCACTGTCTTAATTCGCCATCCGCCATGTTCGTGAACAACAGCGTCTGCGATTCGGAATTCCAATGCATGTTAGAAGTGGCGGGGTTTTCAAAAGGAACGGCAAGTCGCGTATTCTCAATAAACCTCGCACTGCTTTTGGTCGCAGCAAACGAATCCGCTCGAGGTACCACCAATTTATCGGGCGCCAAATGTTGAAAATAACGGACTGTTTCTTGCCTATTAGGCTCTTCAAGGTCCCGGCGTTCTGAATCAACGTAAAACTGGAAACCTTGAAACACTTCCTCCGGCCACCTTGACTTTGGAAATGTCGACGGGTCAGGCATCTGGTGGCAATCCGAACAGAACCTTTCGATACGTTCTATGGATTCCGCAGACAAGGGAACTGATTTCGATAAATGAGGAATCTCGGTGGGTTGAGATGGGTTCGAACAGCCGGAGAAACACGACATCAACGACGTGCTAATGGCCATCGCCAGGACTACCGTTTTGGACATGGGCGCATGTTCAGTTGCGGGGATGCTTGAAATAGAAAACAAAACCGGACTTCATCACGTTTTGCTTTCCATAGGTGGTTGCTTTAACACCAGTACCCCATGACAGTTTCGAAAGAATTTCGACGAATCTGCGATTAACAACAACGGATGCGCTTCGCAATGAACGCGTCATCTGCCTTAGCATTCGTTAGCGAGGCGGAACACCTTCTTAGAGATCTGCCAAACGGTTTAACAAATCGAGGTGACGCGTTCGGAAGGGAATGGCGATTCCGGACTCAGGTACATCGGGGACCAATACGCCTACGATTGCAGATTGCAATTCTAAAGTTCCCTCTCCAGTTAAAGCACTCGTCGCAATTTGTGCGTCAAATGAAAGGCTAGGTGGGGTCCAGGGGGCTTTTTGCAAGTCCGCCTTGGAGCGAACCAAAATGCGTTTCCCTTTGGTTTCTTGATAAATTCTTTCGTGAGAGTTTGTCCATCCTGAAGCCGGGTCTACCAAAAATAGAACGCAATCTGCTTCCCGTGCTTTTTGAAGCGTTCGGTCGATGCCAGCGATTTCAATCGGATCGGAGGCTTCGCTAGCGAGTCGAACACCAGCCCCGTCTGTCAAATCGATCGGCCATCCGTCGAAGCTGGTTCGCTCCATCAAAGAGTCGCGAGTGGTACCGGCCTGTTCATGAACAATCGCGCGATCGTAACCGAGCATTCGATTGAGCAAGCTGCTTTTGCCTACATTAGGAGGGCCGGCCAGTACGACGCCCCAAGGATGGATCAAGTGCTTGCCGATTGCAAATCTCTGCCGCAATAGCAGAATGCTGTCGGCGGCTTCTTGCAGCTTCCCGGTCGCGTTCAGCAGTTCAATTCTTTTCAGCTCTTTTGATAAAGCTCCTCGCATCTGATCGAGCAGTATTGCCGTGGATCGAATGCTGTTGGCATGAACAAGATCTTCGATTGCTTCTTGTTCAATCGTATCGCGGGCCAAAAAACTGGGCTCTTGATTCCATGGCGTCACAATCGCCCCTAGCGAAGCCAAGCTTTCCAAGATTTTCTCAGAGGCTTGCTTGCCACCATGGCAGTGCAATTCCACGCGATCATGGTCCGTGCGGCAAACGACGATAGACTCATTGCACCCGGTGCTTGGCTCGTCACCGGTTGCTGTGGTAAAGCCGAATCGAATGCGATTCGTTTGCAGTGTCGGAGAGCCTTGGTTGGGTTGCCAGCATTTTGTTACGAACTCGAGAGCCTTCGGCCCTTCGATCGCTAGAACGGCGATAGCCGCTGGTGCAAGAGATGTTAAGCGTGACACTGTCGTCGCGTTCATGGATATTTATTTTGTGGATGATCCGCGCTAGCGAATTTGCTGAGTTCGAGAAAAGGCAAGCAGGTCATTTCCATTATCTCGCCACCAACGTTCGGCTAGATTTTCATTCCAGGGAAGAAACGATGCAATCGACTCCAATCGAGTTCCCACTTCGCTCATGGATCGAGGGCGGTCGACCGGGTCTGGAGCCATGCAGCAGGCCAGCAACGCTACGAGACTACTGAAATACTTGTCTGCACAAAGATCGCGAAACCTGCCAAGTTGCAATTGCTGCAAGAGCGATTGATGCGTTGCACCGAGAACAGAAACTTTGCCAGAAAGAAGGTACACCCCAAGAACTCCGAAGGCAAAGATGTCGACTCTTGGGTCCGCGATCCACGGGGTTTCAAGACGCTCAGGGGCGATAAAGCCCGGGGTACCGATGAGCACTCGAGTTGCGGTGACATCGCGAGAGACATTATCTGCCATTGTTTTTGCCAGGCCAAAATCAACGACCTTGACGAGATCGCATAACTGACCACGCTGGCAAACCATGATGTTTTGTGGCTTGATGTCGCGATGGATGAGTCCTGATTCATGAGCTTCTTCGATGGCTCCACATATCTGCCGCAGAAGCCAAATGCATCTGTCGGCAGAAATGGAAGGGTCGTAGCCAATGAAGTAGGCCAGGTTGACTCCTTCGACTAATTCCATGGCACAGTAAGGCAACCCGCTGGTCGAAACGCCGAAGTCGTAAATGCTAACCGTGTTGGGATGGCTAAGCCTTGCTGCCAAACGTACCTCGCGTTCAAAACGACGCATGGCTCCAGCGTTGGCAAACGGTTCCTTGATCAGCTTGATCGCAGCGGTTCGGCCAAGCAGTAGATGCTCTGCCTTATAGACGATACCAAGCCCACCTTCCCCAATCTTCTCTTTCAGCTTGTACGCTCCGATAGACTGGTTGGTCAGGTCCCTTTTGGTGAACGACCGTCGAAGCGAAAGCAGGCCTAGAACAAGTGCAACCGAAAGCGGGATGCTAGATACAATTCGAAAGGTACGGTCGATAAACCCCAGTGTTTTGTAGGCCGTTTCTTTTGGCAATTCCAGCACCAGCAAACGCTGGAGCGGTTCGATCCAATGCCAAGCACCGACCACGTTCTTGCCGCGATAGTCGCGATACCCTTCCATGTCGCTTCCGTTTTTGGCCAGCGAAACGGTTTTGCCTGGCTTGGTCCATGCCCATTCCTCTTGAGCAGCACCAGGCACAAAACCAGCAAGCAAGTCACCGCCAGGGTCGCGAGCTTCCATCACATGAGCCCCATGAACGACGCGATTTTCGGAGAAGACCGGAAGCTTTTTCAATTGGTCTAAATCACGAGCATGGGTGGCAATGGAACCACGATCGTCCAGAAGATAGCAGTTGCTATCGCTGTGAACCGAAGCGCTAATCAAGGCTTGGAGATCGGCCAGAAACAACTCGCTGCGAACCATCATGACCGCCATCATTTCCGATGGGTCCTGGGGGGAAAAGATTGGGATAAAGAACATCAGATACTGTTCATTTACCTCCAACGGGTACTCCTTGGAGATCGTGTCAGCGGTCGGTCGCGGAAGCTCTACTGTTGTTTTCTGAGTATCGAAGGCTTGCATCAAAAAGCTGGCACCGATCGGAGTTGCAATCCCTCCCAGATCCACTTCGGGGTTTTCGTATTGCCAATCGGAAATCAAAATCATGGAGCGGTTCCAAATCGCGAACTTCAGATCGGCTGTCGCCGTTTCTGCCTCGTCGCTTTTATTTCCCGTTGTCGCTGAGCGATTTCGAACCAGGTTGTCCAGAAATCGCTTGATCGTCGCATGTTCCGAAGCGGCGGAAAGTAAATCTCTTCGATCTTGAGGCCTGTTGTTGGCTTCTTGGAGTCGCGTGTTGAGGCTTTGGACGCACTGTTGAAGCTCGAGTTGCTTTCCCCAATCATCCAATCGAAGCTGGTTTCCTCGAACCCATTGAACCAAAAGAATTGCTTTCTGTTCGGCCATGGATTCAAGGCCAATTTTGGTTTCATCGCGAGTTTGCTTGTACAGCTCCCGGTGGAGATAGACGCTGAAGCCATAAAGCAAGAGGGTCGCGGCCACCGCCAGCAAAATGGGAAGAGTGCCTCCCACCAAATTAGAACTGATTCTTCTCATTCCGATCGTGGAGATACTCTTGCTTTGAGTCGTTGTATCGGATGCTTTTCCTGTTGCTCCTGAAAACAACGTGCGGCTGACATGCGATGCCAACAGGTCGCGAACGGTTCGAGCAAGTTCAGGTTGCTCTGCTTCTAAGCCCTTCAGTGCATTTTCGCGATCCTTGGGAGACTTCTCAACAAGCTCGATGAAAAGCGCTTTGGCATTTGCGTATAACTCAGGATCCACTATGGAAGTTGTCCTCTAGTTTTTTACGCAACCATGCCCGGCACATTTTCCATTCCCCTTCGATCGTTCTAGTTGAAAGCCCCAAGACTTCGGCAACTTCAGGCACGGTCATTCCACCGAAAAAACGCATTTCGACTATCTTCGCCTGTCTTGGGTCAAGCTTTTGCAGTTCTTGCAACGCTTCTTCCAGAGCCAAAACATCTCCATCTTTGGAAGAAGATAGCGTGGTCTCTTCCTCGAATACAACCCGGACGCGATCTCCGCCCCGTTTGATTCGATTCCGGGCTCGAGCATGATCTACCAAGATACGACGCATCATGGTTGCTGCTAGAGCCAAGAAATGCCCGCGCCCTGTGAAGCTATCCTGAGACTGTTTCGACAACTTCATGTAGGCTTCATGAACCAGTACGGTTGGACTGAGAGAAACCGTAGGCATTTCCATCTGCAAGAAACTGGCAGCGAGACGCTTCATGTGTTCATAGGTCTCGTTTGCAAGTGCATCAGCACTCTGTGATTCGGACAAGAAGATCGCTCCTTTGCTGACGACGGTGTCGGTCAACCACATATCACTCAAGGGCGACCTGCAAAATTTTAACACAGCGCCATCGGGTGGTAGGCATGCCTGTGATAAAGTTGCTTCAAATTGATAAAAAAAGGCCTGATTCAACTCAGGCCTTCGCGAATTTTTTAGATTGAGAACGTTTTGACAGGAGTGTTTTACTCCCGAGGGCGAATCGCGCCGGTAAGGCCACTGTAATCAACTCGATCATCGTTGTGCCATAATGGCTGACCAAGTTCTACCCTTTTCCGCAAGACTTCAATCTTTTCTTGCGAACCTGCTGGGGCATCGGTTGGGAGAAACTTGTTGTCAACAACTGGATCGAAGTCTTCATCGTGTCCGTACTTCAAAATCGCTTCAAAAACGTTCTTGCAAAGATTACTCATTAATTCGTCGCCCTCCAATTTGTGAATTCCGTCGACTGGATGCCGCCACCAACATCCGCCCGAATCGGTTGGGTATAATCGCTGTCGTCCAGGTGAGGCAGATCAATCAACATCGCGTGGTTCAAACACCGCGATCTGCGGCTCGGAAGCCCGCGATCCGTAACCTGGAATTGACTAGTGCACACGATTATTAGCACTCGGCAACCAAAGTCAAGAAAAATTAACAGAGATCATCGTTTATCCCCCTTGCCTAAAGTTTGGAAAGGGGGCAAGCAAAACCCTGCTTGTTGTAGCGGTTGATCGATCCCGAAATTGCGGCCGTAAAAATTTACCTAACCCCTTCCTTCTCAATCCACATTGAACTACCGCTGATTGGCCTCCAATGCGGGTCAAGCCGCCGTTAGTTACTTGAACGAACCACTCTGAGTAGAACAATTCGTAAATCATTTCATCGCTGAAGACATCCGATCATTCAAGAAAGCATCTCCCTCCATGCCAAAGCAGCCACGAAAATGCCTCAAAAGAATTCTCACGCCGACCATGTTCGAGTCTTTGTTTTTTCTGAGTCTTGCCTGGATTTCGAACGCTGACTTCGCCACGGCTTCACCGTTGCAAGTTGGGCCACTGAGCGATACTGCCGAAGAATCATCGCTCAATCAGACCATTACGCCCGCGGGGGAGAGGATCGATCTTCCTGGGATGCGGCCTCAAGTGTTAGCGATGTCCCCGGACGGACGCTGGCTAGTGACTTCGGGGAAAACGAACAAGCTTGTGGTGATCGATGCGGAATCGTTGAAGGTTTCGCAAACGGTGGATTTCCCCTCCAAGGACCAATTGGCCGAGCCGGCCAACGTTTCGGAAAACAATTTGAAGCCCGATGCCACAGCGTTGGTTAGCTTCACCGGGATGGCTTTCTCGCCCGATTCCAAACAGATCTTCGTTAGCAACGTGAATGGTAGCATCAAAGTTTTTGCGGTGAATGAAGCGGGGGCTGTTTCGCCCTCGTATACAATTCCGCTTCCTGATGCCAACGCGCCGCGGCGCAAGCAAGAAATCCCTAGTGGCTTGGCAATCGAAGGAGCCTCGCAGAAGTTGTTGGTGTGCGGAAATCTCTCGAACACCCTTCTTGAACTAGAGCTTCCCAGCGGAAAAGTTCTGCGTCGGTTTCCGGTCGGCGTTGCCCCTTATGATGTTGTGGTTCAGGGCTCGAAAGCGTTTGTGAGCAACTGGGGCGGTCGTAGACCTTTGCAAGGGGACCTGACAGGGCCGGCAGGTCGCGGCACCACTGTCCGTGTCGATTCGGTTCGTCATATTGCTAACGAGGGTTCAGTCTCGATCGTGGATCTCCCGTCCGGCAGCGTTTCTGAAATCATGGTTGGCTTAAGTCCAAGCGATTTGGCCATTTCTCCTAATGGCAAGTATCTCGTCTGTGCGAATACCAACAGCGACCATTTGTCGCTGATCGAAATTGCGACCGAACGAGTTGTGGATACGATTTGGGTCAATTCATCACCATCGGATCTTTACGGTGCAGCTCCCAACGCACTGGCGTTCGATACGACCGGCCAAAATCTTTATGTCGCTAACGGTTCGCAAAATGCAATTGCAGTCATTCATTTTGCCCCCGAGGAAAAAGGGGATTCCAAGCTTAAGGGCTTGATACCGGTTGGTTGGTATCCTGGTGCCGTTGCTTTCGATTCCACTCGAAATCGAATTTGCTCAGCCAACTTGAAAGGGCTCCCTAAGATCCCTAAGAAATCAGGCAACGGAGAAGGCTTTAACAGCCATCTTCATTATGGTTCCGTCAGCATGGTTCCGGTTCCTGACGAAACGCAATTGGCATTGCTGTCGGAACAAGTGTCTAAGAACATTCGGCGTGCCGCAATACAGCAAGCTGCACTTCCCGCCCGACCCAATCAAGCTCCGAAGGCGATCCCCGAACGCATCGGAGAACCCAGTTTGATTGAACATGTGGTCTACCTGATCAAAGAAAATCGAACCTACGATCAAGTCTTGGGGGATATCGAACGAGGGAACGGCAACCGCGATCTATGTATTTTTGGACGCGACATCACCCCTAATCATCATCGATTGGCGGAACAGTTTGTTCTGTTGGACAACACGTATTGCTGCGGAATTCTCAGTGCGGATGGACATCAATGGAGCACGTCGGCCATGAGCAACGCGTACCTGGAAAAGAGCTTCGCCGGTTTTCCTCGCAGTTACCCAGATGGGATGGGCGAGGACGAGTCGGACGCGCTGGCGTATTCCCCCGCCGGCTTTCTTTGGGACAATGCAATACTTCACCGAAAAACGCTACGCAACTACGGTGAGTTCATGATGCCCAAGTTCCGATGGGCTGATCCCAACAAAAAAGGCAAGCCCGATTTCATGTCATGCTTTCGTACCTGGAAAGGTTCGGCTGAGGTCATTTTTGAAAGCGAGCCCGCCATCGAGAGCATTCGTCCCTATTCGCCCACAGGCTACGTCGGTTGGGGGATGGAAGTTCCGGATCAAGTTCGAGCTGATTTTATCATGAATGAACTTTCCGAGTTTGAAGCTCAAGGGTCGTTTCCCAACTTAACCATTATTTGTTTACCCAACGACCATACCAGCGGAACCTCACCAAGCTTCCCTTCGCCAGCATCGAGCATGGCGGATAACGATCTCGCCTTCGCACGAATCGTAGAAGGCTTAAGCAAATCAAAGTTCTGGCCCAAGATGGCGATTTTCGCCATTGAAGATGATCCGCAAGCAGGTTGGGATCACGTCAGTGGCTACCGAACCATCGCATTCTGCGCTAGCCCGTATACCAAACGAGGCCAAACGATTAGCACACGATACAATACCAACAGCATCATCCGCACGATGGAGCAGATTCTTGGCCTTCCCCCGATGAACCAATTTGATGCAGCTGCCTCTCCCATGACGGATTGCTTTACAGATACGCCCGATTTGACACCTTTCGAGGCCGTTCCTGTTGCGATTCCATTGGACCAGATCAATTCGCCAATAGCGCAGATTAAGAATTCCCTCCAGCGTCAATTTGCAGAAGCATCAACCCGCATCGACTTTAGCGCTGTCGACCGAGCCCCCGAAGACTTGCTCAATAAAATTCTTTGGAATTCGATGCGAAGCGATATACCCTATCCAGAATGGGCCATCACTGTTTTCGAAGAAGAAGAAGATGATGATGATGCACGGCTCGAACGTAACGAAGTGAGCGATGGAATCAAGTAAAGTGGCAAGAAGCTCTCCAGTCTGGGACGTTCCTGAACTCTCAGAAAGCAGTTCCTTTATTCGTGTTTCGCCCGATACGAATGTGCCGGTGACGGATCGAGTCTTGCGCTTGGTGGATACAAGCGGATTTCGGCGTTTGTCGCGCATGAGCCAGCTCGGGCTGGTCTCCTATGTTTATCCGGGGGCAACGCACACCCGTTTTGAACATTCGTTAGGAGTTTTCCGAAATGCAATCGAATATGTCAATCGACTTGCATGCGACAGCGTTTTTTGCGAACTGATGACGGATCGGCATATTCGCTTGCTGCTGGTATCCGCTTTGCTCCATGACATTGGCCATTGGCCCTTTTGTCATGCGATTGAAGATATGCGGTTGGATGGCTTGCCTAGGCACGAAACTCTTGCCAAGCGGTTGATCTCGAGCGATGAGATTGCACATTTGTTAATGAATGACTGGCAACTCGGACCTGCGGAGGTTGCAAATGTACTGACTGGTACAATCGGCAAGTCGGTTGTCGCAAATCCTTTGTCGAAAGAGGATCGTGCCATAGCCATTCTTGTATCCATTTTGAGCGGCCCCATCGACATCGACAAAATCGACTATCTAGAACGAGATTCCTTGCACGCCGGTGTTCCGTATGGCCGCAATTTCGATCGACATCGACTCATAAGCTCCTTGTGTATCGATCCCGCCCAGCATCGGTTGGCCATCACGGACAAAGGCCGAACTGCCGCCGAGATGATGGTCTTTGCCCGATACATCATGTTCAGTGAAGTGTATTGGCATCACTCTGTGCGCAGCGCAACTGCGATGCTTCAACACGCCATTCATGAACTGGTTCGATCAGGCAGTACCACGGATCGATGGTTGGATATGACCGAATCTCAGTTGATGGAATCGGTGCGTAGCCAATGTAGCAGTCTACCGGTTGCCCCCTGCGCCGAAGGCCTCTTTGGCCCTCGTCGGCAACTTTACAAACGTGTTGCTCAGTTTGATGTGTTGAGCCACCCCGAGCAACATCGCAAGTTATCGCGGCGGCCGTTTGTGGAGATTGTCGAATTGTCGAAGTCGTTAGCTTCGCTCATTCGGGCCCGTTACGGCATCGACGTCCAGGAACACGATTTACTGATCGACGCTCCGCCTGTCAAGTTGGAGGTTCAATGTCAAATCGATGTCAGGCAGCGCGACGGAAGCCTAAAGTCGCTAGGAGAAATGTCACCAGTCGTGCACACTTTGGCTACTCGTCAATTTGACGATATCGTCAAGCGTGTTCGAATCTTTGTCAGACCCGACTTGCGTGAACGGGTGGTAAACATCGATTTTGCAGCGTTAGTCGCAACGTTGATCGATTAATTTCATGCGGCTTCGTTGGCATCAACCGGTTTAGCTAGCTGGACGTGGGTTCACTATTTCGCGGTTGGTGCTTGTAGTTGGTCCAGGCACGTACGTTGGGCTAGTGTAAGGTGTCATCGAAGTCGTCGGTGAACCGATGGACATCGGCGTCGATTCGTACGAGTTGATGATTTGCCCGTCCGAGTATCCGCCGTAGTTGGAGCTGGCTCCGTTACCGCATGATTCACAATCGGTCGCCATCGGGACTTCAGCCTCATGGCAGCCAGCATCGCATGGCTCACCAACGTTGTCGATACCATGAAATCGGTTATGCAACCGAGTGAAAAAGTTTGGCTTCCCGCATTGCCCCATGCTGCATCCTGCGAAGGCCAACAACAAGCTAGCCGAGATCAGTGTCGTTCGTTTCATTTCCCATCTCTCCCCTGTAAATTGATTGTGACCCTTGCATTGGTACACATTTCGCCGCCAAACTCTACGTCACCAATCCGGTTGTGCAAACGAACATCGGATATTTTTCCCAATTAGAAAAGATTTCCTAACGCTCGTTCTCATCTTTAGGTGTTACAGTTGCTCGGCGATGCAAGGAACTGTGTTGCTATGTGGTTGGGATGGTCCATGATCACAGGTCGTTAAGGATGATCGAAACTTCTAAGGCACATCCTTTCCTGCTTTTGCTCCTGGTCCACTATGCAAGCACCTCTACGTTTCGTTCGTCTTTGCATGGCGATCGCGATTTCCATCATGTCGATTGCGAAAGGGCAAAATATCGCGTGTGGTGATTCGCCCAACGAACACGCCAAGATCATTGCGGAGCATGCATTGCCAGCGGAACAAGCGTTACCCATGGAACAAGCGTTACCCATAGTGGTGAATGCGAGTGTTCCGCAATCCGAAATCTTTGAAGTATCGACTCGTCATTTGCCTAAACGGTTTCGTTCGATCTCTTTTGATTGCCCGAACGTGGAAGTGAACCGATGGGTTGGCAATCAATGGTGCCGAAGTTCCATCGTCGATGCCTTGCCCCCTTTTGACGATGGAATATTGAGCATCCTCTATGTTCATGGCAATTTCATGGAACGCAACAACGCGTTAAACCGGGTACGAATTGTCGATGACTACCTTCGTTCACAAACCAACCGTTCCTACAGGCTGATCATGCTGTCGTGGCCAAGCCAACGGGATGGAAAACCTTTGCACGATGTTGTCGTGAACAATCAGATTGCGGAATGCGAATCGCTATATGTTGCTTGGATGCTTGGCAAGTTACGAAATCATGCTCAAGTGAGTTTGCTTGGTTTTTCGTTCGGTGCCAAAGCGGTTACGGGCGGGTTGCATTTGGACGCTGGAGGAACTCTGCCAGGGTACGCCGCGATTCCTCATGAACCTAACAATAACACTCGTTTGTATCGGCTTGGATTGGTTGCCCCTGCCGTCGATCGACAATGGCTTCAGCCGAATGGGCGGCACGGGCTTGCGTTTGCCAACATCGACGGAGTCATGAATCTCTACAATTCCAGAGATCCGATCCTGCGCCGATTCCGGTTTTTGGATCGATTGTCACAACCGATTGCGGCTGGATTTGCAGGCATCGAAACGGCGTTTGCGCCCCGAGCGATTTCGCCTTTGGCTGGACAAACGACAATCCGCCAATACGATTGTGGGGGCGTGATTGGTACAACTCATTCCGAGCGGAGCTACTACGGCGAATGCCCCTATTTTCGAGAGATCATTCGGCATTTGCTGTGGGAAGAATCCGGAGCAACAAAATCTAATGCCTGCGTTTCGCAATAGCCAAGCACTTCGCTGGAATTCCGCATTGCGACTTTGGGAACCTATCGCGCTGGATGAATGCGGTTGGTCGCTCCATGACGCCGGGGCTCTCTATGGCGCAATGGTTGTTGAACGTTTCCGAACTTTGGGTGGTCGTCTTTTCGATATCCAGGATCGGTGGGAACGATTCTCTTTGGGGCTGCAAGTTCTGGAGGTTGACTTTGAGCTTTCGCAATCGAACTTTGAGGAGGCGTTTCTTCGACTCTTAGAGCTGAATCACGACTTGGTCGCTGTCGCAGGCGACGTGAGTCTGGTGGCCGTTGCATCGCCAGGCGAATTGGAAGGCGATACTTCAGGTCCTACAATAGTCTTTCACATTAGCCCATTGTTGTGGACAAGGCTTGCTTCTTGGTATCGTTTTGGCACACCGCTTTTTTTGTCAAGTTACTCGGCGGTGCCGGACTCTTGTTGGCCGACTCAAATGAAGACTCGAAGTCGCCTGCCATACTATCTAAGTGAACTGGAACTCGCAAAAAAGCAACGCTTGTCGCTAGACCGTTCACTTGTGGAGCCATTGCCATTGCTCAAGACCATTCACGGGACCATTGCCGATACGTCATTGGCCAACATCGTGATCGTCGACAAGCATGGAGTCGTTCGATCGCCAACGCTTGAAAGTGTATTGGAAGGGTGTTCGCTCAAATTAGCGACTCGCTTGCTCCGCCAAATCAAGATTGACCTAATTCGGTCGGATGTGACTCTGCTCGATTTGCATCAAGCTCGTGAAGTATGGCTTACAGGTTCTTCGGGATGTATTTGGCGGGCGAGTTCGCTGGATGGGCGAGAACTCGGGACCGACAAGGCTTTCACGCTTTTTGGGAAGCTAAAAGCCGAATGGATGAGACACGTTGGGCACGATTTTGAGCAGCAGGCCATCGAACATCTCGCCTAAGATGACGGTGTTTCGTCCGATCGAAACATTTGGCTGATCGATTTATTGGAATGGATGCGTCGAATGGCTTCGGCTAGCAAAGGAGCGACCGTCAGGACTTGGATGCTATCCAATCGTTTTTCTACAGGCAAAGGAATCGTATTGGTGATTACCAAGCTATTGATTGGTGCCTCGCGAAGGTTTCGAATGGCAGGTTCACATAGCACACCATGCGTAGCGGCAAGATGGATTTCTTTCGCTCCCGCTTCATGAACAAGTCGAGCGGCACCGCAAATCGACCCTGCGGTACTGATCATATCATCGAACATCAAGCATATCTTTCCCTCGACGGGCCCGCCGATGATATTTTTCTGCTGCGTCTTGAAGGCGTTGTCTCGGACCTTGTCAACAATCGCTAGCTTGCCACCCAGACGTTTGGAATGACCAATTGCCCGCTTGATGCTGCCTTCGTCCGGGCTGACGACAACAATATCGGCAGGGTCAAAGGATTTGCTCAAAAAGTAGTTGGTCAGAACGGGTGCTGCGTAAAGGTGATCTACAGGCACATCGAAAAAGCCTTGGATCTGTGGAGCGTGCAAATCCATGGTCAAGACGCGATCTGCACCTGCACGCGTGATCACGTTGGCGACCAGTTTCGCCGTGATTGGCGTTCGCCCTTCGTCCTTGCGATCCTGCCGAGCGTAGCCAAAGTAGGGAATAACCGCCGTGATTCTCGCCGCGCTGGCACGCTTGCACGAGTCGATCATGATTAGCAGTTCCATCAAATTGTCGTTGACGGGCGGGCAAGTCGACTGAATCAAGTAGACGTCTCGACCTCGCACGTCGTCCTCGACCTTGCAAAAATTTTCGCCGTCGGGAAACTTGCCAAGGGAGATGGATCCAAGGTCCAGATGAAGGGACGAGCAAATGTCTTTTGCCAATTGCTGGTTAGCGCGTCCGCTAAAAATCTTTAGTTCTTGCATGGATAGCCCATTTCTGTCATTTTCGCTTCTACCATCTTGAGTTCATCGATCGTGTTGATGCTTAGGGCCTCGCAGGGCTGCAAGACAGCTCGAGCGTCTACGTTTTTCCCGCTCTGCAAGAGAATTTCGGGACAATCGGTCAGATAGTACTCCTCTTGCGAATTGGTGTTTTTGAGTTGTTCCAAGGCCCAAAGCAAACTGCTGCGATCAAATAGATAAGTGCTCATGTTCACTTCTTGGACCAGCAACTGTTCCGGGCTGGCATCCTTGTGCTCTACGATCCGAAGGAATTTCCCATCGGAATCCCGGACGATTCTGCCAAGGCCTTTGGGATCGTCTTTGATGAGGGTTCCCATGAGGCAAGCGCATTCTTGAGCCGAGAACTGGCGAATCAGCTCCTTCACCGATTCCGCCTGGATCATCGGGGAATCACCAGCCACGATCATGACAGGGGAATCCCCTTTTTCTAGATTTGGCCTGCACATTTGGACGGCGTGACCGGTCCCTAGTTGTTCGGATTGGACCGCAAATTCGACGTTGCGGTTGGCAAGTTCTTGGCGAACGAGATCTTCACGGTAGCCCACCACGACGATCGTTTGAGTGACCCCAGCTGCTTCTAAGGCGTCAAGAACCCAGTGAATCATGGCTCGGCCAAGAACCGGAAAAAGAACCTTGGGGAGCTCGCTTTTCATTCGAGTTCCTTTTCCCGCAGCCAAAACAACCGCCGCAATTTCCGCCATACTCTACTCCTGTTTGCCCCTTCTTTGCCCCTTCAAACCGATTAATGCACATCTTGCCAAAGATCGCATCTGCTATCCAGGGTACTCCGGTCAGTTCCCTGCAACATTGACGAATTTCTCTGACTTCGTTACCTTTCATGGATTCCACCACCCGTGGGAAGCCCAAATTGCCACTTTCACAACTCAAATTTGCATATCGCTAAGGATTACTATGGCTGGCACAGAAAGACAACGCGAACTTCGCCGTCGCAGACATCGCACCAAGAAGCTTGGACTGCTTCACAAAAAGAGCGAAAAGGCCTCGAAAGCGGATAAGTCAGTGATTGCTGGAAAGCTCCGCAAGCTGACTCCTGGCGCTGAGCAATTGATCGCCGCATGGAAGCTCAGCTAGCCTCCAGCCTGTAGTTCACTCATCAAGGGGCTCTCTCGACCTTTCTGGTTTTCGCAACGCCCCTTTTGGATCTTTCATATTTTGGCTCCGCCGAGTTTGAGCTCGACGGAAGCCGGTATCTTCGATGCGGGCTGGCCCTAAAATCTTCTTGGAGGCACGCCCATGGCGACCACCTCGCCACCCCAATGGCCCCAACTCTTAAACGATGGGTGGCACCGTTCGGACCGTTCGAGAGACGCTTGCTTTTTTGAAACACAGAGACACGGAGGACACAGAGAAAAGGCTTACACCGACTAAGTTCCTCTGTGAACTCTGTGAACTCTGTGTTTTAAAACTGCGTTGGTGGCTTCAGGCACGTCAATCAGAATGATTTTAGAAGTTTTGCTATCATTCGGCAGATCGGTGCAGAGTCAATCGGTGGGTGGCACGAATGGCACTGTATGATTATTGCTAAACCGTTTCACTCAAAGGCGTTATCTCCCTTACGTAGGCGTTCTCGCAGTACGTTTCTTGGCTGT
>JBIKLJ010000268.1:0-5968 GCA_044359895.1 Pirellula sp.
CGTTGCCAGCCCAGCGGGGGTGGAATCGACCTTAAGCAACACTGCTTCCGCTGTATTTTGATACCACTTTTCAGTCGTGCTTTCGTTATTGGCCTTGCCGATATCGTCAGACAGGGCGGAAGCTTGCGGTCGAGTGGTGTCTTGCAACGCCTTCTTCTTACCGTCTGAATTACTCATCAAGCTGAACGCAATTCCAATAATAAAGCCGACGCTATTCGACCGCTTCTTTTCGCGGCTCATCGCATCGGCTTACTTGTTACTACGCGGCTGACAAATGCCAAATCGCGCTTTAGTGAGTCTACCAACTTCGAGTCCGTGTGCTACGCGCTCTGGCTTATGCACCGCCCCCATACTGACCATAGCGATCCATTGGGGGGAAGACAAGTGCTGCCATCGCGGTACTTATTGGGAACGCGCGGGTTTGAGCCTGATCTTGTTTCAATTTTGCTGGTTGCTTTATCAGACGCCGAAGGATAGGGTGCTAGGTAGCGAACGTTGACGAGTTATGATTTTCGCTAAAACAACGATAATGGGACGACTGGATAAAACGCACTCCGAACGTCGGAGGGTTGGTTATTAAGTAGGCCGAAGCAAGCAGGCACTCACGAGTGTCTATTCGCTTCGGCTTTTTTTATGCCTTGAAGGCAGAAATAGGTGCTGTGGTGAAATCAGATGCACAGATGAAAAATGAGATCATGGAGGAATTGCTATGGGATTCAACGATCAAGTCCCGCGACATTACCGTGCGAGCCCACGCAGGGATTGTAACCTTGAGCGGAACCGTCTCCTGCTATGCTGAAAAATCTGCAGCGGAACTGGCTGCTCAACGAGTGTCAGGCGTCAAAGCCATCGCTGAAGAACTGGAAGTTCACGACGTTGACGGCCAATTGCAGTCAGACTCGCAAATCGCTGAATCTGTTGCAACCACGCTGGGCTGGCATGTTTGGGTGCCAAGCCACATTATCGCCACTGTTGAAAACGGGTGGGTCACTCTCACTGGTTTAGCAACATGGGAATATGAAAGGCACTCTGCGGAGCACGCGATCAAGTACCTGACCGGCGTCAAAGGTGTTTCCAATAACATTGAGGTGAAACCCGTTTTAATGCCAGGCGAGGTCAAGCGTTCCATTGAGGCAGCTCTGAAACGCCATGCGCAATTGGACGCCGAAAATATCACCGTCAAAACGGACGAAGGACGCGTGACGCTGTCAGGACATGTTCGAACGTGGGAGAACCGCCGCGACGTCGCCGCTGCGGCTTGGCACGCGCCCGGTGTTACCAACGTCGAGAATCTGATCACTGTTGAATAAACATACATACCACTTACTAAACCATTGAAGTACAACCAAAATGCCAAACTCAACCATAACAAAAATCATCCCAACGCAATTGCAGTCGCCAATCGTACCCTCGTCCCGAGGCGAAACTCAGGCATACGGTACTCTCCGTCGACACCCTTTGGCATTGGATGCTAACGCTGCTGCCGCAAGTGTCGACAATTTGAACCAGTTGCTCGCGGACACACTGACATTGGCAGCGTTATACAAAAAGCACCACTGGCAAGCGTCTGGACCCAATTTTTATTCGATACACTTGCTGTTCGACAAGCATTTCGAAGAACAATCATCGCTGGCTGATCTCTTAGCTGAACGAGTACAGGCGCTTGGTGGCGTTTCGATTGCAATGGCTCACGACATTGCGGAGTTGACGATGATACCTAGGTGTCCAAAGGGACGCGAGGATACGGAGAACCAAATCAAACGATTGCTGCATGCTCACGAAGTTATTCTTCTGGAGGCTCGAGCGATGGCCAATGAAGCCGCCGAACACGGCGACACAGGCACGAATGATATGATCGTCTCCAATCTTATCCGGCTCAACGAAACACAAGTATGGTTTGTCGCTGAACACATTCAGTAACTTTGCATCCAAACCTGTGGCAACACCTTGGAATCTTTCTAAGTTTGTGTGTTGCCTTTCGTTTCGACCTCGCATCAATTCGACGCACGGGTCGCCTAGCGAAATCATCGATGCGGTCGAGTGCGGATTCCGTTAGTCATTCTGCGTTTTCAAGCCCAGTAGCCCTAGATGAGCCCACGGATCGCAATACCAACAAAACCAACTCTCAAGGAAACACAGATGTCAACCAAGTGGTCCACAGTCCCTCTCCTGGTAATCACGGAAGCGATACGAGGCGAAAGCTATATCAAGGAGTCCTAGGAAAAAGCCATCGATCAAGTCCAAGAGCCACTCTTCTCGAGGTGTGCCAACGCTGGATGGCCTGACGCTCGCCCCCAGTTTGTCGGTGGGCAGCGACTTGCTCGTTCGATCGCCCTGGAAAGAAACTGTCCACTGCGTGAATAATTCCTTTGCAATTCCGATTCTTTCCCTGTTTCGACTGATGGAAAACCAACCAAAAAACACCGAAATAGGGCGAACATTGTTTCGATGTGAAATGGCAAAGAAATGGCACGACGAATGCATCCAGGTTACGTAACTTTATCAAGCTTCATCACGTTGTCTGGCTATCTTCCATGTCCGAAAAGTCCCTGCCCCTCGTTAAGGCTGCTCTTGTTCCCAACATTTTGAGCGCCTTACCCACCCTGTTCGTTCTTTCCATCATGGCTAGTGGATGGCTCATTGTTCATCAGATCAATGAAGGGGGGAGTGCGTCGCATGAGCCGGCTGCTGAAACAGGCGATCTAAGCAACTCCGACATGCTAACTCTTCCTAGCGGGAAAGTGGAAGCAGCCCGCTTTGAAGTTGTCCCGGCAGATTCGCGGTCGATTCAGCATGTTCATAACGTAGCTGGGCGCATCCGATACGATGATGCAAAACATATCGATGTCAAAGCTCCCATGGACGGAATTCTATCGGAGATGTTAGTAACACCTGGCGAGCAGGTCGAGTCGGGTAAACTGCTGGCGGTTCTTCGCAGCGCGGAGATTGGACAAGCGCGTGCGGAGATTCTTAAGAGGCAACAACATTATGAAATTGCGAAACAGTTACTCGAACGCGAAACTACATTAGCAAAAAATCTGGTGACATTATCGACCATGCTCGACAAGGGCGAAGCGATTGAAGCGATTGAGGAGGCTTTCAATCATCTCGCGCTCGGAAGCTACCGACAGGAAATCCTATCCACTTATTCTAAGATGCGGCTCTCGGCAGAACTTCTTGAAAGGATTGAACCGCTCGCGAATTCAGGTTCTGTCGCGGGGCGTGTTCTGCGTGAACGTCAGTCTGACAGGCAGGTTTCCGAAACGGCCTTTCGGACCGCTCGCGATCAAGCTTCGTTTGCCGCGAATCAATCGAAGCTGAAGGCCGAAGCTGAATTAGCTGAATCTGACCGCCAGCTGAATCTGGCCTGGCAAGCTGTCGACAATCTGCTTGGATACAAGGAAGATCGGCAAAGTGTGAATCTTGGTGACGAGGACGCGCTGTCCAGGCTGGAGATCAGAGCCCCAATATCAGGCTCAGTCGAATCAAGAGGCTTCGCAGGCAACGAACGAGTCATGCGCGGCGATTCCCTAATTGTTTTGGCCAATACGGATTCCCTCTATGTGGCAGCAAGCATCCGCGAAAACGATTGGTCTGCCGTTTCATTGAAGCCTGGAACAAAACTCTCTGTGGCGGTTCCCGCTCTCAACGATCGGATATTCGAGGCCAGCGTTCGCTACGTTGGACGCGAAGTGCAAAGCGAAACCAACTCCATTCCCGTGGTGGCAACGATCTCGAACGAGGAAGGGCTTCTACGTCCGGGTATGTTTGTGCGAGTCACCATTCCTATCGGCGCCCCTCGTCAGGCTCTTTCGGTCAAATCGGAATCCGTAATTCAGCATGACAATCAACAATTTGTTTTCGTTGATTTGACCGGTGGCCGTTTCAAGCGTGTGGATGTCTCGACAGGGCAAGCCTCCGAGGAATGGATCGAAGTGACGAAAGGCTTGAGTGTGGGTCAGCCCGTCGTGACCCATGGGGCATTTCTTCTCAAATCCGAACTGCTCCTAAAAGGCGAATAGCAATCGCGAAATTTCCATTGACGCCATTCGCTTTCTCCGTCCTACATCATGCTCACCAAAATCATCGAATTATCGCTCGCAAACCGCGGGCTCGTCATCATTCTGACGCTTCTTATGGCAGTCGCCGGTCTCTATTCGGCTTTGAAACTGCCTATTGATGCAGTTCCCGATATGACCAACGTACAGGTACAAGTCGTTACCAATGCTGGATCGCTGTCTCCTGTAGAAGTCGAAAGATACGTTACTTATCCCGTCGAAGCCACTATGGGTGGATTGCCGAAGGTCGAAGAGCTCAGGAGCGTTTCGAAATTCGGAATTTCTGTAGTTACGATTGTCTTCCAAGAAGGGACCGACATATATCGAGCACGCCAATTGGTGGCTGAACGGTTGCCGGATGCGGCAAGCAAAATCCCCCTGGGTTATGGATCGCCAAGCGTTGGTCCCCTGACAACTGCTTTAGGGGAGATTTTGCAGTTCGAAGTCCAAAGCGACACGCATACGCCGATGGAACTAAGAACGATGCTGGAATGGGAAATCTCACCCAGGCTTCGGCAAGTCCGCGGAGTCACAGAGATCAATACACACGGCGGGTTCTACAAAACCTTCGAAGTTCAACCCGATCCGGATCGCATGACCAGTTACGGCATCTCCATGGACCTCCTGTTCCAGCGGTTGCAAAACAACAACTCCACTTCAGGAGGTGGGTATGTGATTCACCACGGCGAACAGCGTTTTATTCGCGGTGTTTCGCTCTTAAAAGGGGAAAATGATATCGAAGAGGTCGTGATTCAACGCGAATCTGACGGCACAACGATTCTCGTTCGAGACATTGCTTCGGTTAGTATCGCTCCGATGACTCGGCAAGGGGCGGTCACTCGCGATGGCCGTGGCGAAATTGTTACGGGCCTTGTCATGATGCTCATCGGCGAAAATTCGCGAGAAGTAGTTGCGTTAGCAAAAGAAAGACTTAGAGAAATCGAGGCGACTCTGCCAAAAGGCGTTCGCTTGGAAGTCACCTACGATCGCGCAGCTTTGATAGGCCGTACGCTTAAAACCGTGCTTACCAATTTGACGGAAGGCGGAATGCTGGTCGTCATCGTTCTGTTATTCATGCTGGGCAATTTGCGAGCTGGGATCATCGTCGCGTTGGCCATACCGCTTTCCATGTTGTTCGCAACCAATGTGATGCTGTTTACAGGTGTTACCGCTAGCTTGATGAGCCTAGGGGCGATCGACTTTGGATTGATCGTGGATAGTTCCGTCATCATGGTCGAAAACTGCATCCGAAAACTGTCGCATGATAATGGTGATGCGAAACATGAAAGCGTCATCCTGGACGCTGCGGTCGAAGTGCGAAAGCCAACCATGTTTGGAGAGCTCATTATTGCGGTTGTTTTTCTTCCGATTTTGCTTCTTGAAGGCACGGAAGGCAAGCTGTTTCGTCCGATGGCGCTGACAGTTTTGTTTGCACTGGGAGGCTCCTTGATACTGTCGTTGACATTCATGCCAGCCATGGCGTCCATCTTCCTTCCGAAAAAGATGGATGAAAAAGATGTGCTTTTGGTACGAATCGTGAAGTGGTTCTATGTGCCAGTGGTTGTTCGTGCAATGAAACACCCCTTCGTAACAGTGGCAACGGCGTTGACGGTGTTTTTGGTCAGCCTGCCAATGGCAAGACAGCTTGGAGCAGAATTTATGCCGCGATTGGAAGAAGGGGACTTGCTGGTGGAAGCTGTCAGGCTTCCGAGTGCTACCTTGGAAGGCTCGGTCGAGATGTCGACCCAAATTGAGAAGCTGCTCATGCAGCTTCCTGAAGTGAAAACGGTCTTCAGCAAGACCGGCCGCCCCGAGATCGCTAACGATGTGATGGGGGTGCACCAAACCGACGTGTGGGTACTGCTCCATCCTGTCCATGAGTGGCCAAATGCTAAGCCGCGTAACCAATT
>JBIKLJ010000269.1:0-5962 GCA_044359895.1 Pirellula sp.
AAAACCAAGGCACCGGCCCCTTCCCCTAGGACCGAACCATCGCGATCGGAGCTGAATGGACGGCTCATTTCGGAGGCGTTGGCCCGATCTTTGGCCAAGGAATCCGCAATGGTAAAGTGCAGAGCCTTCAGCGGCTCCAGTTTCGAGCCGGTTGCACCAGCCAACATGACGTCGGCCGCACCGCGACGGATGGTCGCAACCGCTTCGGTGATGGAGGCGGCACTGCTTGCCTCGCGAATGGTGACGGAATTGCTCGGTCCTCGCAAATCGTTGTAAATAGCAACGTGGCTGGCGGGCATGTTGGGCAGATACTTCAAAAGCCACAATGGATTGACTTTGGCTCGGCCCTCGGTGGGCCAACGCGAAATCTGAAACTGCTTATCGGCATTGAAGCAGGCGGTGACCCCGTCTGCGAACTCTTCCGGCCGAGTCAGAATGTAATCGCTGCCGTAAACGATCCCGGTTCGTTCGGGGTTACGCGAAGCTGGATCGGCCAGGCCGCAGTGAGCGAGTGCCATTTGGCAAGCCGCGACCCCCATCTCGATCTCGCGGCACATGACTTTTTGGTTCTTTTTGATGGCTCGCTGCAGCGTTTTTTCGAGCGGACCAAAGTTCTCGATATCGCCGGTGAAGCATTTGGATTGTCCGCCAAAACGCAGGTCTAACCCGTTTTCTGGCAGGCAGTCTAGCTTGGAGACACCGCTGTGGAGGTTGGTGAGATTGTTCCAAAGGGCGTCTAATTCACGTCCGAGAGGGCAAACCACTCCGAGCCCGGTGATAACGACACGTTGACTAGGGTTGGACATGATCAGGATCGATTGCTGCAAGGCTTGAGTCACGAACACAGAAAACCAAAGGAGCCAGCAGCATAACCGGCAGGCTCGGATTCGACAACCAAAGGAAGGTTGGATGCGGGCCTCAAATGAACTTGACACTCCAGGCTCATTCACGACAATCGCAGGCGACCTGGACGGTTAGCTCAGTTGGTTAGAGCACCACGTTGACATCGTGGGGGTCGTTGGTTCGAGTCCAATATCGTCCACTAGTTGCTCCATCAGCAACATTCTTGCAACCATCACCAGCCTGCAAAATGGCTGGTTTTTTATTGGTAGGCTCATCATCTTGATGGTTCTTGCATTCCTCTTGACGGTCGATGACGTCCCCCATTTGCGCTCCCAAAGCGCTCCCGTGCGCCCCCGCCTGCGCCCCCGCGAGGTCTAGCGTAGTTTCGCTACAAGCTCGATCGGCTATCTCCGTTCTCGATTGCGCGTAGAACCTTGCAGCTACCGCCGGTGAGTGTCCAAACCAGTTGCAAACATCGGCCACCGGGAACACCGCTAGCAGTTCCGTTTCGCGGCTCGATCGCAGATTGACGAAAAGCTTTTGCCATGGGGTCAATCCTGCTTGAACCACAAGCCGGGAAAGTGTCGTTCTTAAATTCGTTCCAGGATCGCAGGCCACCGGGAAAACCGGCGACGATAGCGGAATCAGAATTCCAGGCCCGACAGCTTCGGAAAGCTTTTCCAGGAAGGGGACCAGCTCGGGGAACATTGGGCATGATCTTAAAGCATGTTCGCCCCCATGGTGTTTTGTTTTGGGGCTTTTCAGAACGATCCTCTTGGAAACGAAGTCAACATCCGCCCAAGTCAGCCCGACTAGCTCCGATGGAACCCGTGGACCTACGAGGCGACAAAAGGCAATCAATGCTTTCCATTCCATCGTTGGCGCAACGGCGATAACCTTGAGGATGTCCGCGAAGGAAACGAACACTTGCCGCTCTTTGTTCTCTAAAACTGACGTTGCCAGCCCATCGAACGGATTGGATGAAAGGATCTTCCACCGGATCGCCTTTGCAAACATCTGTCTAGCGGTTCCTGTTCGTCGCCTGACGGTATTCCCTTCAAGCTTGGTTGTTCTGCTATCCCGTTTGTTTCCGCTCGTAGCTAGCCAGCTTTGCCACTCTTCCGCATCCCTTGCGGTAATTGTTTCAAGTGCTCGATCTTTGCCGAATCGCTCTATGAGTAAGTCGCATACCTGACGGTCACGAACGGCGGTTGCTAGCGCTACCTTTACCCGCGTTGCCCGGTATTCACTCAAGAACACACTTAGCGTGTAGCGTTTCTTGCGTTCGACTAATCCCGCCTCCTCGATCTTTTCCCGAAGGTCTTCATCTAACGTGTTCAGCCATTCGCTAAGCGCCTGGGGAATCGATCCATTGCCGCGTTTGATGCCAAGCAGTTCTTCAAACTTAACCCGAAACTGCTCGGCGGTCTTCTTTGGCATTGAGCCAAGACGAATTGCTTTCCGTTTGGTATCAACGTACCAAGTCAACTTCCAAGAATCTCGCTTTGCTTCTCTTGATAGGCTTGCCATAGTTTAGGAGTCCTTCTTTTCTGTTTGAACAAGCTTTAAGCCAAGCGCCTTGCAAAGCTTGTCGGCTGTATCAAGTGCAATCGATCTTTGACCATTCACGAATCGGCTTAGCGTTCCCGAGTCAACGCCGGTAAGCTGTGCAAGCTTGTATTGCGAGTGCTCGCTATCAATGATCGCTCTCCGAAGGGCTTCCGATACTGTCGGTTCGATCTTCGTTTTCTTCTTGCTCACGAACGTATTCCTCTAGGGTTTGCTTGTTTGGGTCGGGTGGATGGTTTGCGTTGCGGAGTCGCTCCAGTAGCTCCTCGGTCGATAAATGCTCTAGGCCACTCGGTTCAGAATGCTTTTTACTGTCGTGTGTGTCCATTTAGCGTTTCCTTTCTTGGTTAGGCGGTTCGTCGCGGTCAACTCGGTTGCAATGTCCCGAAGGGATAGCCCTCTTTCTCGTAGTTCGTGGATAACCTTGATGGTTGCTTGCTCAGATTTGTTCTCTACTAGGGTTGTTCCGTCACCCAATAGGTCGAAACCAAAGGGGATCGTTCCAACCCGTTCGCCACATGCTTTTTTGTGGGCCATTGCCATCTTGGTTCGTTCGCTGATTTGATCCTTTTCAAATTCGGCCATAACCGCCAACATTCGGAAAATCATCTTTCCCGCTGCGCTAGTCGTGTCGATCTTCTCGGAGAGAGAAACCAAGTCGGCTCCTGCCTTATCGAGCTTCTCACCGATTGCGATAGTGTCCTTGGTCGATCGTGCAAGGCGGCTCAAGGAATAAACGATCAATGCCGACTTGGTTTTGCAAGCTAGTTCAATTGCTGCTTGCAAGCCTGGGCGATTGTCAGCGCGTCCACCGCTCAAGCCCGCATCGACTAGAACTGTCGAAAGTTCGTAATCGTTAGCAAGGCACCATGCAGCTAGCTTGGCTTTCTGTGCCTCAAGGCTTACGCCTTCGCTAGCTTGATCCTCGGTTGAAACTCTGACGTATCCAATTGCTGTTTGCATCTTACTTGCCGTTCGGTTTCGTAACTGGTATCTGACAACTAATGCAACTATATCGAACGTCTGGCATCTGACAACTACCAAAAAGAAAAGTTTTTAGGGTTTCTTCGTACATGACCGAACGGTTGTGCACACTTCCACCAAAACACTAGGGGCCAACCTTCGCATCGTCGGCCCCCGTTCCGGTTGGCGTTGGTTCGGGATTGCTCGGGTCGGGTTTGTCGCGTCCATCGTCTGGAAAGTAAAGATGCATGACACCCGGCTTTTCATCAGACTCCACTTTGACGGTCCTCGAAAACCCTCTGCCCGCTCCTTTGGTCGATAAAACAAACCGGATCGCCCAAGGGTCTTGCCGTGTGACGGCTAGCCGTAGCCCATCCTCGGCAACATCCAAGAGTTCGTTTGTGGCTTCGATCAACGCGGCCTTTAGTACTTCGCTAGAAGCCACACGTTTCGCGACCGCTTGGCGGGTTACGCCACACTTGCGAGCGACTGCCGAGAGATTCCCGCCTGCAATCCGTATCTCATTCAAAAGTTGTCCTTTTTCGACTCTCATGGCCCCCGTAACCTTTCCTTGATAAAACGTGAATTCCCGGCGGGATTAAAACACCGGGTTTTGGTACTCGCGACGGATAGCCGCGATGGTTTTTGTGAGTTCATCAATTAGCGTTTGGCTTGCCTCGATCGCCTCGTTGAAGAAAGGAATAAGCGGCTGTTGCTCCCGTCTCGACATAGCCAACCTTCGTAGGTATGCCCGATGTCGTTCAAGCACCCGGCGCTCTGCGATTACCTCGGCTTGTCGTTCGTGAAACTCGATAATTGCGTACCTCGGGTTCCCTTCTTCGAGTGCTAAATCGACATCCTTTTCGCGACCAATGGCAACCAGATTCGCCCATTTCCTGTACTGTTCCGCCCGTTTGTTTTCGATTTCGTTTTTCATAATCTGCCCGTTTCGTGTCAAATCCCCACCCCCGAAAAGCCCCTTAGGTTCGCGCCCGCCGCATTTTGTCGGCCTGACGCCTGCTTAGGTCGTGTTTCGATCCTCGTCGCGCCCTGTCGAGGCTGGTGCGGCCAACGCGGCATCTTCTCGAATATCGACGCATCGCAAGCCATACCCACGGATCAAACCTTTTAGGAGTTTTCGCAATAGGCAAAGCCCTTCGTCTCGCGGTCTATTGGCTGGGAGTTCAAGTAGCAGTGCAATCCGTTTTCGAGAATTCGAATTGTTGGCGTTGGCTCTTTCGATGCTTTCGTTTTCCATCTTCACATCACCCCAATCGATGAATCGGAAGCGGCTGCGTTGGGATCGTGATTGACTCCCGGGCCCTGTTGCTTGGAAAATCTTGCTTTACCGGAGTTGCCGCCTTCTTCTTCGAACGCATTGGCCGCAACAGATGGCGAAAGCTTGCGACCACTGAAAATTGTTTCGCACAATGACAATCCTGGACGGCCAGCGGTTTCCCATTCGAAAGCCGTAACTGGTTTCTCGGAACTATCTTTCTTGGCTTCCAGAGTCTCAGCAGCCTCTTTGACGGTCGCTTCAAAAGGTACTTCGACAGTTATCTTCGCTGCGTCGAACTCGATACCCTTAGCTTTGCAATGTCGTTGAGCGCATGCTGCGAAGTATCCAACCGAAAGATTTCTTTTCTTCCGAGCCGAATCAATCCAGGCTTTGACGTTTGCGCCATGCTTTAGTCCGGTTGCAATTGCCTCGCATGTTCGTGACCAGCCATCCTCGGAGACATTTTCACCCGCGTTGCGAACTACTTCGACCGCTTGTCCAGTGAGCGTAGCAATCTGACCAAAAGAAGATTCACTTAAATCCCTTGTTGTTGTTGTTGTTTTTAATTTCTGTTCATTCTGAACATTCTCTTCATTCTCTTCATTCTCTTCATTCTTGTATGTGTCGGGCGGTTGTCGTTCGCCTGTCGGGCGGTTGTCGTCCGCCTGTCGTCCGCCTGTCGGCGCATCTTTCTTCGAAGATGATTTGCCCTTTGTTTTTTCGGCAATAACTCTCTTTTCTTGGTTGTCGTCCAACGCTTTTGGTTTGGCTGTCGTCCTGTCACTGATTAGCGATTGAAATTCCTTCCATTTCGTTACTGAAACGATGCTCCATTGCCTGTCGGGCTTGATCGAAATCAGCTCCATAGATTTGAGTCGTTCTAGCCTATCGCGAAAAGTTGACGGTTTCCAACCAAGTTTTGTTGCAGCAGTAAATCGACCGATGACGACTTGCCCTGGCTGAAGCTTAACAAGTCGTGTTCCATGTCCACATTTCATCGGGTAGGACTGGTTTGAATGAGACGCACTGCAAAGCAGCCAAATAAATAATTGAAGTAGTTCTGGAACTACAAATACGTCTGATTCGATAATCTGACGATGAAGCTTGATCCATCCGCTCATTTGAACACCTCAGCCAGAACGAACCGCATTTCTTCGGGTTCTAGTCCGCTTGTTTGCTCAATAATTGCATATAGCTGGCGTTGTCGCCTTTTAGAGTCGATCGTATTGCGGACGGATGGCGCATACTGCCCGATCGACTGGGCAAGCAATTGCGTAAATCGATGGGCGTAGAAGGGCTTGCGGGCGG
>JBIKLJ010000086.1:0-20028 GCA_044359895.1 Pirellula sp.
CATGCGACAGTTCCTTCTCGTAAGTAGTTTGCTCTCCGCTGTTGCGGCGCTAGCAATGGTTGCCATTTGCGTTGTAATGCCAAAGCTAGAATGGATCCTAGCAACTGTTGTTTTAGCGGCATTTGCGACGGCACAGTATTTCAATTTCAGAAAGATCAGTTCGTCCCATTCGCAAGATTCAACTGTGATTGACCAACGCTAAGCCTGCCCGCCGCTGCTCACGTCCCCACTCCACCTATTTCTCACCCCTCCACCATCACCTTCGCCACGCCAGCAGCCCGGGCAAAGTCATCCTCGGTAACCAGCTGATAACTCTGTTGTGCGATCCGAGGCGAGTTACCAAGCCAAGAGCGGTCCACGTGCAACGGAAACTCGCGTTGCAGTTCTGTTTGCCGGCTTGCTCGCATCGAATGAAACAATCGTGGCCAACCCGAGACTCCGGCGCGTCGCAGTAGTCGCGTCATTTCGGTGCGTAGATTCGAGTTCTTCCAGCCCATCGCTGTGTTGGCTGCCGCTCGGTACTGTGGCGCGGCGACCACGTATTTGCTCTTGTCCCCGAAGAGCAGGGAACCACGGAACACACCGAACACACGGAAAGATGACATGTCGGGGGGAGGATTCGTTTCCGTGTGTTCGGTGTGTTCTGTGGTAGGAAAACGGGATAGCAGCTCAGCCCCAAGATCACTTGCCAAACTGAATTCGCCTTCTTCATCAGCTTGTCGACCGCGTCGTGCATGAATTGCCTCGCGAATTGGATCCGTTTGTGGATCGTTGTCGTAGCCATCCAGGAAGAAGTCATTGGCGACCATGCTCTCGAATCGAGCTTTTAAGTTTCAGGCTGGCACCAATTGGAAAGGTCGTCTTTTAAAAGAACATTTCTGATTTGATGAACCATCAGTCGATTTAGAAAAAGAGAAAGACATATTTAGTGAAGATTTCTTCCGCTCGTTGTTCGACCGAGCGATATGGCATTCCATCGTTCGGCTCGTAGCGTTCGGCACGAGTGAACCATACGGACAAGCCTCCCGTGTTGGTTGCCGCCCCCGTTTTTGGTGTGGCGACTTCTGGTTTCTTCCGCACGCTGAGCGATCCCTTTCGTCCTGTTTTTTTCCATCCCTTGTTCTCTATGATGATTCGCACGACCACTCCAATCGCCTGACGGAATCGTGTCGTGACGTCGCCCCTGCACATCCTCAGCAAACTGTTTGGCAAGTTGCATTCCGGTCCTCCCAGCGTAGACATACGATATCGTAGCAGGCTAGATTGTTGATCCTGAAGGGATCACAGCAGACAGCAGACGCAATCTGCGATCTCCTCCGGGATCGAAAACATCGCATGCGAACCAGACCGGGGGTGTGCCCTAGCGGTCAAACCCCCGGCTACCATCTGCGATCCCTTCAGGATCAAAGCCAGACTTCGGCCAACTGTTGCGAAGCGACGTTTCAGCTCGTAGGATCATGTGGCGTTGATATTCCTAGCGCTAACCACAGAAACGGCCAATTCGAGTTCTTCCAACCCATCGACGTGTTGGCGGTAGCTCGATATTGTGGAGCGGCGACCACATACTCGCTCTTGTCGCCGAAGAGCAGGGAACCACGGAACACACCGAACACACGGAAAGATGACATAACGGGGGGAGGATTCGTTTCCGTGTGTTCGGTGTGTTCTGAGTCTGCCTTAAGAAGCTCGTAATTCTTATCAGCGAGTTTCTCGATTTGCTCATCCCAGCGATCGCCATCAAAACGCAAGAACCATTCACCGCCACGGACTCGGAAGTCCGTGGTACGACCAGAGGCAAAGCTCCCCTAGCTACCGATGGTGGCTCGAAATTGAAACTGCCTCTGGACCACGTTTCGAATGGAGGCTACGGGAACGAACTTCTCACGCCAAGCCCCCAGATCACTCTAACCGTATGGCTTGCAAGAGGCTACCGTAATCGTCTGTCCAAGGCTTGGCCATTCGGCGAGAGGGTTGGGTTGAGTCCGCCCAAGTTGGTAATGGTCGCTGCGAATCGGGAAAGAGAATCACCCATCGCACATTCCCTGAGGATTCAATCAAGGCAGATTCTATTCCTAAAGCGTTCGCAGAAGCCAACACGATCGGTGCTAGGTCGAGATTTCGATTGGTAACGTGGATCGCAATCACCCCGTCTTCCATCACTCGCGATCGATACAGGCTGATTGCTTCTTGGGTGAGCAAATGCATGGGCAACGCATCGTTGGAGAATGCATCGGCCACTAAAATATCATACCGATCTGCTCCGTCAGAATACTCTTTGGCTAACCAGGCGCGTCCATCCCCCAATCGTATCGATGTTTCGCCCTGGTGATGACTCAAGTACCTGAATTCTTCTTCCGCGATGGTCACCACCGCAGGACTAATCTCGTAATAAACCATCGAATCTTCCTTGCGAGCGAACAACGACAGCGAGCCTGTCCCAAGCCCAATGACTCCGATTCGCATGGGTCGCATGCGTTGCTGGCGAATCCACTCGATCGCAAGCCCGACCCCGGAATCGCTTCGATAGTAAAGCGTCTGGTCGATCGAAAGCTCACCTTCGATCGGTTGCAAGCCGTGCTGAGTTCCACCGTGAAGCATCGCTCGCATCCCGGTTTTAGGATTTTCGACCACGCTGACCACCCCGAATCCATCGCGAACTTTGCGAACCACAATTTCATCCCCGCGAAAAGACGCATGGGAACCCAGCAATAGAATCAAGAAACAAGGCATTAAGATTACTGCAGGGAACGTCACCCGACGAACCGAGTCGTCGGACAGAATACGATTCCAATTCAATTGCGTAAAACGAACCGCGATCAACACTGCCCCCAGCCCGATCCCAAGATGCAGTTCGTAATAGTCATTCAAGACAACGGGTGCGAGGACCGCCGTAAATGCACTGCCTAAAGCGCCCCCAAATGCGATGGCGAGATAGAACGCTGTCATCCGATCTGCGATAGGGCGCGATGCATAAAGTTGCGCATGGCATATCAAGCATGTGCACCCCACCACCAACAAGTATCCCAACAACTGAGTTAGGTAACTGAGCTCCAACCGCAGAAACAAGAGAGCGCATGCGACCAAGCCAGCCAGGAAATAAATGGGGATGCCTACCCGGAAGCGTCCAAACCAGGTAACTCCAAATGCGATGGACCAGGACGCGAGATAAACAGCCAGCGGCAAAATCCATAGCACTGGGACGATGGCTCCAATTTGACTGATCTTACTAGTAACCGCGGCTAGCAAAATCGATGTGCATGCAGACCAAAGGCTCCACATCCAAAAATGGTAAGCACCCGATTTTGAACTGGCTTGATCTGGCTGTACTGGGCTCGCAAAATGCGTTGCGTTTCGTTCATGACTCAGAGTCATTGTCCAGGTCGCGAACAAAAACAAAATTCCGAAAATGCAATAGCCTACTCTCCAGGCAAACAATTGGTTCGGAAGCGTCGTCCAAGGCTCAATCCCAAGCGGATACACCAAACAAGCGACCAACGAACCTAGATTGGATGCAATGTACCAGCGGTAGGAATTGCTGCTTACACTGGATTTCGCGGTCCATGACGACACCAAAGGACTGGTGCTCGACAGCAAAATAAATGGCAATCCCAGCGTACGAAATATTTCGATCGCGATCCACCCGAACGAGTCCGTGGCCGCGTCTTGAGCAAAATGAACATGCGTCGCTGCAATTCCGACCAAAGAAACAAGCAGCAGCCCGCAATGCAAGATGCGTTGCTGCGAGGGTTTCAGAAATGTGGTCGCAAGATGCGCGTAAACGTAACCCAAAAGCAAACCGGTCTGAAAAAACAACAGACAACCGGTCCACACATTTGGTCCACCGCCCAGTTTGGGAAGCAACAGTTTCCCAACCATCGGCTGGATCAAGAACACCAAAGCTGCACCTGCTCCGAACAAGCAGAGCAGATGCAATTGGGAGTATAGGTTGCTCGATTTCGACGAATTCATCCGCAGAGCCAATCCCTCTGAATCGAATCACTCAGAGGAAACCCAATCGGGGGAAACCCAGTCGATCGCCAACACGTTTTCAATTTACTTCAGGGTGGTTAGATACTCGATCAAGTCCAGGAACTCGGACGGGGCAATTGTTGCACCCAAGTTTTCAGGCATGCTGCTCTGCTTGGCCACCTTGCGTTCCTCGATATCTTCGATCTTGAGCGTGCGAGTCTTTCCTTCAGGCAACGCCAATGTAATCTCAGTTGCGGTTTCTTCTTTGACAAAACCGGCCAAGACTTCATCGTCCGTGGTTCGGATCAATTCCGTCAAATACTTCGGATCCATTTTAGCGCTGGGTTCAACAATCGATTCGATCAAATCATGGCGGTTCAAACGTCCTGCGACCAACGTCATTTCAGGGCCAAAAGCATAGCCTTTACCGGAAATCTGGTGACAGTTGGCACAAACGCGAGAAAAGACAGCTTTGCCGTTCTCTGCATTCCCAGGAAGTTTCTCCAAGGCGGCATAGGCGTTGTTTCTAGCGACTTGCGTTCTGGCTTCCGGTGCTTCGAGAAGTATCTTGATCTGACGCTCGGCGGCAATTCCGGGCCCCGAAGTTGCCAAATACTTCTCGATGGCTTCCAATCCCTTTGCGTTTTTCTTCGCCAGGGCTCCGCTTCGATATAGTGGTTGCCAAGTTTGCTGAAGAGCTGCGATCGTATGTTCATTCACGTAGCTCAGCCACTTGTCTTGTTCTGTCGCAGCAATTTCCATCACGGCATCGACAGAAGCCTCGCTTGGAATAAAGCTCAGACCTCGCGACGCTTCAGCGCGTACGCGGGGATGCGCATCCTTGGAAGCGGCGATCATCAAATCAGCAGCATTAGGCATCAGCCTTGCTAAATCGGATACAAAGTGTACGCCAGCCGATCGAGCATGAAAGTCTTTCGCTGAAAGAACTTTCGCCAGTAGATCCTGATCCACGACGTGATGCAATTGCAATACCCAAAGAGCTTCGGTGATCAATCGATCGTATTGAGCATCTTGGGGAGAAAGCTTGGATACCCAAGCCTTCACGGCTTGGAAAACGCTATCGGCCGGTCTTCCACTCAATTCTCGTCTGACGCGATAGCGAGTCCGTGGCTCATACTCGCGAAACTGCTCCAGCAATTCCATTTCCGACTTACCGTATTGAGTCACAGGCTTCAACAGCGGTCTATCCTTTGCAACCAAACGATAGATTCGTCCGCGGACGTGGTCGCGATTCGGATCACGTTGCGAATATTGCATGTGACCGATCAACGCGTTGCACCAATCGCCAAACCACAACGCTCCATCAGGACCAATCTGAGGGTCCGCGGGACGGAAGTTCTTGTCCTTGCTGCGAATCAAATCGTACGGTTTGCCATCCTTCTTGAGACGCTCGCCAGCTAATCCAGCCTTGTCATCGCGAACATTGAATAACGGAAGCCCGTTCATGTTGATCACACAGGCATAGGTAAACTGACCTTGAACGCTGTCAGGCAGATGTCGCGAATACAAAAATTCGTTTCCGATGACAGGTCGCATTCCTTCGTTGTCAAAAATAGGATCCAAGCCACGACGTGGACCGATCTGAGCACCGGAAAGTCCAGTTGCCCAATGTTGCTGTGCGGTCGTTCCGTCCCCAACAACCCCTTGTCCCCAAGGGTCAAAGGTCATGCACCAAGGATTGCCATACCCGGGAGTCGTGAAGCGTCGAAGTTCGAATGTTTTTGGATCCAGTTCAAATGCTCCTGCAGCACCGGACCAACGCTTTGGGCCCCATGGTGTTTCGACGGTGGTGCTCATCGCAACCCCTTCCAGCATGTGCAGCAGACCACCGTGCGAAAATTCGAAGGCACCAATGGTGTGGTGCGTGTCGTCGGTTCCCCAACCATCCAAGATTTCGACCACTTGATCGGCTTTGTCGTCTCCGTCCGTGTCCTTCAGCCAAATCAGACGTGGCTGGTCCACCACGAGAACTCCACCGTCAAAGAAATCAAACCCTGTCGGGCAATGAAGTTTGTCGTAAAAAACAGTCGACTTGTCCGCTTCACCATCCGAATTGGTGTCTTCCAAGATGACCAACTTGTCATCGGGACGTTTATCGCCTGGACGCCATTGTGGATAAGTTGGCATGCAAGCGACCCACAATCGCCCTCGGTTGTCAAAGTTGATTTGGACTGGCTTTGAAATTTCAGGAAACTTAGTCTCCTCGGCAAACAACTTGATCTCCATTCCATCCGCGACTTCTGTCGCGGCGATGAACTCTGACGGGCTCAGGTATTTCAGCTCTTCGGGTTCCGAATAATCTTGTCGCGGATCACCAAATCGAGTTGGTGGAACCAGCAAGGCTTCCGTCACAGAATCATCGATGGGGGCTGGCGTTTTGCCTGCGACTAGATCCCAAATGGCGGCGTCGCGCAAGGCGGCCATCGCACGAATTTTAAGATACTCGCGAGGGAATGTTTCATGGTCCCAAGTACGGCGCCCACCATACACATACCAACCATTGAGCATCCGATAATCTTGAGCATGAACCCAGCTCTTGTCGTTCACCATGTCTCGAACTTTAGCATACTGCGAGGAGTTCACTGGCAGGGGTTTACCAAACAAAGCTTCATCCAATAGGCTCCCCAGAAGCGCTTCTCCCTGGTCGACCAATGCAAATCCCTTGAGCGTGTACTGGCATTTTGGTTCGGCATCGAATGCTTTCTTGGTCTTGGTGAAAACATCCACAACGGGAATATTCTTTTGTTTGCCAAGATCGATTACCGCTTGGGAAAAAACAGCTAAGTTTTCATTCAGCTTGTCCGCGTTTGGCAGAAGCGGGTCATTGGTGTTTTCGAATGCAATCGGAGTCACCAGAACGAACCGCACCTTGCTGCCGGTGTCGTCGCGTGTGTAGCGTTCTGAAAACTGTTGCAAGAAGGATTCGTAGGCTCGCTTGAAGCTGTCTACATTTTCAGCTCCAGCATAGGATTCATTCGATCCGAAAAAGCAAATCACCGTGTCGGGAGAAAAGTTGTACAACGGATCATCCAGCAAGTCGTAGTTGCCAGGCCGTTGTCGGTTTCCAACTTCATCGGCAGGTCTTGCAAAATTGCGAACAAGAAGCTTTTTTTCTGGGTGCCTTAGATGGAGCAGCGTTTCGAAGTTGCCGTAAAGATTCATTTTTTCGGCAGTCGAATTTCCTACCAGCGCGATCCGTTCCCCTTCAAAAAACTGCAACGGCAGAGTGGATGGTTTCTGCTCCGGGCGGGCCGGACGAGCAGGCATCTTCAGCAATTCTTTTCCTGGAACATCAGAATCTGCGGCAACCAGATTCGGCCCCGTCGGGGCAAGCCACCCCAAGCAAAGGACGACAAAAAGACGGGACAAGAGCCGAGTTTTTGGGAATGAATTCATGTTCATTGGATAGGAAGGTGGGAGGGGTGGGAATGGAAGGATCGATCGTTGCATCCACAAGTGAAAACCTGGACGCGGTTCCAGCATAATTCGATACTGGAACCGACGCACTCAAAATTTACGGGTCAAATCGGCTCACCAAGTCTATTCGTCCATGACATCGGTTTCGCGACTCTTGGAGAGTTCACCGACGGCATTCTCGTACTTTTTGGTTAGTTCTTGAATTTCTTCCTTGGTCTTATCGCGATCGTCTTCGCTAATGGTTTTTTCTTTTTCCGCGGTGTCGACTGCTTTATTTGCGTCTCGGCGAACGTTGCGGATCGACACTCGTGATTCTTCGGACAGTTCCTTAATACGGGCGACCAGCTTCTTGCGGACGTCGGTGCTCAACGGGGGAATGTTGATTCGAATAATCCGGCCGTCGTTTTGCGGATTTAGCCCCAATTCGCTGGCAACAATTGCCTTCTCAATGTCCTTGATCGTGCTTGGGTCGAACGGGCGAATCACCAACTGTTGTGGTTCCGGTGCGCCCACGCTAGCCAGTTGCTTCAAGGGTGTTTGAGAACCATAAACGGTCACCTTCACCGAGTCGAGCAAGCCAGGGGTGGCGCGTCCGGTTCGGATACCAGCTAGGTTATTTTTAAGAACCCCGAGGGCTTTTTCCATGCGTTCTTCAGCGTCCATCAAGATTTCTTCGACAATCATCATATGCTCCGAATTGAGAGAAGGGGTGTTGCGAAATGGGAGAGAGGTAAACCTGGGGGCATCACGACGATGCCAAATCCATGCGATCGCTGCTTAGGTAGCGTTGATCAAGATGCGTTCGCCAGAGGCGCTTCGAGGGCTGATTCGAGTCCCCACTTTTTGACCGCTCACGGCTTTAACGATGTTGCCATCTTTCTTGAAATTGAAAATCAAAATAGGCAACTGGTGAGTTCGGCATTGCGCAATTGCCGTGGAATCCATCACTTTTAGGTTTTTCTCCATGACCGTGTCGTAATCCAGTTCACGGTAGAGTATCGCATGCGGGTTCTTTTCTGGATCTTCGCTATATACACCGTCTACCCGTGTTGCCTTGAGCACGATATCGGCGTCCAATTCCAATCCTCGGTTGGCAGCAGCCGTATCGGTGGTGACGTAGGGAGCCCCAGTGCCAGCAGCCAAAATCACGATTCGCCCTTTTTCAAGGTGCCGAATGGCTCGACGTCGAATAAAGGATTCCGCCACCCCATCCATCTTGATGGCCGACATGACCCGAGTTGCACAGCCAATGCTTTCCAAGGCGTCTTGCATGGCCAACGCGTTGATCACGGTTGCCAACATCCCCATGTAATGTGCGGTCGCTTCTTGAATCAGTTCTCCGCTGGAGCCTTTGAATTGTGCCCCCCGAAGGATGTTTCCGCCCCCCACCACCAAAGCAATTTGACATCCAAGTTCGTGCGCTTGCTTCACTTGCTTGGCGATCACGGTCACTTCATCCATGCTGATGCCGCGTTCGCCAGCATGAGCCAGACTCTCACCGCTCAACTTAAGTATGACTCGTTTGTATTGCGGCCGATGCTTTTCTGCGGATTCCTCTGGCATTGCGTCAGGACTTTATTTTTCGTGTGCGAAGTGACAATCGACTGCGAAGTGACAATCGACTGGGTCGAACCGTCTTTTTCCAAATTCGCCGGATCGACGAATGAATAATAACCGGAAATGCAAGTCGCCACGAGAAGGGTCTTGTCGATTATGGTCGGAAACGTGTAGGCTACGAGAATTGTCGTTTGCTTATCGCTATTCTCGTTTGGATGGAGTTTTGGGTCATGAAATTATTTGAGGGCAAGAAGGGACTGATTCTCGGGGTCGCCAACGATCGCTCCATTGCATGGGCGATCGCTCAAGAAATCATGGAACACGGTGGAGTTTGTGGTTTTTCGCACCTTCCCGATAAGCCCGAAGACGACAAAAAGAAAAATCGGATGCGGGTGTCGAAATGCACCTCCCAATACGAAAGCCAAACCGCCTTCTTGGAGCCGTTGGATGTTCAAGACGACGCACAAGTCGACGCTTTCATGAAAATGGCTGGAGAAAAGCTGGGAAATATTGACTTCTTGTTGCACTCCATCGCCTTCGCGGACCGCGATGATTTGTCGCGCGATACCGTCGAAACCAGCCGTGCCGGATTCAAGTTGGCGATGGATGTCAGCGTTTACAGCTTGATTTCGGTCACCAATGCAGCCCGGCCCTACTTGAATCCCGAAGCTTCCGTTCTCGCGATGACTTACTTCGGCGGCGAAAAGTGCGTGCCGGGCTACAATGTCATGGGAATCTGCAAAGCAGCCTTGGACGCTACCATTCGTTACCTGGCTTACGACATGGGACCCAAGAACATACGAGTCAACGCGGTCAGCGCCGGCCCCCTGAAAACACTCGCAGGCGTTGCTGCTGGAGTGGGTGAAATGCAAGAATACTATGGGTTTGTTGCCCCGATGGGCCGCTGCGTCACCCACGAAGAAGTGGGACGTTCCGGCGCCTACCTCCTTAGCAACTACAGCAATGGAATCACTGGGGAAATCCTCCATGTGGATGCTGGCTACAACATCATGGGCAGTCCCGGACGATTGCTTTACGAATTCGCCAAGAAGTAATTTTTGTAGACTCACAGGCGGTGTCTTGAAAAGGCTGTGATTCTTGCTTTCGAAACTTATGCAAGGTAGTTCGCATTTTCTGGATTCACGGTTACACTTGGGCATCACTTTAGGGGACTCGTTGTTCCCCTAAAGCATCATTGCGGATTGTTTTCCTCGTGTTTTCGGATGCGTTCCCGCACCACTCGAATCCTTGAGCATCTATGGTTTGGCAGCGAGTTTGTATTATTGGAGTTGGGTTGCTCGGCGGCTCAATCGGTCTCGCATTGAAACGAAAACGACTCGCCAAGCAAGTCGTCGGGGTCGGCCGAAATATCGCCAAACTGGAAACCGCCATTCATCGTGGCGCCATCGACTTGGCGACCGATGATATCTTGGTGGGAGCCAAAGACGCCGACTTGGTGATTGCCTGCACACCTGTCCAGTCCATTGTGGACTCGCTTTGCGTCGCCGCAAGCGTGGCCACCTCCAACGCTATCTTAACGGATGTTGGCAGCACCAAACAAAGCATCACACGTTCGGCTCTCGATAGGCTTTCTCCCAAGCAATTTATTGGCAGCCACCCCATCGCAGGCGGACATCACAGCGGGGTCGAACACGCGGTTGGAACGCTCATCGACGGAGCGCTGGTGGTTATCACGCCGTCGGAACACACTGACCCAGAATTAGTCGACCGAATGTCAGGGTTTTGGGAGTCGATGGGAGCCCGAATTTGCGTCCTTTCGCCCAAAGATCACGACGAAGCACTCGCCGTAGCAAGTCACTTGCCTCACATGGTCGCCTCCGCGCTTGCCAGCGCGACCCCGCCTGAAATTCTCCAGTTTGTCGGCAAGGGATGGATGGATTCAACGCGGATCGCAGCCAGCAACTCGCAATTATGGCGACAGATCTTGGAAGAAAACCATGTGCCTGCCTTACAAGCGATGAAGAACTTTGCCACAATTTGCGGTTCATGGGTCGAAGCTCTCGAAAAGGGAGATTTCGATCAGATCGAACAACTACTCAAAGCGGGAAAAGCAACACGTGAGGCTGTGGCAAGTAGACATTCATCCGGCTAATGGGCAACCGGATTCTCTCGGGCTCGCGGCAGTCAAGTCCGCAACCGAACTGGGTATCGCAAGCGACTTGGCAATGGAAGCGGCATACGGCTTTCTGCTGCAAGGGGATCTTGATGAGACGCAAGCGAACAAGATTGCCAATGAACTGTTGGCCGATCCCATCGCACAGAAATGTGTGACGGCGATCGTTGGGCAACCCGTACTCAATGCACCTCGTTCGTTCCCCGCCAACGACTGCACCTTGATCTATTCCATGCCCAAAGCCGGGGTCATGGACCCTGTTGCTCAGAGCACATTGAACATGCTGCTTGGACTAAAGTATCCGGTGGAAGAGGTACGAACCTTTCGCAAATACTGGGTTCGAAGCGCGCAAGGCGCTCCTGAAAAATCCGTGGTGCAGCGGCTATGCCAAAAGATTCTCGCCAACGACTCGATCGAACAAGTGAATGTCGGGCCGCTTCAGATGGAGCAACTTGCGGTCGGAGCTCCCTACCAATTTCAATTGGTGATGGTTCCCATTTGCGATCTCGATGAAGACGCGTTGATGGTTCTCAGTAAAACCGGACAGCTCTATCTTTCCATTGCTGAAATGCGAACCGTCCAAGATCATTTTCGCGAGCAAGGTCGTGAGCCCACCGATATCGAGCTGGAAACGATCGCGCAGACCTGGAGCGAGCATTGCAGCCACAAAACGCTCGGCGGAAAAATCGAGTACCACGATGAAAATGGCTCTCGCCACTTCAAGAGCATGCTCAAAGAAACCATCTTCGCAGCCACGGTGAAGATTCGTGAAATGCTTGGAGCCGAAGATTGGTGCGTCAGCGTTTTCAAGGATAATGCCGGAGTCGTCCAGTTCGATGACGAAGACCATGTCGTCTTCAAAGTCGAAACCCATAATCATCCTTCTGCCATCGAGCCTTATGGGGGGGCCAACACCGGCCTAGGCGGGGTGATTCGCGACCCTCTCGGTACGGGCTTGGGGGCAAAGCCGGTTTGTAGCACAGATGTCTTTTGCTTCGCCTCTCCCAATTATCCACCGAACGATCTTCCCCCAGGTGTGCTTCACCCACGACGCGTGATGTCCGGCGTTGTCTCTGGGGTGCGCGACTACGGGAATCGAATGGGGATTCCCACCGTCAATGGATCCGTCTACTTCGACGACCGATACCTGGGCAACCCCTTGGTTTATTGCGGAAACGTTGGCATCCTTCCCAAAGACAAAGTGGAAAAGAACGCTAATCCTGGCGATCTGATTGTCGCAATCGGTGGAAGAACCGGCCGCGACGGCATTCACGGAGCCACCTTCAGCAGCGTCGAGCTCACCCACGAAAGCGAAGCTATCTCCGGTGGCTCCGTTCAAATCGGAAACGCCATCACCGAGAAAATGGTACTGGACGTTCTCTTGCAAGCGCGTGACCAAGGACTCTACACCGCTGTCACCGACTGTGGTGCCGGCGGCTTCAGCAGCGCTGTCGGTGAAATGGGGGAAACCATCGGTGCCGAAGTTTGGCTCGATCAAGCTCCTCTCAAATACGATGGCCTGAATTACACCGAAATTTGGATCAGCGAAGCGCAAGAACGGATGGTCATGGCCGTGCCACCTGACAAGCTGGACCGATTGAAGGCTCTGTGCAACGGTGAAGATGTGGAAGTGGCTGTCTTGGGCAAGTTCACTCCCACCGGATTGCTGCGGCTGATGTACCAAGGAATCGAAGTCGGTTGCGTCAGCATGGAATTTTTGCATCAAGGTCGACCGCCTGTTGTTCGACAAGCAGTCTACAAACCAATCCCAGAGACCACATGCGAACTCGGAAAACTGGATCGCGCCGCCATCGAAGGAACTCTTCTGAAGATTTTGGCTCACCCAACGGTTGCCAGCAAACACTGGGTCATCCGACAGTACGATCACGAAGTGCAGGCAGGCAGCGTTGTAAAGCCCCTTGTGGGACCGTCGACGAACGGACCAAGCGACGCCGCTGTCGTTCGGCCTAAACTGAGAAGCAACCGAGGACTTGTTCTATCCTGCGGCATGAATCCACGCTTGGGCGATTACGATCCGTACCATATGGCCACCTCCGCCATCGACGAAGCCGTTCGAAACGCCGTCTGCGTAGGAGCTGACCCGAATCGGATCGCCATCTTGGATAACTTCTGCTGGGGCAATACCGAAAAACCAGAAACGCTGGGAACTCTGGTTCGCGCATCGATCGGTTGCCATGACTTAGCAGTTCAGTGGAAGACCCCGTTCATCAGCGGCAAAGATAGCTTGAACAACGAGTTTACCTGGTTCAATGCAGACGGTGGGAAGCAAACGATCGCGATCCCATGCTCTTTGCTGATTAGTGCTATGGGACAAATCGATGATTGCTCCAAAGCGATCACGATGGATCTAAAGCGTCCAGGCAATCTCATCTACTTGGTGGGAGTGACACGCGATGAATTGGCGGGATCCTATGCCGCCATGGTGCTTGGGAAAACCGGTGGGAAAATCCCTAAGGTGGATGCTCCCCTTGCAATGCGAAGCTACCAAGCGTTGCACCAAGCTATCCAAAATCGCCAAGTCGTGTCATGCCATGATTTGAGCGAAGGTGGCCTGGCCGTTTCGCTATCGGAAATGGCATTCGCAGGGGAATTGGGGGCCTCGATCGATATTTCCAGCATGCGTCAAGCAAGCTTTATCGATGTCGAAGTCGCTCTGTTTTCAGAATCGAACAGCCGAATTCTCTGCGAAGTCAACGCAAAAGATGCGACCGCCTTCGAACGGACCATGCAAGGCTTGCCCTGCTTTAAGCTTGGTGAAGTTGCAACACACGATCGAGTTGCGGTTCAATGTGATGGCGAAACCATTCTCGACATGACGTGGGCATCGCTTCGAGATACTTGGCTCGCCCCGTTGGATTGGGAGTAAAAGACAACACAAAGGTACAACATGACGACCCCTGCCCCCAATCACTCGCACCCCCTTGAAGCTGTCGCGGTATCGATGACTCCGCTTCAGCGGTTCGACGAATATCTGCAATCCAAAGGGCTCCGAAATACCGAGCAACGCAAGTTTTTGATCGAACAAGTTTTCAATCGGCACGAACATTTTGATGCCGATCAACTGATCGATCAACTGCCGGCCAAAGGCCAGGCAAACTACGTCTCTCGCCCAACCGTGTATCGAACTCTGCGCGAATTTGTCGACGCGGGACTACTCAATCGGTTTGAATTGGATGGCCGCAGCGTTTACGAACACGATTATGGCTACCCGGAACACGACCACCTTTATTGCACCAAATGTAGAAAGCTGATCGAGTTTACGAGCGAGGAAATATTGCAGCTACGCGAGACCGTAGCCAAACGACACCGATTCCGCGTTCGAGATCACCGGTTTATCATTCATGGCGTTTGCGACGAGTGCACCAAACTCCGAAACCGTGACCGGAAACAAGATCGCGTCTGATCGAGCGACTTAGCACTTGGCCGTTTTGCGTTTCTTTCCAATCGAACTGCGCTGTCGAACCTTTTCAATGTATTCGGGAGCGTAAGGTGTCTTGCAATCGTTATCTCCCAGGCCTGCAATAAGCTTTCGCCAGCCAATCTTTCAGGTTTTTCTTGGTCATCTTCGAGTCATCAGCAATCAAGCCTGCTAAGTACATCGCGTCGTAAATGCCCGTCTCGTATAGATCCAAGGCAAGCTGATAGTCTTTCTTAACTCGCTTGACGATCCTTTGAAGATCTCCAGTCTTAACGCCATAGCATGGCTCGGCCACGCAATGCTTCAGAATAACACGCTTGTAGCTTTCGCTTCCAAGTGGCTTGATTTCGTCCAGGATCGCTTGAGCATTCATCCGGGTATGGCTTTCTCTCAAAAGGACTTACACAAAGTGTACAGCAGTAAACAACTTGGCTCGTCGATCAAGGAACTCAGTTGCGGAACTGCTCATGGCAACGCACGCAATTGTCTTCCACACGGGCCAATAAGCTGGAAGACTTTGTTCCCGAATCGGCAGTGACCTGTCCGTCGTACGCTCGGCGTAGCTCATTTTCTAACGATCCGCTCAAGAGAACACTCTCGTGGAGAAGCTGCTGAAATGCTTTACCCCGGGCCGGCGAGTCTTCTAAACGCCCCAGTTCAACCATGTGTTCTTTCAGCATCAGCGCGTCCGTCGCGCTCTTGTCCCACTTGGGCCAATTTTCCTTTTTTGCAGCGATCAATTCGCTCATGGCCAGATCGATAGAAACCATCATTTCGGCCATTGGCGGGACGGGTGAAATCTCTCGAAAGTCTACCTTCATGGAATCCAAAATCGAATCAGCCGTAGGATGCGACAGCCGTACCGACTGGAAAAGCCCACGAAAACCTGGATTGGTTCCGGCAAGCTTTAAGGTATTCAGTGCCTGCTCCGGAGTGATCAGCCCCAACGTTCTGCATGCGGCCGCGACAGCTGCAGGACTACGGTGCTTCCCGTGATGGCAATGGACGTAAATGGGTTTGGGCAAATCGCGAATGGCTTTCGCCAACTCCAAGACTCGGTCTGGTGGGATCCCATCGTATCCATTGGGCAAATGCACGTACCGCATCCCAAACTTTTTCGCCATCGGAACGTCTGGCCGCATCCCGTCGACGCTCAGGATCGTTTTCACCCCAAGCGCCTGCAGTTCCGCAAAACTAGCTTCTTGATCTGGCAATGCGCCGGAAATAATCTCGGGCTGCACCTGAATCGCATTCGACAAGTGCTTTGTGTCCAATTTACGTGCTGTCTCATCTTCCTGCTGGATCGAAAGGCCGGCCGAGCAGGTCGCAAGCAATACCAACATGGCAGCCCAATTTACGATGCGTGCATTCATGCTTCAGACCAACTATCGATGGTTTTCATCAGACGGTCCGCGTTGACAAACACTTCGGCTTGCCATCCCGCTGTGACTGCTGCCGCGACATTGTCCGCACGATCATCGGTAAAGAAAATCTTGCTGGGACTGGTTGCGCACAGCCGCTGAGCTTCAGCATAGATATGCGAATCTGGCTTCATGCACTGGACTTCGTAAGAAAGAACGATCGGACTGAACCATCCCGTTACCTGCGGATAGGCTAGCTCCCTGATCCAATTCCAATGGGCCTCGCACGTATTAGACAAAAGCCCCATCGGAATGCCGAGCTCTTTCACGCGCTGTAGGACAGGAAGGATATGCGCGTTAGGCACAAACATATCGGCAGCAGCATGAAGCATGTCCGAAATATCCAAGTCCCGGCCGATCGCATCGGAAATCCGTTGAACAAAAGTCACGCTGCTGATTCGCCCCGTTTCGTACTCGATATGCAACGGTGTTTCCATGACGATCGCATGCATTTGCCCCGCTGTAATCCCGGCGACCTGAGCCATCTTTCGCATTGAAAGATGATGATCGAAGTAGAGAAGCACATTGCCAAGATCAAAGTAAAAGAAATCGGGTCGCATAGGTTCCTGTGCCAGTGAGATAAAAATTGACCGAGAAAATGACAGAAAAATTGAATGGAGCGATACTTTCCGCAGTTCAAATTGTACCCATGCCTCTTCGCCCTTACATCCTCTCAGAGTGACAAGTTTCTAAAACGCGTTGATAGAGGCTTTCGTATTTCTCCATCTGGACTTCTAGACAAAACTCGGTTTCCGCCCGAGCCCGATTGAAACGCCCCAGACGAGTTCGAAGCCCTGGATCGTTCGCAACATGCACGACTTGGTCGAGCCAGCGGTCCCAATCGCCCGCCTCGACAGCTTGCATCTCTTGAGAATCACCAAGCAAATCTCCGACCCCTTCGACTCGGGTCGTTACGATCGGCAACCCTTCGGCCATCGCCTCAAGGACAACATTAGGCATTCCTTCATAACGAGTCGGTAATAGAAGTATTTCCGATCGTCCCATCCAGGCTCGTACTGCGTCGTTTTGGCCAAGCACCTTCATACGATCCTTGATTTCAGGCAGCTTCGATGTCGCATCGGCTCTTGCGCGAAGCGGACCATCCCCCAGAAGAACCAGCTGGTGACTGGGCAGACTCTTCAACAGCTTCGGCGCTCGATCAAGCAGTTCGTCGACTCCTTTTTGTACCGTTAATCTCCCCACAAACAGAAGGATCCTAGCATCTTCGGCGATCCCGAACTCGGACAAGTGGATGGCGGCGGGTTGTGTCGCGATCTCAATACCATTTGGAATGACTTCCAATTTGGCTGGCAAAACTTGTTCGGCCGAGATGCACCATTGCTTCACGGAATTGCTGACGCAAACGACTTTTGCCATACGCCGCGCGGCCCATCCACCCAAAGCATGCCTGTTTCGATTCGGTTCAGCCACCCGCGCGCCCCCCACGACTGGAATCCCGAACGAGGGGACGATCCAAGCGGAAAGAACATTCGCATGCCACAAAAAGGACTGAACCAGTTCCGGCGGGTCGGACCGCAGCAGTCTACGAAACCTGCGGGCAACCTTGGGTAACATCCACCATCGCTGAGCGTCTAAAAAATGAGTTTCGATGGCCCGTTGTTCCAGCAAATTCAGAAGAGCAGCCTTGGGGGGAGCCGGACGAGGCCCAAATGCAATCACTCGAACTCGATGCCCGCGCGATTGAAGGAAACAAGCCAACGAAACGCAACACCGCTCGGCCCCGCCTGTATCCAGTTCGGTAATCGCTAGATCAATTCGCATATTGCATGCATTTCATTGGCAATCGGCAACTCCTTGAAAACCCAGATTGTGCCACTTTTGCAAATCCTGTATTCACTCGAACCATCGAGAGAAAACACGTAAGCATGGAGGCTTGTGGATGATCGAACCTAAACAACTCTTGGAATACGCACAGCATCCCGAGCTGGCTCTCCAAAATCTACCCGAATTGTTCGCGTTGTTGGATAGCGAAGACGAAACGTTGCAAAACTACGCCACGGAAGCTTTGGAGAACTGCGGTCCGCCAAGGCCCCAAGACCATCCAAGCCTGCAGCTGCGTCTTCGATCGGAAAAAGCGTCGGAAGTTTACTGGTCAAGCACTCTTTTGGGGCGTGCCAAAGAGCAGCTGGAAAAACCAGGGCAAGTCGCTTCGGTCCAGCAGGCTTTAGGAGCCGTTATTCAGCGAGATTCCTTGGATGTTTCAGCACGCGAGCGTGCAGCATGGGCCATCCACGAACTTGGGCCCGCAGACTCGGATCTGAAAGCCCAACTTCAAAAAATGATTCCCCAAGCTGCCCCCCGCTTGAAACGACTGCTCGAAGCCATTTAGTACCTACCAGATCGATTTCATCCATCTGGATGGACCCACGCAAGGAGGCGAGGGATATGACGCGTTTACGCAACCAAAACTGGATAGCCCCATCTGTCATTTCGGTCGCACTGGTTGCGATTGCGTTGACGTTTTCGGGGTGCGAACCCGGTGCTCCCGTCGACTTCGCTGCAACGGAATCGCCAACCGGTTCGCCCGTCTCAACGCGCGCGCCAGCCAATACAAATCGATCGCAAAGTCTACCCCCACGAACCAATCAGACCATTCTGATCGCCAGTTTTAACATCCAAGCGTTCGGCGAATCCAAAATGAACGACCCTTGGGTGATGGAACGCATTGTTGCTATCCTAAGAGAGTTCGATATCGTCGCGATTCAAGAGGTGCGGGCCAAGGATCAAACTCTGATGACACGATTGATGCAGCTGGTCAATGCTCAAGGTGCCAGATACGACTATCTTCTTGGGCCTCGGCTTGGCCGCACGGTCTCCAAAGAACAGTATGCATACGTCTACGACACCAATAGAGTCATCACCAGTCCGGACGCGTCCTACACCATCCAAGATGAACAAGATCTGCTGCACCGCGAACCGTTGGTGGCAAGATTTGTCACCAAAGTTCCGCCCAACGTAAGACCCTTTTCGTTCTCGTTAGTCAACATGCATACCGATCCCGATGAAGTGAAGTACGAAATGCCAGTCATGCACACGGTTCTGAAAAGCATTCGCGAATTCGAATATGTTTATGCGCAAGAGGACGACGTGCTATTGATGGGGGACTTGAATGCAAGCCCACGCCAGTTTGGACCGCTCGCTCAAGTGCCTGGACTCTATTGGATCATCGACAAAGAACCCACGAATACGATTCGAAAGAGCGTTTACGACAACATCATCTTTGACCGCGGGCTTACCAACGAGTACACCGGACGCTCCGGAGTTCTTGACATGACGCAGATGTTTGGCTGCAAAACCGAAGAAGCCTTGAAGATCTCCGACCACTTACCGATCTGGGCCGAGTTTGCCACCTTCGAACAAGTACCCGGCGTCACGGCTCAATTCTTTGGACAAGCTGGTTCAGGCTCCGTTCGCTAGACAGCAAGCGGCGCTGTAACAATGCTGAGCAGTTGTCCCCAACTGCTCAGAACTGCCAACCAGGCTTCTTTCCCGACTATACAAAACTAAAACGATAACGTTTTCATTGCGTTTTCAAATTCGCAAGTCGAACCTGAAGTGCTACCAACGGTGAACTTGAGATGGGGAACAGCTGCAAGCTTCAGAACGAACTGGGGGGCAACCACAGAATACACGGAATACACGGAAAAGGAGCGTCGCTTCTGTTTGTTTTCACTTCCGTGTGTTCCGTGTGTTCCGTGGTTCCAAGATCGGTACTTTCAAGGACAATTGATCTTGGTTGGGTTAGCACAAAGAGATCAAAGGTGTCAGCTTTTTGATGGATCGGAATTGGCGGTATTCGCATGCTAAAAGAGCAACTTGTATGGAAGCTACTTTCGCATGGCCTTCGATACGCCCACCCGAACAAATGCTGAGTCCCTTAAGGCCTCATGAACGTAAGATGCAGGATTGAAGCAAGCTTCAGAACGAACTGGGGGCAACCACAGAATACACGGAATACACGGAAAAGGAGCGTCGCTTCTGCATGTTTTCACTTCCGTGTGTTCCGAGTGTTCCGTGGTTCCAAGATCGGTACTTTCAAGGACAATTAT
>JBIKLJ010000087.1:0-20027 GCA_044359895.1 Pirellula sp.
AAGTTGAAGTTGAAGTTGAAGTTTAGGTTTAGGTTTAGGTTTAGGTTTAGGTACAAGGGAGGGGGGCTATTGGGTAATAAAGAGACTAGCCCCCCTTTTTTATTCTCCGCCCTTGCACATTAAGAACTTAGACGGACCGGCGACGGTTGGGCTTGTCCCAACATGTCGCAATAGTTTTGGTGTGCTACCCAAGGCGACCCTGGCCACCGATATCCTTTCGCGCCCGTGGGCCGTTGGCCCACGAACGCAAAGACGCTTTGGGATGTGACGAGTTTAGCGCACCAAACCTATTGCGAAGGAGGGCTCAAGGCCCGCCTTCGCGTTTGCCCTCAAACCTCCCTGCAACTTCAACTTCAACTTCAACTTGTGAGATTCCCGGTTTGCGGAAACTCAGCGATCAACGCCCCAAGCCAACTTAAGCCCACCAAAAACCACCCTCGCTTGCTCTCATCTACCACCCCTGCCGCTGCAGCCACGCGACAAGCCCCCGCCTCAAGTATTTCCAAAATTTCTCTTGACTCCCGTCCCCAATCTTGTACTATTGCATTAATACAAGATTGGTCCCAGATTCGAACGGGGGTGTCCGTGCAGATTCACATCAATACACACGATGGTGTTCCGATTTACCTGCAAGTGGTCAATCAGATCAAATACCTCGTGTCCGCGGGTCGGCTCTCTTCTGGCGACGAGCTTCCGCCGATTCGAGCGCTCGCGGAAAAGCTGATCGTCAATCCAAATACGATCGCTCGAGCCTATCGCGAATTGGAGATGGCGGGTGTTGTCGAAAAACGCCGTACGGCAGGGACTTATATCTCTGCCGAAGGTTCACGATTGGCTCGTCGCGAACGTACAAAAATCTTAACTGGCCGAATTGACCAGCTGTTGGCTGAAGCGGACCAAATGGATTTCTCCATAGAGGACCTTATCAAACTGATCCATCAACGGAGCGAGGCGCTCCAGTCTTCGAGAGCAAAGGAACAACTCCATGATTGATTCAGAATTCTCTACCTCATCAGCAAAAAACGACGGTATTTCGTCCGTCATTGAAATCAAAAAGTTATCGCGCCGGTTTGGCTCGAAGCTGGCGCTTGATGATGTCTCCTTGACCGTCCCACGCGGTGGCGTATTCGGCTTGATCGGTGGCAATGGAGCTGGAAAAACCACGCTCCTGAAGCATGTGATGGGCATGCTGAAGGCGCAGTCGGGGAGTGTCAAGGTGCTTGGCTTGGACCCGATTGCCCAACCTGTAGCCGTATTGAGTCGGATGGGATACCTTTCGGAAGAACGGGACATGCCAAACTGGATGCGAGTTCGCGAGCTGATTCGTTACACGCAAGCGTTCTATCCAACTTGGGATGAGCGTTTTGCGGAAGAGTTGCGAGAGATGTTTGAGCTTGATCCGAATGCAAAGATTCGTGCGTTGTCACGTGGCCAACGGGCACGCGCGGGGCTGTTGGTGGCTCTGGCACATCGCCCCGAGCTACTGGTGCTTGATGAGCCTTCGTCAGGATTGGATCCTGTTGTGCGTCGCGACATTTTGGGTGCGATCATTCGCACGATCGCAGAGGAAGGGCGAACGGTTCTCTTCTCATCCCACTTGCTCGACGAAGTGGAACGGGTAGCAGACCATATCGCGATGATCCACGACGGGCGAGTCGTGTTAGCGGACAGCATGGACGATCTCAAAGACTCATATCGCCGCGTGACGTTGCGCTTCGAAACGCCGATCGCCGATCCGCCGAAATTGCTAGGCGGCAGGAACACTCAAGGCTCAGGTTCCGAATGGACTTATATCTGTACGGTTGTCGATGGCGACATGGGTCAAGTGCGAGGAGCCGCCGAATCGATGGGTGCGCAGGTTGTCGAAGAATCTGCATTGTCGTTGGATGAGATATTCGTCGCGAACATTCGCCCCTAGATCATCACAACCCGAAGCGTAACGGCTCGTTGCTTGAGTGAAATCGTTATTGGGTAAGGGCGGTACGACGGACTTCCAAGTCCGTCCATGGGGAATTCGACGGACTAGGAAGTCCGTCGTACCATGAAATCAACAGCCCGCTCACGCGTCGGGTTGGGATGAAGGTCGTTTTTCTTTTTCTAAACTTTCGTTGCATTGTGGGATAGATCCATGAAATCCATCAGTCAGGCTCTACTTTGGGAAATGTCGCGGCACTGGTATTGGTTGGTGATCGGTTTTTTTGCTGCAGCATTGTTTCCCTTCTTCTCGCTCTTTTCGCTGCGATCGCTAGGGTTACCCACCGATTCACCGGAGATCATCCGAATTTATGCGTTCTTGATGCCTTTCCACTTTCTGATTTTTTTCTTTGGCGTCGTCGGAACGCAAGGTCCAGTTCAGCGACTGTATGGCCTCCCTCTCTCGAACGCTACCATCGCGTGTTGGAGCATGTTCACCGGGATCGGCTTGATGTTTTCAGGAGTCGTCTTAACGCTCCTTGGGTTCAACATGCAATTTCAAGCGAACTGGCCGGTGCTCGGCCCGGCACTCTATTTTACGATGGCGTTTTCTCTGCTCCAACCATTCGCCAGGATAGCACACAAAACGGTCTTCACGATTTTGGCGCTCCTTACCCTGATAATTCTACTCGCGATCGGCTTTATGACACGCTACGCCGCGTTCTCGAAGAATCCGATTCTGTGGGAGCAGCCCACGTCGATAGAGCTCCTGATCATGACTGGGCTAACGATCGTTTCCGCCATCGCATTTATCAAAACGATCGCGCTCGATCGGCATGGTGAAGACAAAATAGATTCCATCGCCCAGCAGATCATCGCGTGGCAAAACTACATCTTGTCTTTTTGGGCCAGTGGTAAGGCCAGCACACCAAGACTCGGCGGCAGTGTCAAAGCGCAAGTCTGGTACCTGTGGAAGATCCAGGGGCGATCCTTTCCTATCCTGATTGCAGGCATGCTGATCATTGGAAGCATCGTCTGTTTGACACAAGGGGATGTTGACTTGGCGCAATTCAAACCCGACCCGCGAATGCGACTCGAGCCAGTCATGGCACTATGGTGGATGATACTGTTCGCGGGTGTATTTGGGACCGGTTTTGGAATGTTGAATGCCGACGCGGTCGCGTCGATGCGACGCAAGAAGACAGCGGAAGAATCACTACGCGATTTTCATCTCTTTCGAATGGGGTCATTTCAGTCTTCGCTACCTATCAGCAATGAGCAACATTCCAGAGCGATTCTTTTAACGGCTGCCAAGGGGGCACTCATCGCAATTGCGTTGTCGCTGCTAACTTTTGTGACGATTTCTATTGTTAAAATCGATTTGATCTCAGGGTTGTGGCGATCCAGTTTTGCGGGTTGGTATTGGCTGGGGATTCTTTTCCTACCTTGGGCCGCGATGAGTTGCTCCGCCACCGTTTGCTTGTTTGGGCGAACTCGCAATATCGCGGTTGCTTCGGCGGCGTTGGTGGGAATCATTGTTTTGGTGGCAATCCCATCCACCCAGCAAGGGTGCATCCTGGTCTTGTCGATAGCATCGGTCCTGACCGTTTTGGGAGCGTTAGCGATTGGACTTCGCGGAGGACATTTAAGCGGCAGCACAATTGCGGTCGCAGTCACCGTTTGGGTTTCGTTGCTATTGCTGAGTTGCTTCAGTTCCCCAATGGAATTGACCAGTTGGATATCCAGTTGGTTAGTTCTTCTGGCAACTGTTGTGATTCTTCCCATCATCGTGATGCCCGTTGCGATCGCATTCAATCGTCATCGGTGATTGATGACTATTGGAAAAATTGCTTACTGAGCAATTCTGGCGGGATTCCATCATGGGCACTAGCCGACTCCGTTGCAGCGAAGAATTTGACTTCGCGATTGAGGCGGTTGACTATTGCAGAGACCTACCCTCCATTTTTGTTCTCTCTCCGTTGATTATCTACAGACGAGCACATAAGCGACGGTTGGGCTTGTCCCAACCTGTCGCAACAGGTTTGGTGTGCTAAGAAAGACGCCCTTGCCATCGAACCCCTTTACGTTCGTGGGCCGTTGGCCCACGAACGCAAAGACGCATTGGGATGAGGCGAATCTAGCGCACCAAACCTATTGCGAAGGTGGGGCTCAAGGCCCACCTTCGCGTTGCCCTCATCCGCCATCTCAAGCTGTCAAGCGCGGGGGTAACCCCGCGCCCTTTACCTAGCAAGAGGAAATGGTATCTCCAACCCGACCTCTTCCTCTTCAACTTCCTCTTCAACTTCAACTTCAACTGGGGTTAGATTCGAGTTTAGGTTTAAGTTCGAGTTTAAGTTTAAGTTTAAGTTTATGATGGAGGAGCAGATAGAGATGTGGAAAATCCAGTTACCAGGAACCTAGATTGCCCACCACCTTGTGAAAGTCGTCCTACTTTTGCGGTCTTAACCTTAATACTTTGTTTGATGCAATTTTGGGGTTCTCAGTGAATTATGATCGATCTTTCTGGCAAAAGGCTAGTGATTGCGGGAGGTAGCGGGTTCTTGGGGCTCTCCATGGCAGATCACTTTTCTAAGGCTGGAGGTGAAGTAACGATTCTGTCACGTTCTAAACCTAGGGAAGACGGTCGATGGTCGCACGCCCTCTGGGACGGTCGAACACTCGGTAAGTGGCTGGAATCGCTCGAGGGTGCAGATGCAATCGTAAATCTGGCAGGTAGAACCGTGAACTGTATCAAGACGCCAGACCATCAAGACGAGATCCTTCGTTCACGGGTCGAGTCGACGCGGATACTGGGTGAGGCTATGCGTGCTGTGAACTCGCCGCCACCAGTATGGGTGCAAATGAGTACCGCCCATATTTATGGTGACCCACCTTCCGTCGTTTGCGATGAAGATAGTGCGGAAGGCATCGGATTTGCGCCTTCGATCGGTCGGGCTTGGGAAGCAACATTTGCGGAAAGCAAGTTACCCGCTCAGCGCGGCGTTATCATGCGAACCAGCTTCGTTGTCGGTCGTAATCGCGGAGCGGGTGGCGGCGCGCTGGCGACCCTTGGATTGATCGCAAGACTGGGCCTTGGTGGTAAAGTTGGCAAGGGAACGCAGGGCATGTCATGGATTCACGAAAGCGATCTGAACCTTTTGTTCGCAAAAGCGATCGCCGACGAATCGATGACTGGCGTCTACATCGTCTCGGCCCCGAACCCGGTCTCGCAAATGCACTTCATGCGAACGCTTCGCAAGGTCATCGGGATGCCGATCGGCCTACCTGCTTTCGAGTGGATGGTTCGTGCAGGGGCGCCGTTCGTGTTCCGCACCGATCCAGAGCTTGTACTTTACGGTCGCTATGTTGTATCGAAGCGACTGAAAGACAACGGTTTTGTATTTCAGTTTCCAGAGCTCGAGTCGGCATTGAGAGATCTCCTAACTGCAACAGCTGATCGGATTTGATTTGATACAATTGTTGCTTAGCTGCCAACCCGATCATCGACGATTTTCAAATATAGAGTCTTGCCTAATCTTGATTGACCAAATTGCTATAGCTGGATACCGTTCCATAAGGTCGATCATCTTACGACTTGGGAAGCTTAACGTGGTAACAGGCGCCAACGGTTCAGGTAAATCCAATGTATACCGAGCTCTAAAACTAATCGCGGATGCGGCTGCTGGACGACTCGCCGAATCGCTCGCGCGCGAAGGAGGTTTCAGTTCGGTACGGTGGGCCGGCGCAAAGTCAAACGGTAAAGACCCTGTTAGCCTTCGGTTGGGGTTCTCCTCGCAACTGTTTAGTTATTGTTTTGATCTTGGATTACCCATACCCTCAAACTCGGCTTTCGACTTCGATGCCGAAATGAAAAGAGAATGCCTCTGGCATGGCGTTAGCATGCCGATTCGATTAAAAAAGGATGATGGAGCAACGATCCTTCAAGACGGTGATTTGTTAAGTCAATATGGTTGGAAGTGGCCTTCAAGGTAACGCTTTACTCTAGAAATCAAGCTCACGCCGTCGCGGCTTCTGTCCGAATGTCAGATCGCCACAAAAAAAACTCGGCGTTGGGAGCCAGGCGAACAGACTTTTTCTTCCGAAGGATCAAGTTGGACTTTGTCTTCGAAGCCAGCGCGTGTTCCGTCTGAGTTTGTGACCCGAGAGGTAATCAGGAGCTTATCACCCTCGAATCGTTCTGTCCCGAGAATGACAGCGATGTTTGCCTCGCTTGCAGCTCGATCGATGGCCGACCAAGCTTGGTTCAAGAACATAGCATCACAAGGAGGAAGATCGTTTCCGATCCTAAGCACGACGGCATGTGTCTTACCGACTAATTGGGCTTTAGCCAAATGTGTACGACTCTAGTAGGACGACTGGGGCTTGTCCCCGCCGTCCGCAGCTTTGGCGTTCTAAAATTGCGGTGCTAGAACACCAAAGCGGTGTCCGGTCGGGTCGAGCCCGAACCGGACAGCACTGGATGGGTCGGAACCAGACAATCTAGTGGTAGCAAACAATGACAACGGGAACAAAAGTTGCGTGGCAAAAAGGAACCTAACACCAGTTTTTACAAACTCCAGCGTTAGCCCCGGTTTCCTAGTGTGCTCGATATTGATTGAGAACCTCGACTAACGGAGTACAGCTAATGGTTAATTTCTCGCAAAGACTTGTGCCGACGTGCTTATAGCCAGGCACACAGCTCTCTGGAAAACAAGCGATCAACGCGCCTTGCCGTGCAGCGTCGGCGATCATTTCTAATGCAAGTGTAATTGTTTGTTGGGAACTTTCGCCGACTTTGACATTTGCTAAAGCAATTCGAGCTTTCGACATGCGTGAATACTTTCAGAGGATACAAAGTACTCAAGTAGCGATTTCGGAAACAGAAGCAACATCAGAAAACGGACGAGCACAGCGAAAGCCAAGGCATCTACCACGAGCCATCGGATTTCGGCCACGACGATAGGTGGGTCGGCAAAGTTCCAGCGGGCCCACCCAACTTCCCCCTCGCTCGCTGCGACTGGCGGTTACGATTCGATTCATCGGATTCAAGTCCTTTGCTTCCGGAGCCAAATAGAAACTCGGATCGAACCAATCACTGCACCAATGCCAAATGGTTCCACTCATGTGTCGTAAACCAAATTTGGATACTCCCAAGGATTGGTGAACGTTCGCGATTGGCAATACTCCGTCAGCATAGGTTTGGCCACGCTCGTGCGAGCCAGCTTGGATAAAATCAGGTTCTTGGAATGCCCCCTCCGAGGCGTATTCCCATTGGGCTTCCGAGGGGAGAAAGCCATCGCTGAACCCGTACTCTCGCCAATTGAGTCCGTTAGCCCACAGTGAATATGCATTGGCAGAAAACCAAGATACCAGAACGACCGGTTGCATCGGAACCGCCGTTTTAGGAACCCAACGATCGTTCTGATACTCCCACTGCAAGTGCGCTCGACGATCATCATCGGCGGGTAAGCCGACAAGGGATTCCACTTCCTGCTGAGTTGATTCTATGGAATTCAAAAAGCGGCAAAAAGCTGTCACTGATACTGGTTCAATGTCCATCAAAAAGGAAGAGAGCGAAACTTGATGGGAAGGTTTTTCGTCATGGTCCGCATCGATCGCATCGGAGCCGATGATCACGTCGCTAGCTGGAAGTCGCACGCAAACCATACCGTCGGTCTTGCGACGGAACATGGCATAGGGTTGACCGGACGGAAGTGCTTCTAAGAGACTCTTGTCGTCACCGACATCCCCTGACCATCGACCGCCAAGCTGACTGAATTCACGCTCGGGCTCAATAGGTGTTATTGTTTTGGACTTGCGCCAACCCCGTCGCGGTGGAGCACCAGAGCCTTGATTGAGGAACGCATATTCCGCCAAGTCTCGGATTCGGAACGGGGATCGAGAGAAAATCAATTTGCCAACGGGTGTGGATGGAGTCTCTGGAATCGTCAATCCAAACTCGTCCTCAGTCTCCATGATTAGCTCGAGCAGTGCGAGGCTATCACAGTTCAAGTCCTCGATAAGGCGACTTTCAGGTTTCACCTTCGCAAGAGGGAGGCTGAGTTGTTCAGCGGTGATGACGCAAAGCCGCTGAGTTAATGGATCTAGATCAAGCCACGGTTTTGGGTCACTCATGTGCTCAGTATAGCATTTTTTGCTAAATCAAACACGCAATGTTCCATATGCTGTTCGTTGAAAGGCCAAATGGTGTCAGCGGTAGGCGCTCGGCAACAGTCTTGACAATGGAATAAAGTTCCAGTTCGAGTTCGAGTTCGAGTTCGAGTTTAAGTTCGAGTTTAAGTTCGAGTTCGAGTTTAAGTTCGAGTTCGAGTTTAAGTTCGAGTTCGAGTTCGAGTTTAAGTTTAAGTTTAGGTTTAGGGGGAAGGGGGGTGGTAGATAGATTCAGGTTCGCGTACACGTTCTCCTGCGACACTCTTTGCTAACGTTGTCAGCATGGCAACTATTTCTACAAGAAGAGCTTTGCCTGGCTGAATCTCCCCCGTTATACCACCATTGCATTGGCACAACTGTGACGACCATGCGACAAACTCGATCGAACGTTGATAGACAATAAGCGATTCATGGCTAAGCTTCCTATTCTCCATATCCCCCTCCCCTCTTCAACTTCAACTTCAACTTCAACTTCAACCTAAACCTAAACCTAAACCTAAACCTAAACCTAAACCTAAACCTAAACCTAAACCTGCTACCCATCCAGCTTACAAAATATCTGGCTAGACCATAAGCAAGGTATCATTATCGATCCGGCCCAGTAGTTCCATCCGACGCCTCAGAGCGGTAAGCAAATGCCTGGCACTTGTCTTCGTTCCCGAGTGGCTGTTCAGCCTGCGTTGACATCTTTGGTATTCTCAGCAAAAGCCAACAAGTGGTCAGCCGTGGGTTTGTCCAACCAAACCATGACGCTAGTCTGATTCTCTTTGTAGTAAACCATAACCCGATTCGCATGAAATTGACTCCTGCGCAGTTCGACTTTGCTCCAAGGGCAAAGCGAATCGAAAATAGCAACACCTTTCTCAAAGAACTCGACGGCATCCGAGCGAATACGCCACCGTAGAAAGCGAATGCTCTGCTTGAGGACGATTATTGGACCGAACGATTGACTTAACACCATGACGAACTTACCAACAATGGACAGAACGCTATCCTTCTCTCCCGAAAGAGCCCAAACCAATCCAATGGAAATATAGAGTTGCAATGCGATAGTAAAAACAATGCAAGCAACAGACCAAAACAACGCCCATTTTTGCGATGGGCTTTCGGATGAACTCCCTATGGCAATCCGTTTTCCACTGATCTCTAACATTCGCTTTCGGCGATGGGAAACAGCTCCTGCCAACAGGAAAATCGCGATCGACTGAATCGCTAACGCAAAAACGACAGTACTCAACATGGCCGGCGACAATTGACGCAGGAATGGCGCAGCAATCGCTAAGAGGAATGCCACAGAAATCGATACCCAAAACAACTCCGCGATCGAGAATTGCACTGTGTTCAACGATATTCTTTCGGTTCCATCCGTGGTATCGACTGGCTCTTCAGCTTGTTCTGCCATCGGAAATTGGCCAGGAACGGGAAGTGGATTCGAATTTGGAGAAATCATTCAGTCATGATAATCCAATAATCCACGTTCGAGAATCACGAAAAAGAATGCCGAGTACTTGTCTTGTCACCGCAATTCATGGCCGCCCCAGGTTCGTAATAGATAGAGACGTTGTTCTAGCACCAGAAGTCGCTCAACTGGCGGCTTAAGATACATGACCCCTTTTGTTCGCCAGGGGAGGAAATTGGGTTGCAAATGCTGGGAGTTGAAGTTGAAGTTGAAGTTGAAGTTGAAGTTTAGGTTTAGGTTTAGGTTTAGGGCAATGGGGGGGGTAGATAGATTCAGATTCGCGTACTCGTTCTCCCGCGACACTCTTTGCTAACTTGGTCAGCACTGAAACGATCTCTGCAAAAAGTGCTTTGCCTGGCTGAATCTCCGATGTTGTGACGACCAGTTCCACGTCGTGCTATACTTTGACGGCCTGTCTGCTGGTCTGGTAGATCCTAAAGCAGAGAAGCGAGAAAAAAGAGCCTACAAGGTTTTTCCCGTAGGCTCCGGTTACGCTATTCATTTGATCAACTAGAAAGAACGATGGTATGAAGTATCGATATTGGATCCTAGTCGCGCTCGCAGTTTTAATGGACACTTCTACCTATGCCGCGGACACACCATCCAGACCCAATGTTGTTTTTATCCTAGCTGACGATCTCGGCTGGGGAGACGTCGGTTGGCATGGCAGCGAAATCAAGACGCCCCATCTCGATAAACTCGCCAACGCAGGGGCCAAGCTAGAAGCTTTCTACGTGCAACCTGTTTGCACTCCTACTCGGGCAGCCTTGATGACGGGTCGTTATCCTATTCGCCATGGTTTGCAGACGGGGGTTATTCGGCCCTGGGCTCAGTATGGACTGCCGTTGGAAGAGCAAACGTTAGCTCAAGGATTGAAGTCTGCAGATTACGCAACGGCGATTGTTGGTAAGTGGCACCTTGGTCATTTTGAGCCAGGGTACTTGCCCACCCAGCGTGGATTCGATCATCAGTACGGTCATTACAATGGAGCGATCGACTACAACACACATAACCGTGATGGCGGATTCGACTGGCACAAGGATGACTCCGTCAATCGCGACGAAGGGTACAGCACTCATCTGATTGCCAGGGAATCGACCCGCATCGTCGAGACCTATGCAGGCAAGAAACCTTTCTTCTTGTACGTTCCCTTCAATGCTGTCCATTCGCCTCATCAAGTTCCCGAAAAATATCTCAAGGGTTACGAGCATTTGAAGGGCGAGCGTCGCACTTACGCCGGCATGTTAACTGCCATGGATGAGGCAGTAGGGCAGATTGTCGAGGCCGTTGAACGCGCGGGAGTGAGAGAAAATACTCTCTTTATCTTCAGCTCTGACAATGGTGGTCCACAACCTGGAGTCGTAACAAGTAATGGTGAACTACGGGCTGGCAAGGCAACTCATTATGACGGGGGCGTACGAGTAGCAGCCTTCGCGACTTGGGATGGTAAAATTCCCGCCGGTTCAACGGTGAAGCAACCTTTGCATATCGCAGACTGGTACCCTACGTTGCTTAATTTGGCGGGTGCGAAAGTAGACCAGAAGCTTCCCCTAGATGGTCGTGATGCATGGCCAACCATCGTTCAAGGGAAACCGTCTCCTCACACCGAACTTTTGATCAATGCGACCCCCTATTCCGGCGCCATTCGTGCTGGAGATTGGAAGCTAGTCGTCAACGGAAATAAGGCGGTTGCTGGATTTGATGGTGAATCGGTCGCTGATGATAAAACCAAAATGAAGCTCGAGCTATTCAATCTAGCAGAAGACCCGAACGAGAAGACCAATCTTGCAGATCGTTTTCCAGATAAGGCTGCAGAGCTACAGAATCGCTTTATCGGCTACCAACGTGAAGCGGTCGCACCGAAATCACGACCAAAACCACAAGGATTCCAATCACCCAAAGTTTGGGGAGAGCACGCAAACTCTTCTGAGAAAAAGGTTTCCATTTCGGATTTGAAGGTCGGCGACAAAGCCCCTGACTTTGAAGCGATCGACGACACTGGAAAGCGTTGGTTGAGCCGAGATCACGTGGGCAAAGAGCCCATTGTCGTTTACTTCTATCCCGCCGACTTTACAGGTGGCTGTACTAAGCAAGCATGCGCTTTCCGAGATGACTGGAGCAAATTTAAGGAGCAAGGAATTCAAGTCGTTGGCGTAAGTGGCGATGCACCCGAAAGCCACCGTCTATTTAAGCTCGCTCATAACTTGAACTTTACCCTGCTCGCAGATGAGGAGGGAAAAGTAGCGGAAGCATTTGGGGTGCCAGTGACACGGGGTGACCGCGAAGTCAAAGCGGTCGTCGATGGCAAAGAGCATATTCTGCGTCGTTCTGTATCGACCAAACGCTGGACATTCCTTATTAACAAAGATGGGCGGATTGCCAGCAAGAACACCGAAGTCAAGCCAGCAGAAGATAGCAGTGCGATACTGACCGAAGTTCTGGGCCGAATTCCGGCGAATCCGAAGTGACGTCTTTGCTTCTCAAGTTACATCTGGAAAAAGATGGGCATCAGACTTTGGTTCAGACCACATTCAATAGCTACTTTTCAGTCGCATGAAGTTTTTCGAATCGCTTTCGGATCGTGTCAGCATCTCCAAGGGTGAAAAACGCAGAATACGTGAACGACAAACCTGGAGTCAGTGCGAATGTTCGCAATGGAGCAATGTAGGAACAGTCCGACCCGGCGCCACCCTGGAACCGATAGCATGTCGCTTCCGAAGTGCCTGGGACGTACACACCAACTCCAGTTCCTGCATCGTCCACATAGGCCGCCCAGCCTTCCGAAAGTGTTACAGACTCATTGGGCCAACCAGGAACTTTTCGCAACAACGGCGCTGAGGTCCAAGGTCGTTCGCCGGAGTAGGTGATCAGGGTAGACAGCTTGGGAGAAACAAATACGGCAGGGGTTTCTTGGTGACGAGCCTTGTGGGTCGTATCACCATTGTAAATGAACTGGTAGCGAACTCGGAGAACCGGTCCATCCAAGTCCACCCATTGTTCCATCGTGCATTCACGGATCAATTCTCCCGAAGCCCAATGCCGTGGAGTTGTCTTGACGTAAGCGGATGTTTCCGTCGACTTGAATTCGAGGACACTTGCTGCGCTGCCCTTATAGTCTCCGCCTTGCACGGGGTTATAGCACCACGGCTTGTCGACCCAAAGTGATCCGTCTTCATTACCGTAGTAGGACTGCTGAACCAATCGACCGTGATCGTAGTGGTTGAGCGTATTGAAGTCGGATGTCTGCGAAGAAAGATGCGCGATCGCGCCACCGTGAGAACGCAAAAGTCCAACACGTAGATCGGCGTTCTGGATGTAGACCCAATCTTCGGTCTGTTTGGAATCTGCTGGTTCGTGCGCGCCAAGGGCGGACACCAAGAGCACTAGAAGTCCGATACAACTGAGAATTCTGATGGTTTGTTCCTTTAACATAGAGCGTCCGAATTCGTTCCTAGAATATCCGCTCCTTCCTACGGAGTGGATCGAACATCACAAGTTTATTCCTTCCATGCAGGTGGAGTCAGGTCGACCTTCGTCGATATCAATACTCGGGTTGATTCCAGCTACCTTACATGCGTTGCGGAAATTCTTACCAACCCAGGCACTTTCTGAAAGCTTGCCTTGCCAGCATTCGGTTATAATTCAAGGCCATTTCCTTTCCGTTCGTCTTTATTTCGAGGCTGCGATGCGCTCCCCTTTTTGGCTAGCGAACTTGATCTTCGCTTTTGCCCTTGGTTGGATGTTTTTCACGGGCAAAGGCTTCTTAACGGCATCCCCAACCGAATCACCCGAGCCATCGCCTTTATTTCAGGCCGGGGCTGCCGCCGTCGATATCACTCCTGTTTCGGAACGCTCCATCGTGGCTGGGGGCTTCCTGGAGTCGCAGGCGTCTGCCATTCACGATCGACTTTTCGTTCGCAGCATCGTGATGGACGATGGAACAACAACGATCTGTTTGACGGTTGTTGACACTTGCATGATGACGCAAGCACTGATCGATGAAGCGAAACGCTTGGCCAGTATCCAGTGCGGGATTTCTGTCGCCAACATGATGGTTTCGGCAACACATACCCATTCGGCACCCGCGGCGATGGCATGTCTCGGCACCCGTTTGGACAAACAGTATGCTGACTGGTTACCAACCAAGATTGCAGAATCGATTGTCGCTGCTCATGCGAAACGAGAGCCTGCCAGAATCGGTTGGAGTTCGATCAACGATTGGGAGCACACTCACAATCGTCGATGGATACGCAAACCCGAAAAGAAAATTGTCGATCCGTTTGGTAACGCAACTGGGTTGGCTCATATGCATCCGGGTTATCTCAGCCCAGACGTGATCGGCCCGTCGGGACCTGTTGACCCGGAACTCTTTCTCATTTCCCTTCAAGCCGCTGACGGTCGCCCCCTCGCGGTATTCGCCAACTATTCACAGCACTATTTCGGCGCCCAAGCCATATCGTCGGACTATTACGGACTGTTTTGCAAGTACATTGCAGAGTCGATGGGTGAATCAGGGGATGGTAACGGCCCGTTTGTATGCGCGATTTCCCAGGGTACCAGCGGCGATTTGATGTGGATGGACTATGGAGTTCCCGCGAAATCGATGTCGCTGGTCGAATATGCGGAGTCGGTTGCAAGGTACGCGGAGCGATCGCTCAATGCCATGGCATACCGAGACTTTGTCCGTCTCGGTATGGTCGAGCGAACACTGTCGCTCAACTATCGCGTTCCCGATTCGACGCGACTCGAATGGGCGAGACCGATTGCAGCCGCCATCGAAAACGACCTCGCCAAGAATCTGCAAGAGGTTTACGCAAAAGAAGCGATGATCCTTCACGAACGGCAATCAACGCAGCTCAAGCTTCAAGCCATTCGAATCGGTGACATGACCATTGCGACACTTCCCAACGAAGTTTACGCACTCACCGGTCTGAAACTCAAAGGGCGTTCCCCGTCACCATGGCATTTCAATATCGAGCTCGCCAATGGAGCGGAGGGCTACATACCACCGCCCGAGCAACATGAGCTAGGCGGCTATACAACGTGGCCAGCCAGGACCGCAGGGCTTGAGAGCGAAGCGGAGCCGAAAATCCTCGAATCCCTACTCCAATCCCTCGAAGAGGTCACTCAACTACCTCGTCGTTCGATGAATGAAACGCACGGACCCTACGCTCGAGGAATTTTGGATGCGAAGCCTATTTCATATTGGCGACTCGATGACGCAGACGGCAGCAGCGCACGAAATGCCGTCGCAGGCGGTCTCCCGGCCAACCTAAGTCCTGGCTTTGCATGGTACTTGCCAGGCGTTGGTAGCGGTACTGGAATTGGAGCAAGCGAAGAACTAACTCCTTCGTCCTTTTCGGGGCCTGACCAGATCAACCGATCGTTGCATCTAGCTGGAGGCGAACTTGTCTGCGAATTTCCACCGAGCTCAGAAAACTACTCTATCTCCTTTTGGTTTTGGTTAGGTGAACGAAGCGGCGCAAGCGAGCGGCAAGGTACCCTTTGCGTCGGCCCAATGGGAGAATCGCTCGTCGCAAAACAATTTGACGATCACACCGTGCAACTTGAACTGAATGGTGTGTTGGGAGGCGAAAAGCTCGCGGCGGACCATTGGCATATGGCGACTTTAATCCGTGAAAAAGAAACGGTGAACCTGTGGGTGGATGGTGGGGCGGAGCCATTTCTAAGCTCGAAAGTACCTTTCCAACGCGACACGAAGTCAATGAGATTTGGTAAAGGAATGCAGGGGAAAATAGATGAGATTGCCTACTTTAGCCGCCCACTCGCGAGTGAAGAAATCCAGTCTTTTTGGAACCTATCCGCCGTCGGGCTCCCAAGTCAGTTCGATACCGTCACGCGAAAACGGTTCGAAAAGCGAGCCCTCATTGGCACCAGTACCATCAACTTCCCAGGCCCTTATGCAGAAGCGATCGCATCGCTTGGCCCCGTGGTTTTTGAAACGCTTGCTTCTACTGCCGAAGGTACAGAAACCTCGGGGAATGTTCACTATGGCCCCGATTCCTTCGCATCGTTTCAGTCGGGTCGCATCGCATTGGAACACGACGCAATTGGTGAAACGTACAGCGTTTCGTTTTGGTTTCGCAATCAAGTCCCGAATGCCACACGCCCTGTGACCGCTTATCTTTTTTCGCATGGTGCAGACAAAGACGCAAACGCTGCTGGAGATCATTTGGGTATCGGCGGAACCTATGACCCCACGATGACGGGCAAGCTGTTTTGGTTCAATGGTAACGATCGCAACCAAGTAGCCATCGGTCGTACCAGCATTGCTCAGAACACGTGGAATCATGTGATCGCTATTCGCGAGAAGAATCACATTAGACTCATGCTCAATGGTGAGGCAGCACTTGATTTAGATGCGGACATAATGGCAACGACAACAGGACTCCAACCGTTTTTTCTTGGGGCTCGTAATGATCATTTCGCGCCGTTGCAAGGACAGCTTGCTTACTATGCGATCTTCGATCGTGCGTTGACGGTTGACGAGACCAAGCAGCTTCATGAAGCATCGGGACACCCAGTGGGGCAGCCAATTCCTGGACCTGAAGGCAAAGAAACACGCCCACTTCCCTTACCGCACAGCGAACCGCTCTCGCCGGAACGTTCCCTTTCGAAGATTCACGTTCCCGACGGATTTCGCGTCGAACTCGTGGCATGCGAGCCTCAAGTCATTGATCCGGTGGCTTTTGACTGGGATGACAAAGGCCGGCTCTGGGTGATCGAAATGTCGGACTATCCGATGGGGATGGATGGGCATGGAAAATCAGGCGGTCGAGTACGCATCCTAGAAGATCGCGACTCAGATGGTCGCTACGAATCTAGTTCGCTCTTTGCGGATGGGCTCAATTTTCCCAATGGACTACTGACTTGGCGAGATGGCGTTTTGGTGACCGCCGCCCCCCAGATTTTATTCCTGCGCGATACGAACGGAGACGGAAAAGCGGATACGAAGGAAGTGTTATTCGAGGGATTCAACGAAGGCAATCAGCAGCTTCGAATGAACGGTTTGAGATGGGGATTGGATAATTGGGTCTACTGCGCCAACGGGGGGCATCATCCCAATCATGGATTGGAGACGAAGGTGAAGTCCAACATCAACGGTCTTTCGTACGCAATTGGTAGCCGCGACTTTCGGATAAAACCGGATACTGGTGAGTTGATCATCGAGTCGGGACCATCGCAGTTCGGTCGCAATCGCGATGCGTGGGGCCATTGGTTTGGCACACAGAATGCCAAACCCCTTTGGAACTATGTGCTGCCCGACCGCTACTTAGCCAGAAACCCATACGTCCCCTCGGCAAGTGCGATCCATTTTGTATTGCCACCCAATAGCCCTGCCGTTTATCCAGCTAGCCGCCCTGAAAAACGCTTCCACAGCTTTCAAGAATCGGGACACTTTACTTCAGCTTGTGGAGGTATGGTATTTGGTGACAGTCGATTGTTTGGGCCAAGCGAGGACATTCATGCGTTCACTTGCGAGCCGTTTCACAACCTGGTGCAGCATAACGTCTTGAGCGATAGCGGCGTAAGCTTCAAGGCAGAACGTCCGACTGGCGAAGGTAGGTTCGATTTCTTTGCAAGTGAAGATCGCTGGTGTCGGCCTGTCATGGCGAGAACAGGTCCCGACGGGGCGTTGTGGGTCGCCGACATGTATCGCTACATGATCGAGCATCCAGACTGGCTTCCACCGGAAGGCAAGGAAGAACTTTTACCCCACTATCGGCTTGGTGACGATCGAGGACGCATTTACCGCGTTGTTCCGATTGCGCGCCCACCGACAGCCCCTACCTGGGAACTACTTTCGGGCGGTACCGCCGCGCTGGTCCATGCGTTGGAGGCCAGCAACGATTGGCAACGCGACAAAGCCCAGCAGATGTTGCTTTGGTCTAACGATGATGCCGCCGTTCCAATGCTGGAGCGCTTAGCCGCTTCTAGCGCAAGTCCGCAAACAAGGGTTCAAGCGTATGCAACGCTCGATGGTATGGGGAAGCTCTCCGACGCGATGATGATCAAAGCCCTGGCTGATCGTCACCCGCGAGTGCGAGAAAACGCTATACGAATGGCGGAAGCGTCTACGGACGCTTCGGTTCAAGCAGCAGCCATTCGACTTGCGAATGATCCGGATGAAAAAGTATGTCTCCAGTTGGCTTTCACACTTGGTCAATGGTCGGGCAACGTGGCTGGCGAAACGCTGGTGTCCTTGGCGAAACGATTTTATAGCGAACCGATGATCCAGTCCGCCATCATGAGCTCGGCCTTAGGACATGCGAATACGTTTGCTGCAGGGATTGCTCAATGCGAACCCCAGGTGATTCAAGCTTTTCGAGAGCCCATTGTGCGCCAGTCAGTAGGACTAAAGGATGCGCACGTGTTGAATGTACTGCTGGTCGATGCGTTGAATTCCGTCGACAAGGACAGGACACACCAACTGGATGAATTGCTCGGGACTCTCCAGCGCGTAGGAGTCGGCTTCGATGATTTTCTGGCCAATGATACAGATCAGAGTCTGCGTTCCAGCCTGAAACGATTGGAGAAGATTTTGGAGCAAATGACGATCGATGCCAATAATGATCGCTTGAGTTGGGAGGATCGAGTCGCTGCCGCTCAAACCTTGTGTCGGACCAACAGCAACAGGGAGCAAGGTCTTTTGATACTTTCCCAAGGTTTGAAGCCAAGTGTTTCTCTGGAAATCCAGCAGCGGATCCTCTCCACTTTTGTTCAAAGTGGGAACGACCGAACGGTACAGTTTTTGGCGTCGGCATGGCCGGAGTTGTCGCCAACACTTCGTTCGCAAGCCATCGATGTATGGTTGTCGCGTGCGAGCTGGGCCGGCAATCTACTCGATCAAATCGAAAGTCGTTTTGTCCAAACTAGCAGCTTGGATTTTGGTCAGCGAGACCGACTTTTGCGTTATCCAGAACCGACGATTTCAGTTCGTGCTGCGAAGTTGCTCCAATCCAGCAATAGCGCAAAGCGTCAAGACATTGTTGTTGCGTATCGACAAGCGTTCGAACTTGACGCCGATGTAAATCGAGGACGCGAGGTGTTTGTACGAGCGTGTGCAAGTTGCCATCGAAAAGACGATCTTGGCAGCGAGGTCGGTCCCAACATGGCGACCGTCGTCGAACATCCCAATGAAAAGCTGTTAGTCAATATTCTCGATCCCAATGCAGACATCCAGCCAGGCTTCCAAGCATACAATGTTCTGCTCGAGAGCGGAGAAGTTTTGACTGGTTTGCTTGCAAGCGAGACCGCCAACAGCATTGCAATCAAATCGGCCAAGGGAATCACTCAGACAGTCTCTCGAGTCGAAATCGAACAACTTCGAAATTCGAATGTATCTTTGATGCCCGAGGGACTGGAGTCCATTCTGACTCAACAGGATCTAGCCGACGTTATTGCTTTCATTCGGCAACCTATTTCAAAATCTCCCTAAGTCAGAATTGGCCTATCGGGATTCGTTGGGGCGGGCTTGGTTTTTGCAGGCGTGACCGACACATGCGCGATGGGGATGATGATCGCCAAAATGCCCTGGAACCAAGTGCGCGGTTGATGAGACGAACATGTTCTGTACAGATTCGTGATTTAGGTAGCTTTAGATTTTAGAGTAGCTGGAGTCGCCAGATTTCAGTGCGTCGAAGCGAAACCGAACTCTGACGAGTCCGGCTACATTGTCAAAGAGAATTTGCAATGATTTTCGCGATGGACTCGAGCCGTCAAGTCGAACCAAATTTCTCAGGTGTCATCGGAATATTGATCCCTTTCCATGAAACGGAAATCGAACATTCCTGACCTTCCAACGTCTGTCAGTTTATCTAAACTCCCCAAAGTGCCAAGGAGGTTTGCTCTGCGGAGACTAAAAAATCAGAAAGTACTATCAGCACTTTATCTGTTTTTGAACTGTTAAGGCGACGTATCCGAGCAATTTCTGAGCTCCGAAACTTAATTCAGATCGATGTGAAGGAACTTGCCAGCGAAAGTGGAACACGCTGTCTTTGGTATTGTCGCGGTTGCAATGCACGGCCGCTCTAGTTTGGCGGTAGATAGTGACATTGTTGTGACACCGGGAGACGCTCGGCTGGCGGTCGATGAGATATGACTTCTTTTGTTCTCTTGAGGAGGCAAAGTGGGTTGGCTTGCTTGGGAAGTTGAAGTTGAAGTTGAAGTTTAGGTTTAGGTTTAGGGGTGAGGGAGGGGTGCTCTTGGGTACTACAGAGACCAGCCACACCTTTCTTGTTCTCCGCCCTTGCACATAAAGAGCGTAGACGGGCCGGCGACCATTGGGCTTGTCTCAATGCGTCGCAACAGGTTTGGTGCGCTAGACATCGCGGGTAGCCGACAAAACCTGTTGCGTTCTTCGGGCACAGGCCCTTGAACGCGGAGGCTTTTTGGGCTCGGTTGTGTTAGCACACCAAACCTATTGCGAAGGTAGGGCTCAAGGCCCACCTTCGCGTTGCGA
>JBIKLJ010000270.1:0-5957 GCA_044359895.1 Pirellula sp.
AAGTACCTTTCGCTCCAAGTAGATTCTTCGGCAACGGAACGATCTGGCTAAATTTCTGACCAGTATCCTCGCGAATCCACTCAATCTGTGTTTGTTCTGGCAGCATGCGCAGACGTCCAAATCCCCAGCCCTTCTGCGGATAGTCATCGATTGGCGAAATGATATTCCCTCTAGGTTCCGCCCCCCCCATATCGCTACAGCCAAGGATCTTGATCTTCGCCTGACAGCTTGAATAGACCACGATAGTACCAGGGTAAGTCGTCTTGATTGTTTCTTCTTTGCTAACGCAACCAATAACTGACAACAACACAATCAAGGCTACGATAGCCAGAGGAAATTTTGTAGTGTATTGCCAACGAAGTTTATGCATTAGAAACCACCCAAACCAATTCCGGAATGGATTACAAATGAACCAAGGAGACTTCTGATGGTGGACGCACGACTTGGCGTTGGTGAACTACTCGAAAATCCATACTCTACGCTACTGAGGACACGAATTGGCACTCCCGCTGCCTCAGCACTTGATCTCATGGAACGGTCTGCAAGAATCGACATCCTCCGGTCGTGAGGATAATCATATCCGACAGGCACTGACCAAAACGGTGAGTATCCAGGGCAACCCCCAATTGCGCCGTGTGTCGCTCCTAACTTTTCAATTTTTGCACTTGTTTGCCGGTTCCACTGGATATCCATTCTTGTCCAATGGTACTAAGGTGCGCTTCCATTGTCGTAGTCGACTTCGCTCCCAAAGACCCCCTCTTTTTTTCCGATAATTGCAACGGCCGTTTTCACGTTGGAAGAGATCACGTTTTGAGAGAAGCGCCCCTCGCTCCAAGTCGGTGCATCGTAAAACGTCATATCAACTGGGTCATAAAGTCCAAGAAATCTCACAGGAATGTTCTTAGTCCAGGTTCCGTCCAAATCTCTAACACCCTCCTCTTTCAATCTTCTGGCGATTCTCATCGCTGCGTAAGCGCCTCTGCCCCAGCCAATGATGTCGATGGGCACCATCAAAGGGGCACCATCAAAGGGGTCAGGCCTCTTTGATTCATAATGTAACTCTGCTGCGAGGTTATGAATCACAGAGAAAATGTTCAGGAGCAATCATTACGCGCCGAAGAGTCGGTTGTCTCAACCCCTAGCCAACCCTAAAAAACCTCCAAGCCACCATCAAAGAGGCCTGACCCCTTTGATGCTACTCGGTTGTCTCAACCCCTAGCCAACCCTAAAAAACCTCCACGCCACAATCAAAGAGGCCTGACCCCTTTGATGCTGCCCTGGTTTTGGGGAGGCCAAACAAATTCTTACTCGTCAACTCGGGCCAAATTGTGCCGAGTCCAATCGCTGCCAGTGCCTTCGCGTCTGCTACATGGAAGCTGAGAAGTACAGAACATCAATTTGATCGCGGTTACTGATTACTCTTTCGTGACTTGTGAATGGGTACGTAGTCTAGATAGTTACTGTCACCCGTTAACCAAATGGACCACTCGTCCTTCTCATCCAAGTAGAAAAGCAAAGTACCTTTCGCTCCAAGTAGATTCTTCGGCAACGGAACGATCTGGCTAAATTTCTGACCAGTATCCTCGCGAATCCACTCAATCTGTGTTTGTTCTGGCAGCATGCGCAGACGTCCAAATCCCCAACCAGCTTGTGGATAGTCATCGATTGTCGAAATGATATTCCCCCTAGGTTCCGCCCCTCCCATATCGCTACAGCCAAGGATCTTGATCTTCGCCTGACAGCTTGAATAGACCACGATAGTACCAGGGAAAGTCGTCTTGATGGTTTCTTCTTTGCTAGTACAGCCAATAGCCGACAGCAACACCACCGCAATTCCAAGCGATGGAGCAAATTTCATGAGGTACTGCGAACGAAGTGCATGCATTAGAAACCACCTAAACCAATTCCGGAATGGATTACGAACGACCCAAGGAGACTTCTGATGGTGGACGCACGACTTGGCGTTGGTGAATTACTTGAAAATCCATACTCTAAACTGCTGAGGACACGAATTGGCACTCCCGCTGCCTCAGCACTTGATCTCATGGAACGGTCTGCAAGAATCGACATCCTCCGGTCGTGAGGATAATCATATCCGATAGGCACTGACCAAAACGGTGAGTATCCAGGGCAACCCCCAATTGCGCCGTGTGTCGCTCCTAACTTTTCAATTTTTGCACTTGTTTGCCGGTTCCACTGGATATCCATTCTTGTCCAATTGTACCAAGGTGCGCTTCCATTGTCGTAGTCGACTTCGCTCCCAAACACCCCCTCTTTTTTTCCGATAATTGCAACGGCCGTTTTCACGTTGGAAGAGATCACGTTTTGAGAGAAGCGCCCCTCGCTCCAAGTCGGTGCATCGTAAAACGTCATGTCGACTGGGTCATAAAGTCCAAGAAATCTGACAGGAATGTTCTTAGTCCAGGTTCCGTCCAAATCTCTAACCCCCTCCTCTTTCAATCTTCTGGCTAATCTCATCGCTGCATAAGCGCCTCTGCTCCAGCCAATGATGTCGATGGGTTCATTCTTGTTTGCTGGTGACTCAGCACGGTACTCGGCAAGTTTCTGCATGTGTATATCCTCGATCTCCGGCATATCGGATGCCCAAGTGCCGTCGCTCGGACCATGCTCAAACCACTTTCCCCCATCGTATTCTTCAAAAAAATTCATGACATGCGATAGCCATCGCCCGTTTGGTAGTTTATTTGGATTCGCGGTACCTTGACGCAACCACCCTTCTGAACCCGTCCCATCGATAGCCATTAAATACATTCCCGTTGGATCGGTCATGCCTACAGGGTTGCCGTGGACGAAGCCGTATTTGTTGAAGCTGAAGGGGTCGTTGGGATTGCCTGCGTAGGGATCCAGTCGCTCAAATCGACCATTGCTGGCCGAATACCACCTGGCTCGGAAATTATAAAGTCCCGTTCGATTGTCGATGCTCTCGCCATTGTAGAGAACAGACGTGAGGGGGAAGGCTTGAGATGTGAGGTTTGCCCCTGCGTTATTGTGGATCGCTAGCAGCTCGCCGTAGGCACTGTAGGTGAAGACTTGCGCTATGGCTGCCGCGGCGTCAAACATCACTCGCGTGCTGCCGTGGCCGTCGTGGCCGAAGGCAAGCGTTGAGCTTTGAGTGATAAGCTGTAAGTTAGGATCTATGTCGCTTACCGTTTGCGTGATCTCGTCCATCCCGAACGTGTAGCTTGTTCGCCTGGTCGTCTGACCTGTCGCGTTCTTGACCGTCTCGAGGATCGTTTGGGCATAACCGGTAAAGTTGTTGTGGTCGATCAAGTACTCGGTGGAAGCTTGAAGTTGGACGTTAGAAATTTGAGGATCAAATGCGTAGTCTGTCGCGATAAAGCGAATGCCATGCTTGTCGTACCGGTACTCGACTTGAGTTCGAGCTGTGACATTACCAGACATCGATGTCGTTGTTACGACTTTTTCGAGCTGGCCCGTAAGCCCGTAGGACATGTTCTGCGATACCACAGGCGAGTCGCCTATGCCACTGACTTGCTTGGATGCTTGCTGAGTTCCGTTCCATTGATAGGCGGTCGAACCCATGGAAGAACCTGCAGGAACGCCCGTTGGAGATAGGCCTGCATAGCGATCCTCTCGAAGGATGCGATCGCTCGAATCGAACGTGTAAATGTCCGTCAAGTCATTGGTGGCGTTAGGCTTGTCCAGCATGCGACGCATACGATTGCCCGCTAGATCCATAATGTACGATTCGGTTTGATCCAAACTATTGTCGCTGCTGTCCAGCACTTCGGAAATAAGCCGCCCTGCGTTATCATAAGTCCATATGTAGTTCGTGGTCAGCGTGGGATTCACTGGATTCGGACCCACCCCATTCCCGCCAAACGCTTCATTCAGACCGATCCGTTTGCCGTCCAAGCGATACGAATAGTCGAACATGTCTCGCAAGACATTGTCTGCTAGATTCGCATTGTTCGCATCGGATTGAAAGTGACGCATCACGTCCAGTCGGTCCATGTTATCAAACGTGTAATCCTGCACCACCGAGTTCGGTAGCTCCGTAAAATCCATCCTGCCCAAAACATCATAATGATGAATCGTTGTCTCAGGTTGGTTGCCTGCCAGCGTTGGATCGATATCGACTGGTAGCCCATCGCGTAGGGTGGTACTAACGCTTGCAAGACGCCCCAAGGAATCATAAGCGTAAACACTCTCCGATGCCACACCGGATACCGTCGGAACCATGGTTCGAACATGAGTCTTTCGCCCCAGAACGTCATAATCATATTGCATGATTCCGGTGGGAGAGCTTTCTTGTGTCATTCGTCCTTGAACGTCATAGGTGGTGGTCCAAACGTCCTGGAGAACTACAATCGGAACACCTGCCGTCGCTCCACTTGCATAGGCATGAGTAGTACTGGTCACTCGTCCAAACGCGTCATAAGTCATGGACACACGCTTCCACTGAATCATAACATCCAGATTCCCCGAACTCATAAACGCATTGTAGTCGTTTGCGTTGGTAAAGTACTCTCGACGAGCGACTCGGCCTGCACCCTCTGGGCTATCGTCAAACACGGTTCGTGCATGCACACCTTCGAAGGAGACTTGCAACACCAGTCGCTTTTGCAAGTCGTAAGCCATGGTTTCTATTTGCCCATCCGGCAGCGTTCGACTGGCGGGCCTTCCGGTCGCGTCGAACCCGAACTGAGTCACGTGACCATTGGCGTCCGTTAACTTGGACATTTGCCCGAACTGATTGTATTGGTAATGATACGTCGGTCGGGTCATCGCGTTGTAGTTGCGAGGGTCCGGCACTGCGGGCAACATTACTCCAGCCAATCGGTTATCCAAATCGTACAACATGTCCTTTCGGTTGCCGATCGGATCGATCTCGGCCACAACACGACCTTTGGAATCATACTCAGTACGTGTGAATGTGCCGTCGGGCATGTTTCTTCGGACAACTCTACCGGCATCGTCGAAAATGCTTTCCGTGATGCGTTGCTGTGAGCGATCCGTGTCGGCAGCCAAAGCGCTCTTGACGAACACCCCGTTCACCACCGACCCGTATTCAACGATGCCGGTGACCGACTGAAAGGCTTGTCCCAAGTGGTTGTATCGCGTCTCGCTGCGCAGCCTAACGTGATGGTGATCTCCACGAGCCATTAAGCCCACGCTGCTCGCCAGGACATGCATCCCGAGTGTTGCGGCAACTCGACCACGCGAATCGTACTCCGTTTCTGAGAACTGGCCATCCGATGCGATCTGCCGGAACGCTCGACCTTGCGAATCGTATTCCGTACGAGTTGACGAAACCAGCGTCCCAAAACTGACCACCGATGTCTCCTTACCCGTTAACCGGACGATTACACCGGTTAGTCGCTGGGTACCAGTGGAGCGACCTCGCGAATCGTAAATCGTTCGGGCTGCTTCCACCGGGGAGGAGTCCATCGACAGCCCGGTGTCTAAATATTGGTCCGTTGTTACCAGCGGCCTTCCTTGGGAATCAAAAACCGTTCTGGACACAAGCCAAACGCTTTGCCCTGTTTCCGTCGTGGCCTGCGTTCGCGACTCGACGGTTTGCCCCTGGGCGTTGAAGGTCGATCGCGATTCGCGACCGTAGCCATCGATCGAAAGATAGCTGCGACCCGATGAATCATAAACATTCGTGGTGCGAGAGTTGGCAATCACAGTGCCTGGAGAAGCAATACGTGACTGTTGGCTATGCAGCGGGCCAACCAATTCGATTTGGATCCCAATGACACGGTATGTTGCGGTGACGCGACCAGCCGGGTCATATTCCGTTCGAGTCGCTTCGATCAAGGCAGGGTCGAGCCCAAGAGGGTGTGAATCGGTCACTGCAATCGTGCGTCCGACTGCATCGTAAACGGTTCGCGACAGAAACCAAGTTGCCGTATTGCCACTTTCAGAAGCTCGTTGCTGAGTACGCGTTTCCACGATGCGACCATCGATAT
>JBIKLJ010000088.1:0-19996 GCA_044359895.1 Pirellula sp.
TAGGATTTCGTGCATGCAATCAGGAATATTTGGATATCCCTGATTGAGTGACTTCATTTCGGGGCGTGTGGTCAGTACGCAAAACGCGAGGCTCTTTTCCAAGAACGCGATCGCGAAGCTCATGATGGAGAAGCAGATATCTAATCTTTTCAGAGGAGCAATTCGGTCCGTGATGTCTTTGGTTGTGTTGCCTTCCGTCCGGTTCATCCGGATCAGGGGCAGCAATTGGAAGCTACCTTGAGTCGACGGGATCGCGTGATAGAGACAGGCTCAATATCGCTGCTTCCGCCCGGATAAACCGGAATGTCGCAAGGTTAAGGGGAAAGTGCTGCTTTTTCCTGGCTTCGCGGCAGTTTCAACCTCTCGTACTTGCCGTTTCGTCGTTTTATCTTTCGCGGCTCGTTTCTGCCTGGACGTTTGCGTAATGGCGCGTCAGCGATTGCCCAAAGCAGCCAAGCGTAGTGTTGCGGCTCCGGTTGGTCCTGGCCGAGTTGAAGCCATGCATCTTTCGCACCCTTGAAACTTAGATCGCGTGGAAGATGGCCGCCAAGCTTAGCGGCATCACACATCGTGACTCGGATAATGTTGTACGCCAAGATATAGACCATTAGTTCCTTCTCAAGCATTGCGGCAGTATAGCAACTCAACCAGCTCATTCCCATTACCGATTTCATGGATCGAATATCTAGTTCGCATTCCCAGCGAAGTTTATAGAGCTTCAAAATCTCGGCTGCTGGATAGATTTCACTATCCAATAATGTAGTCACCAAGCAGAGTTCGGATTTGCGCCCACCAACTTTGCAGCGAATCATCCGGACTTTCAGCGTCTTGGGCAACGCCTCCCACTGCTCCTTCGTAAATCTACTTTTATCGAAGTCTGGACGTGGCAATTCTTTCCAGACTTCTTCAATTACTTCACAGCGACCTTTGAAGGGAGATTCACGCGATCCGTTCTTGCTGCAGATCATATTCACCCCCTTTGCGACGAGCGTTGCATAATCGCGAAAGCACTCGTAGAGACTGTCAGCAATAACGACATCACCGCGTTTGAATTTGCAAAACATCTTGCGAAAAAGCGTTGTTTCTCCAGTCGTTTTACCTATTACGGGGCCAAACTGGACGTTGTTTACAACACCCGTTGCAAGGCAGATAGCCGCGCACAAGCGGATCTGCGCAAAGCCCATTCCAGGTTTCTGCGATTGTGATTGAGGGTAGCGGCTTTGATTCTCTGGTGTATCTGGAGCGTTGACAACCAAACCATCAACCAACCAGACTCTATGACCATGCCAAAGATGATGGTCGGCTAGTTGGTTAGTCGCGATTCGAGCAGTGCGAGACGTCAATGTTTCAATTAAGGCAAAGGGAATTCTCGTTCTGGCATCGCAGTAACTTGCTGTATTGGTACTCACTTCACGTAGTTGTTGATCCTTGCGTTTCTTGTTCAACAACAGAACCACTTCTTTGCAACCACGATCCTTCATCAAGACCTGTTGGACGAAGAGAGACAGGGTGGTGGAAACGGTGTAGATGCGCTGACGTCGTGACTTTTGATCTGAACTGTTATTAGAGAGAACCGCTTCAATCATTGCGTCGTCAAATAGCTTCGGAAGAAGTAACTCATCAGCTTTGAGCAGCTTTTCAATCTTGTATTGAAACTGATTGACCGACGATGGATCTTTATCCTTTTTTCTGTCTTCACGACTTGTCTTGGTACGGCTTGAGCTGTTAAGCTCTGCTCTGCGTGGACGAGGTTTCTTCACGTCAGATTTTGGTGCAATCATCTTCAGGCTTCCTTGCTCGTTTGCGGGTTCTTCAACTAAACCCAATCTGTGGCAAGGGAGCCTTTCATGTAAATATCAGTTCGAGGAAAGCAGGTAAAATCAAGGGGTTCCCCCTTAACCTTGCGACATTCGAGATAAACTCGACGGAAGTGGAACTGTTTCCGGCCGAATTGCGATCGCAGACCTAGCGCATAAGAAATGCGACCGCTTTCGATAAGGGATCGCACTTGCACCATGTATCAGCTTTCATCCGCCAGTTGATGTCAATCGGTATCCGATTGCACCTCGCGATTCGGACGACCTAGCTCGCGCAGATACTGCGCCGGCCAGTTCTTGAGGATCTCTACGGCCGGATGGAAATCGTTGCCCCTGAGTATGTAGGTTCTGCGCCCACCGTTCGGCCCGAAACCGATGAGACCCCGGTTCGGCAGAGCGTTGGCTATCTTGGGTTGTACATTCTGATCTCGTACTCGACCATCATGATTCGAGTAGCAAAATCGACACGCCGATGGTTGGCAAAAGGTGTTGCATCGTTGTACGAGAACGGGCGGGCAATTACAAGAATACTAACCGCCAAATCAAATGTGGTTTCAATGAAGCTGAACAAGTTCCCTGCCTCAACGCTACTTTACCGGGTCGATTCTTCCTATTGGTACTTGAGAATTGAGGCCGTTTGCGAGACGATGAAGCGTGAGGCGTTCCTGTTTTCAGCCTAGCTGATTCCTTCGTTTACCAGTTTAGATACCGCAAAATCATGAAAAAATCGCTTAATCGATCGTGGCTAACTCTTCTGACCTTGGTTGCTTTCGCTCCTTTAGGATGCGAGTCGAAACCGGCCTCTGCGCCTGCCAATTCGTCCGCTTCAACGCAAGCAGCACCCACCAAATTCACACTCGCTTGGAGCGAATACCCATCCTGGAGCATTTTCGGGGTGGCCAGCGACGTTGGTTTGATTGACGGCGAAGCAGGCAAAATGGGTTCGATTGAAAAGAAGCACAACGTCGATATCGAACTGAAACTGGTCAGCTACGACAGCTGCATTACCCTTTATGGAACTTCCCAGGCCGATGCTGTCTGCATTACCAACATCGACATCTTGGGGCCAGCTGCTTCCCGAAAGAGCGTTGCGATTTTGCCAACCTCAACATCCAATGGGGCGGATGCTTGCATCGTGGCGGGAATCGATTCTGTCGATGCTCTTGTTGGAAAAAAAACACATGGTCTTGAGAAAAGCGTTTCGCAATTCTGTTTTGACCGGTGCTTAGAAAAACTTGGAAAGTCTCCGAAGGATTTCCCATTCACCAATATGGATCCCGAACAAGCGGCCCAAGCGTTTCAGCTCAAGAAGGATTCGATTGAATCGATCATGGTTTGGAACCCCTTTGTGATGCAAACCTTGGTCACTCGCCCCGAAAGCAAGGTGCTGTTTGATTCCTCCAGCATTCCAGAAGAAATCATCGATATGGTGGTGGTTGGAGCCGATTCGCTCAAGAAACCTGGCGGCAAAGAATTTGCAGCCGCGATCGTTGAGACGTTCTATGCAATGAATCAGCGAATGAAAGATCCTGCAACCATGGACAAAACGCTGGTTGGTATCGGTGAGAAGTTTGCCAAGTTGCAATTGGATGACATGAAGAAGGTGGTCACGCAAACCAGATTCTACGGAACCCCAGAGGAAGCCAAGCAATTGTTTTCTAGCGATAAGTTTAAGAGCGAGACCATGCCGATCGTGAGTCAATTTTGTGAACGGTACGGCCTAACCGCCAAGCCTACTTCGGTATCCTATGGTACCGGCGAAGGCATGATCGACTTCGACACTTCGTTTTTGAAGTAAGTCGTCGGTATGTAGACGACACTTCGAAGGAGCTCGATATTCCGAAAGAGCTCGTCTCCGGACTTTGGTCGGGGACGAGCACCACCAACTAACGCCGAGCGTACCGATCCAACTGGTGAGTACGCGTTAGTTTCCATTCGCCCGATCTGGTATCTTTGATTCTCGCACCAGGCCCTGGGTCTTCAGAACCAGAGGACGTAATCGGTTTCATCGAGGCGATGTAGTTGGCCAAAGGTTCAGCTTCGCCCTAGGATTCTACGACTGCGACGGCGGTTATTGTAGATGAGTTTCAAACCAAGACCAAATTTCTGGATACTGATCCATCACTCCTGGCCAGCTGCTGTGCCCCCCACCGGGCTGAACCACCAGTTTCACTTTCAGCCCAAGTTCTTCATACTTGGTCTTCATCAATTTTGACTGATGCAATGGTACGGTTTTGTCCGCGTCACCATGAATCAGCAGCAGCGGCGGAGAGTCTGCAGAGACAAAGTTGATTGGCGAAATTGCACGCAGTTGTTCTTCCAGATTATTGACTTTGCCGAGCATACGTTCAAAGAGATCAGGTCGAGTGAGCGAAACCAACGTGTAGCTGTTGGGTCCCATCCAATTGATAAAATCGGTTGGCGGAAACCAAGCGACGACCGCATGCGTCCGACTGCTTATTCGCTCAATCGGATCCTTCGAATCTTGTTTACCATCGTCACCTTGATTCGCCGCCATCAGCGCGAGATGTCCACCCGAAGAACCGCTGGTGATTCCAATTTGATCAGGATTGATGCCGAATCGAGCAGCATTCGCGCGCACAAATCGAATCGAACGCAGGATGTCCGGCGTCATTTCAGTCACCGTGTAGCGAGGGCTACTGCCATGCCGCACGACGAATAGGGTGAAGCCTCCTTTCAAAAGTCCTTGCGTCCAGTGGTCTTTCTGCCGTCGGCTTTCTTCCTCTTCGTGCACATCGGATTTGCGAGAATTCCAACTACCGCTCGAAATCAAAATCAATCCGATATGGTTCGGTTTTTCTGTTGGTTCAAGAACATCCAAGGTCAAAGCCAGCCCATCCTTGTGTCCGTAGACGACATCCTCCGTCACCTGGTACGGAATGAACGGCTCTTCACAAAAACCTATCCTCGCTCCTACAGATGCAAATAGCATTGATATCGCCAAAGTCGCTGATGCCGCCGAAATGGACAGCATTGCATCTGGTAACCACCATGCGAAGAATGTTCTGAATCCCATCTTAGCTTTCTGATATCTTTCAATGAAACAAACTTAGTACACCGTCTACGTAAGGTCGGAAGGCAATCCGAATCAGTTTAGACAGATGCCGGAACTTCGCGAGGCAACTTGGATCAAAAATCGGGACGGGAACGAAATCTTCAAAAATGCCTGTCGGCTCACAGGGTGATTTTCGCGTTGAACTTGTTTGGGGCGAATGGTGGTTTTTAAGTTTCAGCGAATCTGATTCCCGTTGCGTTCATCACCAGTAGTTTTGTATAGGACTTCAGGCGGTGAATTATGGCAAACCGAGAATCCAATGACTCAAATCGATCGATACGTTCTTTTCTTGTATTCACGCGTATTCGTGATTTGCTTTCTAACGCTAGCCGGTCTTCTGGTGGTGGTTCAGGTCTTTACCAATCTGGATGAGCTGATTGCTTTCGGCGAAACTCGAGGCGGATTCGTGAACGGATTGGTCGAGTACTTTAGCCCATATTTGCTCAGCATTTACGATCGCATGTGCGGCTTGATCGCGATGTTGTCGACCATGTTTGTGGTGGCATGGCTGTATCGAACAAATGAAATGACAGCATTGCTCGCTGCAGGGATTAGCAAAGGACGAATCGTCCGGCCTATTTTGATTTTGTCAGCGGTTCTTATTGGAATTGCAGCGGTATCCCGAGAGCTGCTGATACCTCATTTCGCGGGAATGCTCAGCAAGTCCCCTCAGGAACTGAAGGGGGAAAACACTCGCCCTATCCGTCCTGCCGAAGATATTGAACAGGGGGTCTTGATTGCAGGCATGCATCTATTGCCGGCCAAGTCGACCATTGTTCATCCCATCTTTCGGTTCCTGGGACCGGCCGCTGTGGTCACGCAGCAAATCACCGGGGCCTCCGCTACCCACCTGCCAGCGGACAAAGACCACCCCGCTGGCTACTTGGTGGCTGAAGCCAAGGGGTCGGATTCCCTGGCCGGCAAGCAATCGGTTCGCAACGAGTCGGGCGTGTTTTTGCTGCTACCTGCCGACAATCCGTGGCTCCAGCCCAATCAAGTTTTCATCCCAAGCAACATCGAATACGACGTCCTTCGGGGGGGAGGAGCCCGCCAATTCGCGTCAACGGGCGATCTAATATGGCGAATGCAGAATCAGGGCAGCTACTACGGGAGCGAATTGAAAGTGGCCGTGCATGCCAGGTTTGTTCAGCCATTTCTGGATTTCACACAGCTTTTACTGGGCATCCCGCTCATTTTGTCGAATCGAAATCGTAACTTGGTCAGCATGATTTTGACCTGTTTGGTCAGTTTTGCTGCTTTTTTTGGGGTAAGTATGGGACTCAATGCATTGGGTGCCAACGAAACCTTTTTGTCCCCCGCCGTTGCGGCTTGGGCTCCCCTCTTGATTTTCGGGCCTTTTGCTTGGGCTCAGTCTGCAAGCGCGATGCGTTCTTGACCCACGTTCAAAAAGATTGGGCTAGTCGGGGTTAAAGCAGTTGGCGAAAATACGGTCTATGACTGGGCCAAAAATTTCGCTGCGGCGATTAGCGGCTCAGTGAGTCGCTTATTGGGTGGCCCATCTGCGCGGAGCAACTTAGGTTAGTACCCTCATCTTTGGGAATAGGTATGGTAGATAAGTCTGGTGATCGTGTTCGGCAGATGTTTGCTGAAATCGCTCCGCGCTATGATTTGATGAATCATGTTCTCTCGCTGAACGTCGACCGGCATTGGCGGTCCAAGGCTCTTCGCTTCTTGAAACTTCATCCGGGTGAACCGGTGCTGGACACGTGCACGGGGACCGGCGATCTGGCCCTATCGATAGCCAAGCAACTGGGTAAAGAAACGCGGGTGATCGGCAGCGATTTCTGCCCGGAAATGCTTGACATCGCTCGCGACAAACGCAAGCGGAAACTCCCTTCCCACCAACAGGTCGACTTTGTGGAAGCGGACACTCAGAAGCTTCCTTTCGAAGACAATACATTCCAAGCGGTGACAGTCGCCTTTGGCCTGCGAAACGTTGCGGTGACCGAGGTCGGATTGTCCGAAATGACGCGAGTCTGCAAACCGGGCGGGCAGGTCGCGGTGCTCGAATTCTCCAAGCCAACCGCTTTCGGGTTGCGGCACGTTTACAACGCGTACTTCCAACATATTCTTCCTCGAGTTGGACAACGCTTGGCCAAGAATGACCAGTCGGCCTATCAATACCTTCCTGAGAGCGTCCAAGCATTCCCGAGCGGCGAGGCCTTAGCGGTCCTGATGCGACAAGCCGGGCTCAAGAACATTCGAATGGTAGCGATGACGTTCGGAGTGGTCACGCTGTATGTAGGCACCAAATAATGGAACTTCCAACGAACCATCATCCGTTGGTTCTAGCCATCACGGGTGCAAGCGGTGCAGTCTACGCGGTTCGACTGCTTCAATGCCTTTGCCAAGCACAAGTGCCGGTGCATCTTTTAATCAGTCCATCCGGTGCGGCTGTTGTTCAACAAGAATTGCAACTGGATCTGGGTACAAACCGAGACCAGATCGATCGCCTTCTGGAATACTCGTGGCCCGATGCAAGCACGCTGAGCCAATGGCCGATCCGCAGCATTGAACAGGTGGAAGCCGACCGCAAGTTCATTACCTTGCATGACTACCGCGATTATATGACCCCGGTTGCCAGTGGCTCGTTTCTAACGCGAGGCATGGTGATCTGTCCTTGCTCGGGAGCCACCATGTCGGGGGTTGTTCATGCAGCGGGAAACAACTTGATTCAACGAGCCGCCGACGTGCACTTGAAGGAACATCGAAAGTTAATTCTCGTACCTCGTGAAACACCGATGTCCGTTTTTCAACTGGAGAACATGAAACGAGCAGCGGACGCCGGTGCAATCGTCTTGCCGGCAATGCCGGGCTGGTATCATGGCGTCCGAAGCGTTGTGGACATCATCGACTTTATCGTGGCCCGGATTTTAGACCATCTTCAGGTCCCTCATGTCCTGATGAAACGCTGGGGGGAAGCTGGATCCATCGACCATACGCTCTTGAAACGCGGGATATGATGAGCAAGCCAGAATCCATACCCGTTGAAACCACATGGGTGCATCAGCTCCAACATTACTTCGAGCTGATTCGTTTCAGTCATACCATTTTTGCGTTGCCGTTCGCTCTGCTTGCGACGGTTTGGGCCTATTTGGTGCCAGGCTTTGTTATCGGCAACGAAACGGCTGAAATGTCGATTCCGGTTCGATGGCAAGCTTTGGTGGGAATTCTGCTTTGCATGGTAACGGCTCGAAGTTTTGCCATGGCCATGAATCGACTGTTGGATCAAAAGTGGGATGGACAGAATCCTCGTACGGCAGGCCGTCATTTGCCAGCGAAGATTCTTAGTTCGTCGAGTGTCACTGGCTTTAGTGTTGCTTGCGGGCTGGCTTTCGTCGCTTCTTGTCTCTTGTTTTTGCCAAACGTCTTACCCATAGCCCTGTCGGTACCCGTTTTGGCCTTTCTTGCCATGTATAGCCTTGCAAAACGCTTTACGTATTTGGTTCACTTTTGGCTGGGAGTAGCATTAATGCTGGCCCCCATCTGTGCCTGGATTGCGTTGCGGGGGGAATGGGTGCTAGCACGACCCAGCGACCTGCTTCCCGCCGTTTTTTTGGGATCGGTGGTTCTCTTTTGGGTCGCGGGCTTTGACATGATTTATGCCTGCCAAGATGCTGAATTTGACCGTGAATCCAAGCTCTTCAGCATCCCGGCCCTGTTCGGCGTTCGAGGGGCACTGAGAATTGCCGCCGCGTGCCACGCGATCATGTGGCTCATCGCTCTTTCGATGACCTTTTTGCTCCCCGAGTTATCTTTGGGCTGGGCCTTTCGGGGAATGCTTGGGATCATCGCCGTCCTGTTGGTCATCGAACATCGAGTCGTATCCGAGCATTCCTTAGCCAAAATCCAACTTGCTTTTTTTCAACTCAATTCCATCATTAGCGTTTTGTTTTTGGTGGTCGGTTCCGTCGATGCCTTTTGGAAATAGATCCTCAGTTCTTCCACGTCTTTTGTTGCAAATATCATGATTAGTCCAATCGTCCAAGACAAACTGAAAAACATCCGTCAAAAAGTGGAGCAAGGTGGACGGCTTAACATGGAGGACGGCCTGTTCCTGTACTCTCCCGAAGTATCTCTGCATGAAGTTGGCGAATTGGCCAACTACGTGCGAGAGCGAATCAACGGCAACTTCGGTTACTACAACATCAACACGCATCTTAACCCCACCAACGTTTGCGTATACCGATGTCGTTTTTGCGCCTTCCGGTCTGACCTGCGTGATCCCAAGGGTTACGCGATGAGCGACGAACAGATCCTGCACCGAGGCCAAGAAGCGGTGGACAATGGCTGCACTGAAATGCACATCGTGGGTGGATTGCATCATAAGCTCGGATATGACTGGTACCGTGGCATCATCTCGCTCCTGCATAACGCATATCCAAAACTGCATTTGAAAGGTTGGACGGCCGTCGAAATCAACTGGTTCGAATTCCTAACGAAAATGACTTCCAAGGAAATACTTCAAGATCTCAGGGAAGCTGGGCTCGGCAGTATGCCCGGCGGTGGAGCGGAAATCTTTCATCCCGAAGTGCGCGGTCAGCTTTGCGAGCACAAAGCCAACTCACATAAATGGTTGGAGATCCATCAAGCAGCCCATGAGATTGGCTTGAAGACGAATTGCACCATGTTGTATGGACACGTGGAACAACCATACCATCGCATTGATCACCTGCTGCAGCTGCGAGATTTGCAAGACAAGACTGGCGGTTTTCAAACATTCATCCCGCTCGCTTTTCACCCCGAAAACACCAAATTGTCTCATTTGAAGAAGCCATCAGCAGCGATGGATCTAAGAACGATGGCGGTCTCACGTTTGATGCTGGATAACGTGCCGCACATGAAGGCCTACTGGATCATGCTTGGCATTGGAACCGCACAAACAGCTTTGGCTTACGGTGCCGATGATATCGACGGAACGGTTCGCCATGAATTGATCTATCACGATGCTGGCGCCACCACACCTGAACTACTCACGGTAGAGCAGATCCGACAACTGATTGTGGAAGCAGGGCGCGAACCAGTAGAACGGGACACGATCTACCGCCACATCCATCGTGATGAATCCAATTTCAAAGAATGGTCGGTTGGCGAAGAAGTTGCAACGTTCCAGCACGCCTAGTCCCCCGCAGCACGATCTCAGCGTCTTGAGCGATCAAGACTACAGCAGGAACGGCATGAGGGCAAAAACCGAGAATACGATCAGCAATACCCAGGCGACAAATCTCCATAGCTTTCGTGGCGAGGAATCCAATTCCTCATCGGTATCGTCCATATCCTGGTTGTCGTATCCGCCATACGATAACGACATATGAGAATCGCGGCTGTCATCTTCTGCCAGCTCGTCATCCAACTCGTGATTGGAAGTTGTTGGCTTTGGACGCACTAGGTTCGTGAACGTAGCCTGACAATGATGGCATCGCCTTGCGGTGGTTGCAATTCGCTTTCCACAGTGGCTACAGTCTGTGAACTCGAGCTGAACAGGCTTTCTGCTGGTCATGATGCTAAAGGGAAAAGGAAAGGGACTGGCACAGGTCCACGTGAACCAAGTATGATTGGGCCATGATTAGATCAGAACGCGCGAAGACCGTACACGTACGGCTGGAAGAACTTTACCCCCAAGTCCCGATCCCACTGGAACATCAGGACATTTACACTCTATTGGTGGCGGTGCTGCTCAGTGCACAATGCACCGACAAAATGGTAAATCGTGTAACACCCCATCTGTGGGCCTTGGCTGACAATCCCTTCGATATGGCTAAAAAATCGGTGGAAAGCATTCGCAAGATTATCCAACCCTGCGGATTAAGTCCTCAAAAGTCAAAAGCGATCCAAGGTTTATCGAAAATCTTGGTGGATGAGCATCAAGGTCAAGTTCCCAACAGCTTTGAGAAATTGGAAGCACTACCAGGAGTTGGCCATAAAACCGCCTCGGTCGTAATGAGCCAGGGCTTTGGGGTGGCAGCCTTTCCCGTTGATACCCACATTCATCGCTTGGCACAGCGATGGGGGCTCACCGACGGCAGTTCGGTTGTTCAGACGGAACGAGATCTCAAAAAGTTGTTTCCAGAAGCCAGCTGGAATAGGCTGCATTTGCAGATCATCTTTTACGGCCGCGAACATTGTACGGCCCGTGGGTGCGACGGTACGGTTTGCGGTCTTTGCCGTGAGCTGTATCCTCGGCGCAAAACCGCTGTCGTGACTCGGAAATAGCCAAGCATGAACAGCCTGCTAACTACTCTTCGCGATCGAACGACATGGAGTCGATGGAAACGTGGTATTCGGTTGTTCGCCGACTTGGCCTTCCCCCGTGTTTGTGTAGTATGCCAGACGCCGATAATCGACCCCGACCACGAATCGCTTTGCGGCGGTTGCTTTGACAAGATTGAACCTACGCAGTTGGGGTGTAGAAAATGCGGAGCTCCTATCAAGTCATTTCTTCGAGCCGACGACGAGCCGCCCAAATCCTGTCGCCACTGTGAAAAACGGAAATGGTCTTTTCGCCGAGCCCATTGCTACACCATTTATCACGGTCCTGCCAAGCAAGTGATCCGAAAGATGAAACAAAGCAACAACGAATCGCTGACCTGGGAAGTAGGTCGTCGAGTTGGGAATTGGCTCGCTGAAAGCCCTACCTTCGATGCGGCCAAAATAGATCGCGTTGTGTGCGTGCCGCAACATTGGTTCCGCCGTTTATCGACCAGATACAACCAGGCAGAAATTCTGGGGGCCTGCGTCGCCAAGTCGCTTCGGTTGCCATTCGAACCTCACGCACTGTACAGAACAAGATGGGTGGAAAAGCAGGGAATCAAAAACTTGCAAGATAGACTCAACGATATGCAAGACTCCTTCGCGGCCTACGAGCGATCATGGATCAAGGGCGCTACGATCCTGTTGGTCGATGATGTTGTTACCAGTGGTGCGACCGCGCAAGATGCGGCTCGCGCACTCAAAAAGGGTGGTGCTGCCAACGTGGAGATTGCCGCGTTCGCTCGAGCATTAGGTTCGAACAAGGCAACAGCCGTTGTGGCAAAAAGCAGCAATACGACCGACCCAAAGTGACGCAAGTCGCGAGGGCTTACGGAATACTGGATCTGGATCAGCTCAGTCGAATCGAGTCCCACTAGAACACTTCGCTTTGAATCTCCCCGTTGGCCAACTTGGTTGTCAGCTTTTGCCCCGGCTTTACTTGCTTGCTATGAGTGATCACGCTTCCGGTTTTAGAATCCATGGTCACCGAGTAGCCTCGCGATAACGTTTTTAAGGGACTGATAGCATCCAACACACTCGAAGCTCGTTCGAGTTGTTCATTGCGAGCCTGGATCATTGCATCCATGGCTTCGTCCAAAGCTTGGTGCACATCGTCCAGTCGCATAGTCGGTGTTTCTAAAGATCGCTCGGGCGATGCGAAAATGGGACGGCTGAGAATGGACTGCAAGCGTTGCTCCCCTTGATGAATCCGATGCATCATTAACATATCGATGCGCCGTTGAGTTGCTGCCAAAGCATCCAGGATTTCGTCGCGGCTGGGCACGACTCGCTCCGCAGCTTCCGAGGGTGTTAGGGCTCGGATGTCGGCGGCCAAGTCACAAAGGGTTACATCAATCTCATGGCCTACCGCTGAGATCGTTGGTAACGAGCAGGCTGCGACGGCGCGGACTACGATCTCTTCGTTAAAGCACCATAGGTCTTCGAGCGATCCACCACCCCGGCCAACCACCAAGACGTCCAACAATGGGCGAAGTCGCTGGGCAACTTGAATTCCGCGAACGATCTCCTCAGCCGCTCCTTCCCCTTGCACTCGGGCAGGGATCAGCAAGACACTGGCGCCCGGCCAACGTCGACGCACAACCTGGACGAAGTCATGAATGGCAGCGCCGCTTGGGCTGGTTACAAACCCAATGCGCGTTGGGAAGCGAGGAAGCGATTTTTTTCGTTCCGCGTCGAACAATCCTTCTTGAGCGAGCTTCAGATGCAGCCGTTTAAAAGCAGCTTGCAGTTTACCAATTCCCTGCTGTTCCACTCGGCTTATGATCACCTGGTAAGTACCGCGAGGTCCATAGACATCGATGCGCCCTTGAACCAGAACGGCCATCCCTTCTCGCAAGTCGATGCCCAATCGTTCAAACGTCGATCGCCAAAGTACTGCGGAGATCTGGCTGGTAGAATCCTTAATGGTCAAGTAGACGTGCCCGGAAGCCGATTGATTAAGATTTCCGATTTCGCCGGCTAACCAAAAGGTGGAAACCGATTCGTCGATCGAACGCTTGATCCAGGCATTGAGTTGGCCAACGGAAAGAGGCGTTTCCGATGTGCTGCCCGGTTGGGAGGGCTCCTTGGCGGACTTAGACGGGGCCTTGGCTTTGGACGCAGCTGGAGGCTTGGCCGGTGGCGTTGGCGTCCGCTTGGGATTGAGATCTAAGGGCTTCTTCTCGGGCTCATTTCCAAAGAAGGCATCAGCATCATCGCTCCACAAAAACCCGGTCATAATGGAATCGATTCCTGAGGTACGGGATAAAATGCTCTTTCGCCGATCCGGAGCGAGCCATCTGCAGCCCATGTCTCCGATTCAAGAGTCACCGCGTGAAGTAGTGTTTCCGCGTATTGGCGAATCGCTTCGATCTGTTCCTTGGTTTGCTTGCGAGGAACATAGATCGCTGGCCCTAAGACAATCCTAGCGCGTGAGCTGGGACGTGGGATCGCAAATTGGTCCCACGACTTTCGATTGCGCCAAGGTCGATCGAATCCACAGCCGAGCGGCACAATGGGGATTCCCAGCAAACCAGCGATGTAGATGCAACCCGAGGTGAGCTCCCTGCGTGGCCCACGCGGTCCATCCGGTGTGATTACTAAGCTTGTGTTTCGGAATTCGCGAGTGATTTGCAGGATTGCCTTGACGCCTCCTTTGCTGGTCGAGCCACGAACGGTTTTGAATCCGAACTGGGATATCATCTCGGTCAGCCAATGCGCATCGCGATGTTGGCTGAGAAGCATGGTGACATCGCAACCTCTGCGGTTGCATGGCGGTAGCGCAAGGTACTCATGCCACACGATGTAGATGGCTGGCCCTTGAAAACTGGCGACCGCCGGGTCCATGTCCGTTTGGTAGCATGCGATGCGGGCGTCCAGAGTGCGCATCCAGGCTCGAATACCGAAGGCCAGAAGAGTCCCCCCCCAGCTCATGGAGGCTCGTCCAAGAACCATGTTCGGCCGAAAAGGTAACTTGGGGAATCGCATTACGACGGAAGTGGCCAAAGCCCGGAAAACACCTCAACCGCAGGTCCGGTCATGAAAACATGATTGGAGGCTTCCTCCCAATGCAATCGCAACTGCCCCCCAAGGAGATTGTTCAAGATATGACGATCGGTGTTGCCGGTCAGCACGCCTGCCACACAAACCGCGCTGGCTCCCGTGCCACATGCCCACGTTTCGCCCGAACCTCGTTCCCAAGTTCGCTGTCGCACTTCGCCTCGTGCCAGCACCTCTACAAACTCCACGTTGGTGCGTTTAGGGAATCGGTCATCGCGTTCAATCAAGGGTCCAACGGTCAAAACCAGTTCGTCTGTAGCTTCAGGAACGAAGATGACGCAATGCGGGTTCCCCATCGATACGCATGTCGCAAACAGCCGGTGCCCCAACACTTCGATCGGATGGCTGACCACGTTGGCCTGAGGATTGGCCCCGAGCGTTGTTGGAATCTGTTCCGCGTTCAATCGCGGCTCACCCATGTCGACCGTCACTTGCGACACCAGTCCGTTTTCAACGGTCAGCTCAAGGGACAAGATGCCTGCGCCTGTTTCGATCTTAAGCGATTTGTTTTGGGCGATCCCATGATCGTAAACATACTTGGCGACACATCGAATTCCGTTGCCGCACATTTCAGATTCGCTGCCATCGGCATTGAACATTCGCATGCGCGCGTCAGCCTTGTCGGTTGGCAAGATAGCAATCAAGCCATCCCCACCGATTCCGAAACGCCGATCGGAAACTTGAGTTGCCAAGTTAGGAAGGTCCAAGGGCAACGCTTGCGAGAAGCCACTCATGTACACGTAGTCGTTACCGGCTCCGTGCATTTTGGTGAATTGCAGTGATTTGGCCATGAGGGTTTAGCTTGGTAAACGGAAGTCAGGGTCAGAGATGCCGCGAATCAATTCAGAGATGCGGCTGTACAGTTGCAGCATGAGTTGCCAAGTTGCAATATCCACATTGATCGTGGCGCGTTTGTCATTAATCTTGACGGAGTCGACGACTTCTCCGATTCGAGCATGAAAGTACTCGAAGAGCTCTGCCAATTGAGCTGCTTGGCTTGGGCTAAGGCGCTCGGGCAGTTGTGGCGGTTGGTTCATATCCCGCAGGGCGCGAATCGACTCGGCAAGCCCCGGGTCCAATTCGAAATCACCATCGTCGTTGTGCGTTCCGAGCTTGGATTCTTCGACAGCGGTCAAGCTATCTTGCACCCGCGAATTGATTTGTTCGGCGGAACCGAATAGCAACATGCTTCGACCGACAGCGATGATGTCGCCAAATCGCAAAATTCGAAGTTGGCAATCTTGGCCATTCACTCGAGTCCCGTTGGTGCTCTCCAGGTCGGTCAGCACCAAGTGGTCGTTGTCTTCTTGGATCTTGCAGTGAAAGCGGCTGATACGCTCGTCGTTAAGCTGGATCGAGTTCCCTTCTTCGCGACCGATCGAGACTGGGGATTTAAGGTCTGCGTAAATTCGCCCACGATCTGCACCCTGGACGACACGGAGCGTTAGCTTGCTCATTCCCACCTCGTGACCTTAACCTAAAACAATCAACTCTTGAAGTATCCATCTCGATTCAACGAATTGTACATTGTAGTACGGATTGCCGTGCTGTGGTCAGCTTAGCTACATTCGCTTTTTGGGCTAGCGTAGCTACGGCAAGGATCGAACATGGGTCGAAGCTTACGCTTCCAAGCCAATGTCTTCTAGGACCAATGGGCTGGTCGATTCAACAATCATGTCGGGTCGGCGTGTGAAGGTTGGAAGGCCTGCACCCGCGAGTACATGATCGAGAGAATCTTGGCTCTTTGCCACGATCGAATCGCGAGTCATTCCGCCAAAATTGCTTGCGTGTCCAAAAGCAGTGATCGGGCCTTCGTATCCAGCCTTGCTCAAGATCGAAACAAAACGCACGTTATCGATCACGCCGCTAGTACCAGCTAGTAGCCGCATCTTCAAACTTGCATCCGCAGCCGAGGGCAATGCTTCGGTGTCTGCCAATCGCAAGGCGGCAACACGATCACCAGGAATGGTCGCCAATTGCTCAAAGGTTCCACCGCCGACAGCCCAATTGAAGGTGTCGATGACGAGACCTACGCTGGTGTTGGTGCATGCCTTGAAAAAGGCCAAGAACCCATCCACGTCCTGAATGAACTTGAACTGACGATTCTCACGATTTTCCACAGCGACCGAGAAATACAAACCAAGCATTACCTTGTTCTTTGCAAAGATCTCCGCAATGCTGTCCACTCGCTTTCGCAACACATCGAAGTACTCATGGAACGGAAGGCGGTCCGTTGCAGCAGGCAGTCGCAAAAAACCAGCCTTCGCACCCGCTTTGCCAGCAACTTCAATCGTAGTCGACAATTGAGCGAGCGATTTTGCAAACGACTCGTCGTCCGTATCGAGGTCGATTGGAGTTTCGAAACCGCTAACCTTCATTTTTGCGCTGAGCAGATAACGGGCGGCCTTTTCAAATTCGCTCCGTTGTGTCCGCTTGACTAAATCAATAATATCGATATCCAAACCGCTAAAACCGTAGGTCATTGCCAGTTCGATCAATTCACTTTGCCGCCCAGAAACTCCCAATACAGTCGCGTTCAAATTCTTGTACATCAACCAATCTCCAATAAAACAGGCGAACATCGATCCAGCAAATTGCCAGTCGGTCGCACAAACGTTAACTAGTAGCCAAGCAATCCCTTTGGCTATGTTGAGAAGGCTCCCATCGAGCCTTCATAGGCGAAAAGACACTCACGTGATGTGACGCCATCGCAGATGCCAGAGTATCGCAGAAAACGGATGCCCTTCCAAGTCGAAACAAAGGATGTGACAGAAGGCCGCAAATTTGAACTTTTCCATTGACGCGAAGCACCAATTGCCGATACTAACGGCCCAAGGACAGGTCGGATTCGAGTTGTTTTTTGTGCGGGTTTCGCTCAATTCTCCATCCGTCCAGGTCCCTAATTCCGCATTTCACCTAGAAAAGCAGAAGGATTCCAGCATCTTCCGTGCTCGGTTCCTGTGCCCGATCGATTGCCATCGACTCGACGCATCGCTTAGAAATGCCAAACAAAAGAGGAGATCGCATGGCAAACGAACTAGTAGAGAAGCTTATCGAAGCAGGCGCACACTTTGGGCACCGCGTTAGTCGCTGGAACCCAAAAATGGAACCGTACATCTACGGGCGCAAGAACCTGATCCACATTATCGACATTCGCGAAACTCTACGCGGAATGTTGCGAGCGAAGAAATACTTGAACCAAGTTGCCAACGGTGGTTCGCTCATTCTTTTCGTCGGCACCAAGCGACAAGCATCCGAAGTCATTCAGCGGGAAGCCACTCGATGCGGCATGCCTTTCGTTAGCGAACGATGGTTGGGTGGTGCTTTGACCAACTTCCGCACCGTTCGAGATCGAATGGGCCGATTGGAAGAATTGGAGCTGATCATGAACAGCGACAAGATCAACCAATACTCCAAGAAGATGCAATCGTCCCTCAATCGCGAGTATCGCAAGATCTACCGAAACTTGAACGGTTTGCGTTCGCTCAATCGATTGCCAGAGTGCTTGGTGATCGTCGATCCTAAAAAGGAAAAGAACGCAGTTCGCGAAGCGAAGTGCCTTGGAATCACCACGGTCGCGTTGATCGATACGGATTGCGACCCAAGCCAAATTGACTTGCCTATCCCAGGCAACGATGACGGTATCCGCTCCATCGATTTGATCATGAAGCAGCTTGCCGACTCGATTTTGGCTGGCAAAGCTGAAAACCCAGAATTGCAAAAGACTTTAGGCAGTCAATTGCAACAGGCCGACCCAACCAGCGAAATGGTTGCCAAGGCCGAAGGCATGGCCTAGTCGTTCTTTGCATGGAATGCAAAAAGTCAAACTTAGCTGCTTCTTTCGCTGAGCCGAAGAAGCAGCGTTTTTTTACAAACCAAGCTTTCAACTGAATTAGTACACAGGAATAAGATCGATGACGACAATTTCCGCAAGCGACGTCGCAGAGCTTCGCAAGCAATCGGGCGCTGGCCTTATGGATTGCAAGAAGGCCCTTCAAGAATCCAATGGCGACTACGAAGGTGCTCTCGATTATCTTCGTAAAAAAGGCCAAAAAATCGCTGAGAAGCGAGCAGAAAAAGACGCGACCGAAGGTTGCGTTGCTACCGCTTCCGACGCCGCTAAGACAACCTCCGTGATTTTGGCCCTTTGCTGCGAAACCGACTTCGTCGCACGCAATGAAGTCTTTGTTGCTCTCGCAGACCGTTTGGTGAAAATGGCCTTGGAGCACGGCGTTGAGAACGTCGATCAACTGAATGCCTTGAACATGGACGGCATGACTGTCGCTGAGAAGCTCGTTGAACAAACAGGCAAGACTGGCGAAAAGATCGTTGTTTCCGAAGTGCATCGCCTGACCGGCAACAAAGTTTCCAGCTATATCCACGCCGGCAGCAAGATCGGGGTGATCCTGGCGTTTAAAGACGGCGGTAAAGCAGGGGCTGACGAATTCTTCCGAAACGTTGCGATGCACGCCGCAGCCATGAAGCCTTCCATCCTTCATTACTCCGAGTTCGACCTGGAAATGGTCGCCAAAGAGTGCGAATCGATGCAAAACCAAATCAAGGTTGAGAATGAAGACCGCACTCGACTTGGCAAAGTGCTCAAGACAGTTCCACAATGCGTGAGCCGTTTGCAGCTAACCCCTGAAGTCATGAAGGCTGCAGAAGACGCGATCAAGGCGGAACTTACCGCAGAAGGAAAGCCAGAAAAGATTTGGGACAAGATCCTTCCAGGCAAACTGGATCGATTTGTTGCCGACAACACTCTGCTCGATCAAGAACGATGCTTGTTAAACCAGTTCTTCGTTTTCGATGAAACCAAGACCGTGGAAGCTGCCGTCAAAGGCTTTGCGGATGGCGCCGAAATCGTCGCGTTTCGTCGCGTAGCGATCGGCTAAATCAACGTGCCGTTGCGTCGAACGACCAACGGACTTGTCGATAGAATGAAAACGGCAGAGCCATTTAGCTCTGCCGTTTTTCATTGATACCCACCTGAATCACCACCCACCTCTACTTGCGGGATGTGCCTCGATGGTCATTCCCTCGTTGGACGGGCTGTTGATTTAATGGTACGACGGACTTCCTAGTCCGTCGAATTCCCCATGGACGGACTTCCTAGTCCGTCGTACCGCCCTTACCCAATAACGACCTCATTAAAGCAACGAGCCGTGGAGCGATGGGCGCTCCACTCTCGCTTCCTTCCCGCGATGCAATCGCACCCTGCATGGTTTGCCATGAATGACTCCGAAGCACTGCTGGAACTGGAAAACGTCTCGATCGTTCGCGGGACGACTCGTATTCTTGATCGTTTGTCTCTGCGAGTCGATCGCAACGAGCATTGCGTGATTCTTGGCCCAAACGGTTCTGGGAAGTCGACGTTGCTGAAGCTGTTGACACGAACGATGTACCCGTCCATCGTGGACGGCAGAGCAGGAGTCGTTCGCATTCTCGGTCAAACCGAGTGGAACGTGTGGGACTTGCGGACCCAGCTTGGAATCGTCAGCTCCGAACTCGATCATCATTTTACTACAGGTCGATCGGGGCGATTACCATCCGCGGATGTGGTGCTAACAGGGTTCTTCGCATCGGAACTGGAACCCGATGCGGAACGGGTAACGTCGGAAATGAAGGACGCGGCCAACGAAGCTTTGGAAACCTTTGGCATGATGGAACTGCGCGATCGCCCCGTTGCTCATTTGTCGACCGGCGAACGACGGCGCGTCATGTTGGCTCGGGCCATGGTGCGCAAACCCTTTGCATTGATCTTGGACGAACC